>DASRCS010000287.1:0-55374 GCA_035652995.1 Pyrinomonadaceae bacterium
TCGAGTAGCCGAGCAGCTTCGCCTTCTCCGCGCGGAGTTGCGCCATGCGCGCGACGACGGCGCGCGTGTCGTTGTCGCCGCCGTGGCTCCCGCGCTCGGACGAAGCCTTGAGTATCTGTTCGCGGAGCGCGCGATTCTTCATCAGCTTCACGACGGGCTGGCGCGTCGTGTTCTGAAGCGCGATGACGTACTTGCCCGCAAGGTTCCGCTCCTTCGCGAGAGCCGCCGCCGCGGCAACGTCGCCCTCGCTCAAACCTTCGAGCTGCGCCCTGTCGTCAACGACGACCGCCGAGGCGTTCGTGTCGGCGAGAACCTTGTGCCTGAAGTCCGTGCTGAGCTTCGCCTCCTCCTGGTTGAGTGCGCTCAGCTTCGCCTTGTCCGCGTCGGAGAGCAGAGCGCCCGCGCGCACGAACGTCTTGTAGTAGCGCTCGACGAGGTACTTCGACTCGGCGTCGAGCGAGAGCTTGTCGCGCCGTTCGTAGAGCGACTTGACGCGCGCGAAGAGTTTGGGGTTGAGGTAAATCTTGTCCTGATGCGCGGCGAGCTTCGGCGCTTCCTCGGACTGAATTTTCTGAAGCGCGGGATTCGTGTTCGCCTGCGTCAGCCCGAAGAAGACGCGGCTCACGCGGTTCAGGAGCGCGCCGTCGCGCTCCATCGCGACGACGGTGTTGTCGAAGGTCGGCGGCTCCGTGTTGTTCGCTATCGCCTCGACCTCGGCCAACTGCTGCCTCATGCCTTCCTCAATCGCCGGCTGGTAGTCGCTCTCCTTTATCCTGTCGAACGGCGGCGCGTGGAAGGGCAGCGCGCTCTCGGCGAAGAACGGGTTGGCCTCCGCCGAAGCGTTCTGGGGAGTCGGCGGCGGCGTGACCGCCGATGTCTCTGACCGCGGGGCGAACGCGCAAAGGACGCCGCAGAGGGTAATCAACCGAATGAGAAAATGTCGCATGGTTGAATGTCTTTCTTGATTAAAGTTGTCGGACGGGTACGCTGAGACAGTATCTTCAACGAACGGGATAATCAACCGCGGAGAGGGCGCTGACGGCGTGCGGGCGCGCTTCGCGCGGGCCGACGTGTGACGGGCGCGCTCAGGGCTTCCGCTTCAGCGTGAGCGGGTTGAAGTGCGGGCTGCGCGCGTCGCGGAGGTCGGGCGGGGCGAGCGCGCGACCGAGCTTCCAGATGAAGTCCATCTCGGCGTTGAGCGAGACCTGCGCGAGCCGCGCCTCGAAGACCAGAAGGATGCTGCCGTAGAAGAGTCCGCACGAGCCGACGAGTCCGAGGACGACCGAAATCCACGCGTAGCCTTCGCGCCCCGCGGCGGCGACCAGCCCTATGGAGACGCTCGTGGCGACGAAGACGCCGAGCGCGAGGTAGAAGACCGTCATGCTCCTTTGCAGCAGGCGCGAGCGCGTCGTCAGGCGGTCGAGCTGTTCAAAGGTCGCCGCGCGCCGCTCCTCGTAAAGCTCAACGTCCTCGCCGCTCTTGACCATCTCCTCGAAGCGGTCGATGAGCGCGCGCACGCGGTCAACGACGCGACCGAGGCGCGTCGAGGTCGAGAGAATCAGCGCGCCGCAGGCCGAGATGAGGACGGCGGGCGTGATCATCGCCGTCAGGACTGCCAGCGCTGAGTTGAGCGGCTCCATCGTCTCCTGTCGTCGTTCAGTCGCGTGGTGCGAGCACTCATTATGAAGTCACGCGCGGCGCGCGGGCAACCTCGGCGGCGGAGGCGGGCGCGCGGCGACGCGGGCGTCGAAAATTTTTCGCGCGGCGGACGAAAGTAGTTGGCTCACGTCGGCGAAACTTGTGCTATGCTCCGCCGCAAACGCAACACAGGTTTTTTCGTTACATTCGCACAGGAGGCTTGAGGCGGACTCTCGCCTTTGCGGGAGTTCACACTTCTCACAAAGGAGACGAACAGATGTCCAGGGACAGAGACGAAAGTGAAGAGAGAGACGATTTGACGGGCGGCGCGGGCGGCGGTGAAGGCGAAGGCGGGGGCGCTGCCGGAGGCGAGTCGGGCGGCACGCACGGCGGCGCTGCCATCGGTCGCACGACGGGCATGGGCGCGGGCGTCAACGAAGGCGGCACGCCCGGCGCGGGCGAGGGCGGCGGCGCGGGCGAAGGAATCTCCGCGGGCGGCGGCAGTCGCGGCGGCGGCGGAACTTCGACCGGAGGACGCGCGTCGAGCGGCGGCGAGAGAGGCGGTTCTGCCGGCGCGGGCGCGACCGGCGGAGGGAGTGAGGGCGCTGGCGGCGGCGCGGCGGGCGGCGGCACGTCGAACCGCGGCGGCTCTTCACGCGCGGGCGCGGGCGGCACATCGAAGTCCGGCGCACAGGCCGGAGGCGGCGCTGCGAAGGGCGGAGCAGGAGGCGGCGCGAAAGGCGGAGGCGGTGCGTCGAGTGGTACCAAGGGCGGCGCGAAAGGCGGCGGCGCTTCCAAGTCCGGCGGTGGCGGCGCTGCTAAGTCCGGCGGCGGCGCTGCTAAGACGGGTGGTGCCGCGAAGTCCGGCGGCGGAGGTGGCGCTGCCAGGTCAGGCTCCGCGTCCAAAGGCGGCGCGAAGGGAGCGGCTGGGAAAGGCGTTGCCTCGAAAGGCACTGCTGCGAAAGGCGGCGCGAAGGGCGGAGCCAAGGCAGGGGCCAAGGGCGGCGGCAGCGCAGGCTCGAAGGCCGCGGCGAAAGGCGGCGGCAAGGGCGCTGCCGGCAAAGGCGGGGCGAAAGGCTCGGCCTCGAAGGGCGCGGGCGCGAGCGCGAGCGCGAGAGTCGGCGCGGCCAAAGGCGGCTCGAAGGGCGCTGGCAAGGGCGTCGGCTCGAAAGGTTCTGCCGGCAAGGGCGGCGCGTCGAAGGGCGCGGGCGGCGGTTCCAAGTCCGGCGCGAAGAAAGGCGGAGGCTCAGGCGCGGGCGGCGCTTCTCGCGGCGGCTCGAAGGGCGGACGCAAAGGAGGCGGCTAGGCCCGCAGGGTGACGCGATCACCTCGTTCGCCGAGACAGCCGGGCGCGCGGCGGCGCGTGTCGTCAAAGTCATCGAGAGCCTGACGGGCGCGCGCCGCAAGCGCTCGCGTTGAAACTCCGGCGCGGGCTTGTGAACGAGGACAGGGCCGCTTCCGTGCGTCGAGCGTGACGGAGGCGGCCCTCTTTCGCTTCAATGAAGGCGGCCCTCCTTCACGCCTGAGCAGCTTCCGCCTTTCATCTCAGAAGTGATGTCCGACACTTCAGAACAATGTCCGACCAGCTCCGCTTCAAGAAGCTTCACCCCGACGCGCGACTCCCGACGCGCGGCAGCGCGCACGCCGCCGGACTCGACCTCTACTCGGTCGAGCGCGTGACGCTCGCGCCTCGCGCTCGTCACGCGGTCAGAACCGGCCTCGCCGTCGCCATCCCCGCGGGCTTCTACGGTCGCGTCGCGCCGCGCTCCGGCCTCGCCGTGCGCCAGGGACTCGACACGCTGGCGGGCGTCGTTGACTCCGACTACCGCGGCGAGATTCTCTGCGCGCTCGTCAACCACGGCGACGCGGACGTAGAGATCGAGCCGGGCGCGCGCATCGCCCAACTCATCGTCGAGCGCATCGCCCTGCCCGAAGCCGTCTGGGCCGAAGACCTCGACGAAACCGAGCGCGGCGCGGGCGGCTTCGGCAGCACGGGATAAAGTTAAGGCAAAAGTAAAAAGGCTAAGGGCAAAAGAGCGGAAGCCCCGTCGGGGGCGATAGAATGTAGCCCACGGCGCGAGCCGTGGGGGTACGACCCACGAATAATTGAGGGGCGACACGATAAAGAAAAGCTTGATTACACGATAACGGGAGGAATTTTAGTACGCGGGTGGTACGTCATGGGATGAGGGTTTTGACTATGTCAATATAGAATTCCGGTGATTATTGTGAGCTTATTTTGAGGCCGCGCGACCAGCGCGGCCTCAAAATATTATAGACAACATCCTCCGCTGCCTACGCTGCCTCCGCTGCCGGAGCGGACGACGTTGCCGGAGCTGTCGGAGCGAGCCGGAGGAGTTCAAGCAGCTTCTCGCTCTGTCGAATTCTTGCACGCTGCCGAGCGGCAGCGTAGGCAGCGGAGGCAGCGGAGGCAGCGTAGGCAGCGTAGGCAGCGTAGGCAGCGGAGGCAGCGTCGGCAGCGTCCCGCCACTCCTGGCGCGACACTTCCTCGCCTGCGAGCAGCCGGTTATACAGAGCGCCGACTGCCTCGATCACTGCGCGCGTGCGCTTGCTGCGGGCGAATTTGATGACACCCTCCTCCGAGTCAATGAGTAGCCAGACCATGAACTGCCAATAAGGAATGTAGAGGTTGGTTCCGACCGGGATCGCTTCGAGAAATGCCTCCGGCCACGCTTGCGCCAGTTCGTTCGGGAGCGCCTCGAAAATCCCGTCCTCAAGTCGCGCGAGATAGACCGGAATGCCGAGTTCGGTCTCGTAGGCGTAGTGGTCATCGCTGTGAATTGTACAGCCGACGGCGCAGCCCTTACCGTTCTTCCAATAGCCGTAGCCCTGAATGAGCTTGTCGGCCTCGCGGTGCTCGCGCACGCGGGCGAGGTATTGCTCCTTGATTGCTGGGTTGCCGTGGTAGGCGATTAAAGGTTGTTGCATCGGTTCTCCTTTCATGCTGCCTTTGTAAAGGCGAAGGTTAATTGTTGGGGCTGCTGTGCGGGCAGGGGTCGCAGCCGGACTCGTCAGGGTAGTGTCGCCAGCCCCAAAGCGCGCTCTCTGAGAGCTTGTAATCTTGAATTAAGACCCAGCGGACGGCGTCCTTCATGGCATAGCGCAGGAAGCGGAGCGTCAACGACGAAGGCCCTTCCGACAGGTCGAAGTGAAGCTCGGCGTCGAGCCGGATGAGATGAGACAGCGGAAGGCGTCGCACGAGCGGCAACACGTCGAACATATCGAAGTGCATCCAGAAGCGTTTGCCGCCGCACGAATTGCACGGGCCGCGGTATGAGCGGCTCAAGAACGGCTCGCCTTCCCAATGCCAGTGCTCGCCCTTTGTGTCGCAGGAAGTGCATTTGACTTCACGAGGCATCTGTCGCTCCTGTCGTGGTCGAGAGCTTGTGTCGAAAATGGTATGCAGCCCTTTGTGTTCTTTAGTCGGGACGCCGAGGACGAGAGAGTCTTTGTCGTAGGCGACGAGCTGGGCCGGAGTCTCGATGCCAGAGCCGGCGACGGCCTCGTAGAGTACGCGGCGACCGATGTCGTCCTCCGTGAGCTGCCCAATCTCGATCATTTGCCCTGCCCCTGTCGCTCAAAGCGATGCTCAATATCACCGAGCCACATTTGACCTGCCCGCGCCGCGCGCGTGCGGCGAGCGTTGAACTTGTGGCGTTCCACGTCATAGGTCAGGTGGCATCGTTGGCAGAGCGCCGCGACGTGTTCAGGCTTCGCGCATTTACTGCCGTCCTCTTCCTCGCACTTGCAGACATCACCTTTGCCGTCCAGGTGCGCGACCGTCAGAACTACCTTCGAGGCGGTGTCTGGATGCGGCTTGTGATTCTCTGCCCCGCACCATTCGCACCTGTTCTGCGCGCGCTCGAAGCGAATCTGCTCGCTGAATGCGTGCCAGTGTTTGGGATAGCGTGAGTAGTCAATCGGCATGGTCTATTGCGACTTGACCTTGTAAGTAGAGTCGCCGAGGTCGAGTTCTACTTCACGAACATAGTTGCCACGTTCGAGCGAGAGAGTTTCGAGCGCATCATCGAGCACTTCAATCAAGTGGGCGTCGCCGCCGCCGAGTTGAGCGACGAGCTGGTCAATCGTGTTGCTGTCGGCATCGGCCAGCACGCCGCGACTTAAAAATTCGATAAGCGCGGTGATCGCGTATCTCGAAGTTTCGAGTGACGCGAGGAAGATGCGCGCGCGGTTCTTTTCCAAGCTTTGCTTAGACGCTGACATGATCGTGTCCCTCCTGGTCGCGCTCGACGACTTCCATCAGCCACAGGATCGCCGCGTCCGGCTCGTCGAGGCCCGTGTAGATGTTGTTCTCGGCCAGAACGTCGAGGCCGCGTTCGAGAGCTTCCTTAGCTTCGGCACTCATGGGCCACTGCTCGCGCTGTGCCGCTTCGGAAAGGCGGAAGAGGTAGTAGAGAGCCTTGTCGCGCGCCACTCCCGCCGCGTCGCACTCCCATTCGAGGCTCTCTATCTTGGCGGACTGGCGCTCGAATAGTGTTTGCGCCGTGGTCAGTCGCTCGCGGAGTTTTGCAACGTCGTCCCCGCCGGTGAAAGTTTCTGCTGTTGCTGCCATGTGACTCGCTCCTTTTTTCGCTCGTGGTGAAAGACGGCCTTGCAGGCCGTGCAGAAGGCCGCGCCCGTGCCCTCGGCGACCCAGCGGCTGCGGTGGAAGATGCGGCACCACAGTGATGGCTTAGTGGTACGCATTCGACCTCTCCTCGCGCTTCCTCTGGACGACAGAGGCGAAAGAGTCGAGCGCCGCGCTCGCCTCGTCCATCGCTTTCGGCAGCGACTCTTCGGGCGGCGCAGGCTCGACCGTGACGACGAAGTATTTGCCGCGCAGGGCCGCGCGCTGCACGACCGCCTCGCAGCCCTCCTCGATGACGAGGGAGTCGCCCGCGCGCGCGCCGAGTGTGCGCCGGACGGCGGCGGGGATGAGTGCGATGTCGCCGGCCTTCTTCGCCTTGCGACGCTTGATCTGGACGACTGCGCGGATGCGCTCTTTGAGTTTCATCAAAACCTCGTTGGAGACCGCCTCATTTATGGGGCGGAGGAAAACGCAGCATCAGCGCCAGCGTTTTCAAGCTGGCGTCACTCACCCGACGAAGACGATTTCCTGAATCTCGTCAAGCGATACAACGTCGTGCCCCGCGTCTGTATGCACGTCTATCTCTTCGCCTTCGGGTGTGATAGTGATGCTGCGCGGGATGCCCTCTTCGCCGGATTTGAGTTTGACGCAGCCTTGCTCCTGCACCGTCTCGATTAACCTCTCAAGAGTCGGCTTCAGATTCTCGTCGCGCACAAAGCCTGAACCGCCACAGTTGGAGCAGGGGCGCAGACCGGACTCGCGCATTTTTCGTTCAAGGTTTGTAGTACTCATAAAGTAGTCCCATCGCTCAACCATCGTGTCTGCTCGAAAGAATCCCCTTCTTTGAAGTCGGGGAGCGTTCAATTCGCGCATCCTTTCGGCTCGTCGAACGTGGCGATGAAGGAACCGCTCGGCAGGCGCTTGACGGCGATGCGGCTGAGCACGTCTTCGTCCATTTGAGCCGTGCGGGTGTGCCCGACGAAGATGCGAACGGCGAGTTTCTGCGCTGCTCGCTGCTCGCTGTCTAATGACGTAGCTCTATTAAAGGGATCACCGTCAGGCCAGGCGGCAAACCCGTTCAGCGCGCGCGAAGTTTTGATGATTAGTGTTTTCACCGCATCATCCTCCCTAGCCGGCGCGGCGCATGGCGCGCACCTGCGGCTCGCGGCTGTCAGTCTTCGTGAAGGCTGCAAGCACGCGGCGCTCGTTCATGTCGTGAGCCTGAATGAGCGCCTCGTTGCAGAGATTGCCGAGCGCGAGCGGCGTGTCGGCGCGCGCGGCCAGGCGCGTCACGGCGGCGCGCTCGAAGAGGCGCTCGGCGTCGCCGCCCGCGAGCCGCACGCGGTGCGCGACGTAATCCCACGCGGACTTACCCAACGAAGGCATCTCGACGATCTGCATTCGCTCGGCGATCTCGCGGAACTCGTAAGACTGCATCCGCCCGCGGAACGGCTCCTGGCCGAAGAGGACGACTCCCATGAAGCGGTCGTAGCCGACGCCCAACTCGTAGAAATTCTTGAGCGCCGAGAGCGTCGTGTCGTTGAGGCGGTGGCATTCGTCGAAGCCGAGGGCCACGCGGACGCCCTGCTCGTTCAGGTGTTCGAGCAGCTTCTCCAACTGCCGCTCCATCGCGACCAGGCCGCGGCGCGGCTTCTGGTCGAAGTATTCGAGAACGGACGAGACGATTGCGCCGGCCTCGACGCGCCCCATTACCGAGAAGCGCGGCCACACGATGTGTGCGCGCCCCGTGCGCCGGAGCTGCTCGCTCACGCGAATCTTGAGAGCCGTCTTGCCGCTGCCGATCTCGCCGACGACGGCCATGAAGCCCTGATAGTTGACGGCGTCAACGACGCGCGCGGCGACCGCGTCGAGCGACTTGTTGGTAAAGGTCTCCTCGCCGTTGCGGGGAAGGCCGGTGAAAGGGTCGCGGCGCAGGTTGAAGAACTCCTGCACCTCTAAAGTTAGTTCCGTGCGGGGTGCGATCATTGGTGCGATCTCCTCTGCGGAAAAGATTGAGCGAAGCTCCTGCTCGATGGCCGCGCGTGTCTTACCGAGGCCGGTTAGGAATTCGGTGATGGCGTTTATGACGTGCGGCTTCGTGCGCTCCGTGAGCCGGAGCAGCGCGTCGCCGCGGTAGAAGCGGTCTGCCGACGACTTGCTGACGTAATTGCCGCACGCGGCTGAGAGAGCGCGCGGCGACAACTCGAAGCGCCTGCCGAAAGCGACCAGCCCTTCGGTCATGCGCCGCGCCTTCAGGTCGTCAGTCGTGTGCTCGACCTTGCTCTTGCGAACCATGTCAAGCCCTCCTCATCCCCGCGATTGCGGTCTGTGCATCCTCGACGCGGGAGTTGTGCAGCGCGATCTCCTCGCGCAGCTCCGTGTCGAGGAGGAATTCGTTGTGGCCGAAGAGCGTCTTGAGCCACTTCTGCGTGATGCGGTCGAGCGGCTTCGGGAGCAGCTCGCCGCCCTCTTTGCCCTGGAAGTGTTTGACCGCCTCGAAATAAGTGAGGCGGCGTCCGCCGTGGCTGGGCGGCACGACGCCGGGCACGGCCTCGGCGAGACGTTCGGGCGACAACTCGTCGCGCTTCTTCGGCATGAGTGAAGGTCTGCCGGTCGCGTCAATCTCGGTGTCGAAGCCCGGCACGAGCAGCCCCTCGCCGGCTTCCTTCTGGCGCGCGCGCCTCTCCTTCGCGGAGGCGACGAGAGCTTTTTTCGTCTGCTGCGCCGTGGACTCTTCGGGCTGCTTGAACTGGTCGGCTGCATCCGCCGTTGCAGGGGTGCGCGTGATCTCGTACTCGAAGCCGTCGAGGCCGAGCACGACGAAGAAGTCGGAGTCGGGCGGCATGACGAACGTGAGCGCCCTGCCGATCCAGTCGGTGAAGGGGCGCTTGCGCGGGAGTTGGAGCCGCTCGCCCCGGAAGCTGATGGAGAGGTCTGCGCCGAGCTTCCGTGTGAACTCGTCGGCCTTAAAAGCCGAGTCGAGGAGCGCGGGCGGTGGGACGCGGACGAGAGTGTTCTGTGACTGCCAGCGCAGCATCGGTTTCTCGCCGGTCGCGCGGTTGACCGTCCAGTTGTAGCGGTCGCACAGCCACTCGCAGAACTTCTCAAGCTGGTCGAGCGTCGGGTCGGCGTCGCGCACGCCTATCAACTTCTCGAACTTCTCGACGAGCTGGTGTCCGACCTCGACCTTGCCCGTCGCTTGCGGGTTGCCGGGCAGGTGCTGTTCGAGCTTGAACCCGCCGGAGTCGGCGAAGGCGCGGTCGAGTATGTCGGCGGCGCGCTTCATGCGGCGGCTCACGATCACCGCGTCGTTGTCGGTGTAGAGCCTGCGCGGGACGCCGAGCGCGCGGAAGGCGTCGAGCAGAAAATCAATGACCTCGTTGGATGTCGGCTTGTTGCACGCGACGAAGCGGACGTGCTTGAGGCGCGAGTTGTCGTCAACGAGCGTGAACTTCCAGAGCGGTACGCGGTCGGGGTTTTTGTTCGGGTGATTCTTCGAGACTTCGAGGGGCGAGACGTGGAGTATGCGGCGTGTCCTGTGGTCAACCCAACGCTCCTTAACGCCGCTGATGTCAAACTGGAAGATGTCGCCGGGCGCGGACGCTTCCCAGCGTCGGTAGGGTCTTACTCCGCGGCGGCGCGAGCGGCGGTCGAGGCCGTGCTCGCGGAGCTGGCGGACGAACGTGCCGCGCGAGACGGGGATGTCGTGACCGTTAAGCTCCGCCGTCTCTATCGCGAGGTCGGGGTCAACGTTCTTCGTCACGACTAACTCGGCGGCGAGTCGCATCCCCTCGTGAGCGAGGAGGTCTGCGCGCCGACGCCCCCTGTCGGCGCGCACCTTGCGGCGCGGACGTAGCTCGCGCGTCACGTCGTACACCCGCGAGACGGAGCAGCCGTGTGTCTCGGCGAGGCGCTGTGCCTCGGCGCGGGCGCGCGAGCCTTTAAGTCCGTTCATCGCCGCGCAGATTTCTTGGCGCGCGATTTCGCCGATAATTGTGCTATGCTTTGCCACGAGGGTGGTGTCCTCAACTGGTGCCAGGTACGTGGCCGAGGCCGACTGATGCAGAGTCAGCCTCGGCCAATTTTTTATTCAGGAGTTGGCGACGCCCCGCGCTCTCAGGTGGCGTTTCAGAGCGCGAAGGAAAAGGAGGAAGTGGCCGCGCATCACATCGTCCATCTTCTCCATCGAATCGAGCCTGCCTTGAGTGAAGTCGTAGATTTGGCGTCGCCACTCGGCCTTGTCGTCGCCCTTGATGAATTCGAGTTCGACGCCGAGTGAATGTGCCTCGCGCAGCTCGCGCTGGCGCGGGTCGGTGATGTTGAATTCGAGTTCGACGCCGTTCTTCTTCGCCTCGTGCGCGCGCACGGGGTTGAACGAGACCGAGCGCAGCGCCGTGCGCAGAGCGCGCACCTGCGCGACGGCGAGCGCAGAGCGCCAGTCTTCGACCGTGCCACCGCCCGGCATCGGCTCGCCGATCAAGGCGCTGCCGGTGTATGAACGAGTGTTGCCGTTCGGGAGAGTAATCTCGCACGACGCCGACGCGATGCCGAGCGTGTGATCGTTCGAGGTCGGTGTAACAACGATGCGCGGGAAATCGGCGAGTTCGTTGACGAGGAGCGAGAGCGCCTCAAAGTCGAAGTAGGGTTCGTCTGAGCCGGCGTCGAAGAAAATTTGGTCTGCCCTGATGTCGTAGTGCGAAGTGAACTCGCGCACGGTCATCTCGCGGCGAATGTCGAGCCGCTGCGCGACGGGCGGCGGGTTCAGTTCGGCGGCTTCTCTCGCCGCCTCCGCGTTTCTGCCGAGTGCCGCGTTTGGCTGTGGTGCTGCTTGCGTCATAACTGCCTCCGAGTGGGTCGAGTCGTGTTGAAGGTTTAAAGCGACCGACACGCCCTCCGCGTGTCGGTCGCCCCAGCAAGTTAAATTCTTCCGTTCAAGCCCTCCTTTCGATTTTTGTTGTTCGAGCAAACTTGCGTGGGCCGCGGCGTTGCCCCCGTGCGCCGCCGCCAGCGCGAAGATGACGACGAGCGACGTGAGCAGAAGTTTGAAAAGGAAGTCGAGCATGATTCCCCTCACATCGAATCGCCGAGTTCGTCTATCTCGTCGTCGGAGAGTTGGTACGCGCCGCCGTTCGCTGGCGCGCGGACGCCGAGCGCCTCTTCGAGTTCGAGCCGCATCTCGGCGAGCCGCTCGAAGGTGTAGTCGCGCTTCCGCAGCCGCTCTGCGTCGGGCAGGTTGAAGGCGATTGACTTGAGGTTGGCGAGCGCGCCGAGCGCGTTGATGAGGACGGTGTCGTATTCGTCGAACGCGCCGGACGAGGAGGGGCGCTTCTTGTACTCGTCGCGCTCCTGCTTGAGCTTCTTGTTCTGAGCCTCGCCCTTCTCGATCTTCGTGGCCTGCTGCTGGTTCTTCTCGACGAGAGCCTTGACCGTTGCGATCACGCGGCGGCGGTCGTTAATCGGCACGCGCTCCTCGCCGATAATGAGAGTATCGCCTTCGACCTCGACAGAGCCGGGAAGGGCTTTACGGATCGAGAAGGGGATGTTGAGAGCGTTCAAAGCATCGAAGGCGTGATTCCCTTCGCGGTCAATGGCGTTCAGGCGCTCGTAGAACTGATTTTTCGACATCGGCGAGTGAGGCGATTCGTTGAGGAAGTCATCGAAGCGCGTAAAGTCGAAAGCCTCGTAAAGCTTGTCGTCGCGAAATTGTATGAGCGCGCGAAAGCTTTGTGCTGAGATGACCGTGGCGAGTGAGCGCGTGACCTTAACGGCTCCGATCACTTGCGAGGCTTGAATAAGCTTTTCTTCCCTCTGCACGGCTGTGAGAGTCCTCTGCACGGCTGTGAGAGTGGCTGACGCGCTCTCTTCGACGACTCGCAGTCCGCGTTCAACGTGCTCCGTTTTTTTCCCCATAAGCCTCCTTTGAGTTCTGGAAATCAGAACTCTTGAAAGTCAAAAAATCCAAAAACTCTAGGAAATCGGCCTGCCCCCCCCCGTTTCGAGTTCTGGTCGACCAGAACTCTGTTGGCGAAGTTGAGCTAGGCATAGCTCATTAAAATTCGCGCCGAAGCGCATGACTTTTGGCCCGACTGTCCATTTGCCTGCGACCTCCGCTGCGAAGCCGCCGAGCTTGAGCGTGATGAGCGCGCTGCGGCAGAAGTCGTATTCGAGCTTGGTGCGCTCGGCGACGCGTTGGACGCTGACTGGCTCGAAGTTCGTGCCTTCGAGCGCGAGCAGCACGCGCAAACCCTTCGCCAGAGTCTTGAGTTGGTATTCGCGCTCGTCGCGCTCGCGGCGGCTCATCTGATTGCCTCCTGTAACTCCTGCGTGAAGCCCTGAATGAAGTCGAGATTGGTCTGCCCGGCGAGCAGCGGGTAGTGGGCGCGCATCATGCCGTGCGCGGTCGCGAGTTCCTGCACGGCCTGCGCGCGCATCTGGCGCAGCCATGCGAGAAACTGGTCGGCGCTCTCGGCGAACCAGTAGCCGCCGCGCTGCTGCCGGCGCGAGATGAGCGGCAGGTGCCAGTCGCGGCGGATGGTTTCGACGACGCCCTTGAATTCGCGCTCGCCGAGGCCGAGGTATTCGGTCAGCGCCGGGCCGGAGAATGGTTGCAGGTAAGTCGCGTGGACGAGCGTCTGCGCGACGGCCACCGTCGCCGTGTCGAGAAACTGATTCTTCTCGACTCTCATCCAGACGCAGTCGGCGACGAGGCGCGCGGCGGGCGTGACCTTCCGCGCGAGGCAAGGGTTGCACGGCAGCGGGCCGACCATCGTCCAGATGACGGTCGAGCCGTGGCATTGGGTGCAGGCGGCGGAGATCAACTGCGCGATGCGTGCCGTGCCTTCCCTCACGCGCCCCTCCTGTTCATGGACTTGAGAGCTTCGACGAGCTTGTTCGTGTCGGCGGTCGTGCGCGGCGGGTAGGGCAGACGCATCCGCTCTGCGATGCGCGCGAGACCTTCCTCACTCATGTTGCGTTGGCGCGCGAGGTCGCGCAGGAGTTCGAGGTGCGCGGGCTGCGCGAGCTGCACGATGCCCGCCTGCTTGCGCTGGTGCTGCACCGTGCGGCGTGGCGCTCGGTGCGAGCCGCCGAGGCGGTTGATGACTTTCTGTGCATCATGGCGAGAGAGCGCGGAGATGTGGCGCTGGCCGGTCTCTTCTTCCACGATGGAGCGCAGTTCGTCATCATTCAGGTCGCGCTCTTTCGCCAGTCCGAAGATGCGACGGACTTGGGCGAGCGTCTTATCGCCGCGGGCGGTCTTAGCTGTCGAACAGAAATTGGATGACATGACTTCTCCGTTCCTTCAAGATGTCGCTTTAGACTTCAGCGCCTCGATGATTTTCAGCGCGCGCTCCATCCACATCTCGGCTTGCTCGACCTCGACGGCTGCCTTGTCGAGAGACGAATGCTCGATCAAGGCTGAGAGCGCCTCGCCGACTTCGCGCGTCGTCTGCGCGAGCACCTTAATGAGTTCACCTTCGGTGGCGGGTAGCGTCGGGAATCCGAGACTGCCGGCGTAGATGTCGGTGTAGCGTTGGCCGAGAAGCTTGACGGCTTCGGGAGTGTGGGAGAGCGCGAGTTCGCAGATGAGGTCGAGGCGCGCGATGGAGTTGCGCGTGCCGGTGTCGGCGTGGCCCCTGCCGGAGGGGCGTCGCTCCTGGTAGATGAGCGACGGCGAGAGAGACAAGGCTTCCGCGACTTCCTTAACCCTGCCGTCCGGCACTAGCAATCGCATCAAGGCGTCTGACTCGATCATCGTGTGGCGTCCTTTTGCAATGGAGGGCGAAGATTGCAATTCACAATCGAAGATAAAAAATTTAGGCTGCGCTGCGTCTCTGCTCTTTTATGGGGTCTAGAGTGATGCCGAGCTTCGCTTCGATCTTGCGGCGGATGCGTGGGGTGAAGCGCAGGTAGTTGATAACCTGTGAGACGGAGTCGCGCCGCTCTTCAATGTCGTCGGCAAAATCCTCGATGGTAGCGAAGCCGGCGAGCTTGATATGACCGACGATCATCGTCGGCGTCATCGTATAGTTGGGCGTTTGTGGATGAGCCATCCTGTGATAGTCTCCTCGTCTGTAACCACGCGTTACAGACGAGAATATACGGATTTGCCGAAAAAAGGTCAACCAGAAAATTCGGAAATTCAGAAAATCCCTGGTCTTATTGAGCGTATTGGTGATGCTATAGGGACTCAAAAGACGGGCGAAATGGCCGAATTTTTTGGTAAAAAACCCCCTACCATATCTGATTGGAAAGCTGGGCGGTCTGGGCCTACCTTATTAGACCTTCTTACCTTGGCGGAATTTGGAAATCCCGAACTAACCTTGAAAGAGGTATTTGTCGGCCCGGTAGAACACAAGATCGGCATAAAGGCCAAAATAAAAAATACGGTTGAATCAAATTTATTGAATGAAACTGAGGAGCAAGCAATAATTGAGCTTGCTCGCGAGCGCGACATACCTCTCGAAGAGATGGTGAGAACCATCGTTGTGAGCTATCTACTTCAACAAGGCTTAATCACACTTGAAGAAGTCGCTGAAGCTTCAGATAAGGTCAGGGTCGTCGGACGTGCGCGGGGCAAACGCGAGCCTATGGACTCGGAAATTTATGAAGTGAAGAAGTGAAAGGAGAAGATATGCGAGCCTTACGAATCTCACTTCTTGCAATTCTACTCTTACTTGCTCCTCTTGCGTTCAATGTGCATCCGCAAGATCAGCAATACGGCACAATATATTTCTATCGCGTGCATGAGAGAGATGCGCTCGCAATGGGCGGCAAAAGTGCCTATGTCTATCTCGACGATAAGAAGATTTTAAGCATGACCGAAGAGAGGTTTGTCGGCGTTCGGCTTCAGCCCGGCCATTATGTCATCAAGTTAAAAACGAAAGCCACTGAAACGCCGATCACGGTAGAGGCGGGCAAAATGTATTTCTTCCGGGTGAGCAAGACCGCGCAGAGCACGTACATCCATGATCTGATTAAGACGGATGATGAACAGGCTATTTATCAAATACGCGACCTGAAGCCGCTCGAAGATAAAAACATTTCGGAGAAATCACTTCAAATTACAAGAGACAAACCTGACAACCCGAAATCGTGAGATGAAATGTATCCCCTCGTTATATATCGCACTCGGCCTATGGCTGTGCTTCACCCTCGGCTGTGCTTCAACCGCGCGATTCAATAATGAGAATAAGGCCGGGCTTAACCCTTCCCCTCCACCAACCATTAAACCTCAAACATCCGCAACGAGCGAAGCCACAAACGGACAGGAAGTGCAAAGAATCAACGGGTGGACTGTCACCGTAGAGACGGCGATCCCCGAAGATAAGCGCAAGGCTATTTTCTTCGACTTAGTCAAAGCACAGGATAGCGGTGTCGGAGACGAAGAGGCTTATCTAGTTATTGCCGAGAAATATAATTTGACCGAAGAGAATGTAAGGCACATTGGCGGAGAGGGTACAGTTAAAAGATGGCCGATGCCCAAATTAACGCATCCCTAATCGTCCCCCATCCTTGTTCCCGCCGATCTTTTTGTAAGCGTCGCGCTGAAAACTTTTAACCCACTCGTGGAAGCTGTCCTCATAGACGACCCAGCCCTGCTTCGTCTTGATCCCTTCCAAAATCCCTTCGTCAATTAAAGCGATTAGGCTGGGCCGGCTAGGGACGGGCGTGATGACGCGCGCGTGCTTGAGGACTTCTTCGATGTAGCTGAGGCTGAGGGCGGGGCGTACCTCAAAGCCGAAGTCGTATTTTTTAGGGGACACTTCTTTACCTCACAGATAGTGCAACGAAGGCAGTAGCCGCATAGGGGTAGAGCGGCGCGTTAAATATAAGGCAAGTGCACGCGGCGAATCAGCTTAAAAATCATTAAAATCATTAAAATCGTAAAAATCATAAAAACCTTAAAAGCCGCTATCCCTCCCGCTTAGACACGCGCGGTAGTGTGCCTCTTGTGAACGTCGAGGCCACACAGCAGGGCATCGCCAAAGCGCTCAAGCGCTGGGCGAGCCTGCGCGCGAAGAAGGCGCGCATCGAGGCTGAACGCGACCGCAAAATTGCACCCAAGAAAGCGCGGTTCGAGCAGAGTTGCGCGCCGATCTTCGCCGCGGCCAACGCGGAACTCGCACCAATCGAGGAGCAACTTAATGAGGTAGAAGCTGCGATCACACGGGCGTTCATCGCGGGCGTTGACGAGCGCGGCTCGATCCGCTTCAGCCGCGTTGACACGGCCTGCGCCGTCGCCGAGGCCGTCCCGCACACGGTGCGCGAACTCGACGCCAAAGTCTTCTTCGACGCAGTCCCGCCGCACGAGCGGACTTCCGTCTTCTGGTCTTGCCTGAAGACGCTCGTCGGCAACGCCGAGCGCTTCCTCGGCGCGAAGCGCCTGAACGAACTCGCCCACGCGCGCCGCACGTACCGCGTCTCCATCCACGAGCTGTAATCCTATGCAATTCGACCGAGGCAAATTTTTCAGCAGCTACCGCGATGCCTTCGGCCCGCTCCGGCAGGAGCAGGTTGACGGCCTCAACGCCTTGCTCGCGGCCTTCGAGACGCAGGCGATCATTTCGGACGTTCGCCACATCGCCTACTGTCTGGCGACGACGAAGCATGAAACCGCCGACACCTTCCAGCCGATAGAGGAATACGGGAAGGGTCGCAATCACGCTTACGGAGTCCCGACGGGCCAGTGGCATCAGGTGTACGACGGTCGCGGCGACGTTCAGTTGACATGGGAGCGTAACTACCAGCACGCGACCGACCGCCTGCACCAGCTCGGCCTGCTCGACCCAGCCCTCTCGCTCGACCAAGACCCGACTCTCGTCCTCCGTTCCGACCTGGCGGCAAACATTCTAATCATCGGCATGGCCGAAGGCTGGTTCACGGGGCGCAAGCTGTCTGATTTCATCCAGGACTCTGCCTGCAACTATGTAGGCGCGCGGCGGATCATCAACGGCCTCGACCGCGCGGAATTGATCGCGGGGTACGCGACGCAGTTCGAGGCGGTGCTGCGCTCGTCGCTCGTCGAGGAGGCCGATGCTCAAGGCTAAGCTCGTGGATTTCGCCCTGCGCTGCGCGAACGCGCTGTGGACGATGGCTGTCTTGAACCCGCGGATGACGGGCCTCGGCGTCGCAGCCGCGGTCATCTTCGCCGGCACGCATTACGGCCTGAACTTCACGCCTTCGCAGCAAAGGAAGCTGGCAGTCGCGATCATGATCTTCATCGGCCTCGTCGCCGGTGACAACCACGATAGAAGGAGAAATTGATGACCCCGAAACAGATCGTTTTAATGCTCGTCGCGGCGATGCTCTTCATCGTCGCACTGGCGGCCTGCAAGACACAGACGGTGCGCTCCGTGGCGGGCGCGGTGAAAGTCGGCGCGCAGTCCTTCAAGGACGAGGTCGCGAGCGACGAGGCCACGGACGACATCAGCGCCGACGAAGCCGCGTTCCTGAATCCCCTGATTGACGAGATTGGCGCGGCGGCTGATCGAGTGCTCGCGAGTTCGGTCAACTGGTCGCAGATGAGCAACGCCGACAAGGTCGAGATCGCGCACATGGCGGTCACGCAGATCGGCGACGCGGTCGAGCGATTATCAGAGAAGGGCGTCGGACTCAAGTCACCGAAGGCGCAGCAGAGGTTCGAGACCTACCTACGCGACGCGCGGCTCGCGGTTGACGCGCTAAAAATAATTGAGGCCAGCTTGCCGCAGCCCTCGCCTACTCCGACTCCGGGCGGCTAACGAATTTCGGCGCACAGCCCTCGCCCGCGCCGACGACGACGAGGCGAAGCCTATGCACGGGGAAACGCAGATGGAACACGGGATCGGGAACGCCCCTGTGGTGGCGCTGGCCTTCGTCTCTTCACTCTTCGGCGCAGGCGTGTTCACGAGTGTCGCGCCTCTCGCCGGGTCGCTCCTCGCCGCCCTCTTGGTCGGGCTGCTCTCGAAGGGCGTGGACATCCTCGTCAAGCACTGGTTCGCGTACAGGCGTGAGCGTTGGCGCGTGCGTGCTCTCGAAGCCGAGGCCGAACTCGCGGAACTGAAGCGACGCTGAAAGCTGAGTAACGATGCCGCACAGATATTCGACTGAGGCAATCGAGCATTGCCTCAGTCTTTATTTACGCTTCAACGGCCAGTCGCACGACCTGATCGAAGCGGAGATGCGTAAGACGTGGCCGGGCTGGTCGCGCCAGAATCTGTGCACGCGCGGCAAAGGTAAAAACCTCAAACTCGGCTGGATCGAGAGGTACGGCTGGGAAGAGGCGCTGAGGCAGAAGATCGCGTCGTCAGGTCGCCGCGCCTCGACATCAGCCGAGGCTTTGTACAACGAGATCGAGCAGGTGCGCCAGCGCATCAAGGCGCAGCTCGACGCGGTCGGCTCGGTTGATCGCGATCTCGTCTATCAGCACCGCGACTATTGCAAGCTCTCGATTGACGCGATGGCACGGCTCGAAGCCGCGCGCGACAACCTCGTTGGGTTCGTAGCCTTCTGGGAGAACCTCCTCGAATGGCTACCGGCGATCTCGATGCAGGCCGCGCACGAGCTATTGACAGTCTCGGAAAAGGTGATCGAGCGGGCGAGAGCCGAATATGCCGACGGTCAAACGAAAGGCTGAGAAGGGCGAGGCGGTACTCGCACGGGCGCGCGCGGCCAGCGAGGCCGCGCGCAGTCGTCTGAACGCAGAAGACGGCACGCAAGAAAGCTCTTTGACATTTCGCGAATTCATTAACCGCGTGCGGCCAAGCTTTCGCTGGTATAAGCACTGTGAGGTGCTCGCCTCTGTGTTGCAACGCGTGGCAGATGGCGAGATCAAGCGCCTGTTCATCTTCATGCCGCCGCGCCACGGTAAGAGCGAGATGGCGTCGCGTCTCTTCACCGCCTACTACCTTTACCGCTTCCCCGAAAGGTGGGTTGGCCTAAGCTCTTACTCGGCAAACTTGGCGAAGACGCTCTCGAACGCGGCGCGCGACAACTTCCTGCGTGCGGGCGGCGAGATCAAGGCAGAGGTTGCAGCGAAGGAGCATTGGGAGTCAGTTGCGGGCGGCGGGATGTGGGCGGCTGGCGTCGGCGGCCCGATGCTCGGCAAGGGTTGGCACCTCGGCGTTATTGACGACCCGCTGAAGAACGCTAAGCAGGCGGCGAGCGAGACGATTCGCGAAGGTCAGAAGGAGTGGTTCGGCTCGACCTTCTATACGCGCGAAGAGCCGATTAGCGAAGAAGACCCGCACGGTGCCGTCGTCGTCATCATGCAGCGCTGGGACGAAGACGATCTTTCGGGCTGGTTATTGTCTGAAGAGTCGGGCGACGAGCCAGAGCGCTGGCACATCGTCAACTTTGAGGCGATCAAGGAAGAGGAAGAGCAGGAGTTTCCCGCAACCTGCACCGTCGAGCCGGACTGGCGCAAGCCTGGAGAGGCGCTCTGTCCTGAGCGCAGGCCACTCGAAAAGCTGCGCCGCATCATGGCGCGCATCGGCTCTTACTTCTGGAATGCCCTATACCAGCAGAGGCCGATGGCGCGCGAGGGCAATCGCTTCAAGCGTGATTGGTTCGAGACCACATCATCCGCGCCACTGAAGGCTACTCGCGTGCGCTATTGGGACAAGGCTGGCACTGCCGGAGGGGGCGCGTTCACCGCGGGCGTGCTGATGGCGCGCGACCGCACTGGCGTCTATGTCGAAGATGTTGTGCGCGGGCAATGGTCGGCACATGAGCGCGAGAAGCGAATTAAGGAAACAGCGAAGGCCGATAATAAGAAGTACGGCAACCTCGTTCACATCTGGCTCGAACAGGAACCGGGTTCGGGCGGCAAGGAAAGCGCGGAGTCAACGATCCGCAACCTGCTCGGCTACATCGTGCGCAAGGAGCGCGTGACGGGCGACAAGGAGACAAGGGCCGAGCCGTTCGCGGCGCAGGCCGAGGCGGGGAATGTGAAGCTCGTAAAGGCCAACTGGAATAAGAAGTATCTGGATGAACTCTGTGCCTTCCCGCACGGCAAATACAAAGATCAGGTGGACGCGTCGAGTGGCGCATTCAACAAGCTCGCCTTCGGCAGCGGCGAGGCGGAAGAGGGCGATCCTCTCTGGTAGGGCAAATGGGACTCATAAACACCGTCGTCAACGGCGTGAAATCATTGTTCGGTTCCGGCATCGCGAACTCGCCCGCGGCCCAGGCCGCACGCGCCGATGCGATGGCGCGCGTGAGCGCCGGCACGACTGCGCTCAGGTTTTACGAGGGCGTGATCCCGGCGCAGCTCACGGTGAAGCCCGGCCAGCCGGACGACAACGTCGCAGTTAACTACGCCGCGCTCATCGTCGAGAAGGGCGTGTCGTTTCTGTTCGGCGACGAGCTGCGGATCGAGATCGGCGACGCGGGCGATGACGAGAGCGACGAAGGCGACGACACCGCCGACGATACCACGGAGGATGAGACCCACGAGGCATACGTTGATCTGGTGTGGTCGCCGGATCAGCGCGGGGAAGATTTGATTGACCTCGCAACCGACGGCGCGGTCGCGGGCGACGCCTGGGCGAAGATCAGCATCCAGCCGGACAGCTCGCCGCTCGTCTCGAAACTCGACCCCTGCACCATGAGCGCGGACACAGACCCGCACGACTACCGGCGCGTGCTGTGCTACCGCTGCCAGTACCCGACTTTCGACGCCGGAGGGCGGCGCGTCCTCTACAAAGAGGAGACGACGCGCGAAGAGGGCGGGCAGTCGTGGCTGATCGTCGAATACCTGTCATACGACGACGGGCAGAGCTGGCGTCGGCAACCGGACGAGACGCGCTGGAACTATTCTTTCGCGCCGATTTTTCATTGCAAGAACCTGCCGAACTCGCAAAGCTTTTACGGAAGACCCGACCTGACGCCCTACGTCCTGCAACTCATCAAGTACATCTCGCGTGTTGACTCCCTCATCGGTCGCATCGTGCGCGTGCACGCAGCCCCGAAACCTTACGCGAAGGGAATCGCTAAACAAGAGCTGGATATAAACACGACCGGCGTCATGTTCCTGCCGACTGTGGACGCGGAGTTGGGGCTGTTGGAGATGACGGGCGATCTTGAGGGCGCGCTCGCGTACCGCCGGCTGCTGCGCGAGGCGCTCGCCGAGGTGAGCCACGTCCCCGAAGTCGCGAGCGGAAAGCTCGACAACATCGCGCAGCTCTCAGGACTGGCGCTGAAGATTCTTTACGGGCCGCTCATTGACCGCACGCGCACGAAGCAGCGGCTGTACGGGCGATTCATCAAGGACGTAGTGCGCGCGCTGATTATCATCGGCGGGCGCGGAGAGCAGACGGTCACGATCCACTGGCCGGGCATGGTGCCGGGCGATCCCAAAGAAGAGGTCGAGACGGCGATTGCGAAGAAGCAACTCGGCTACTCGAATGACACGCTGATTCAGGAGACCGGCGGAGACCCCGACGCCGAGCGCGTGAAGCGCCAGGCGGATGACAAGCAAATGGGCACGAAGCTGCTCGACGCCTTCGACCGCGGAGGCACGCCGGACGAGTGAGGTGAGGAAATGGCAGATCAACAGTTGACCGTCAACGGTCTGAAGATACTTCTCAAGGACAACGGCGACGGAACGTACTCGGTCGCCACGAGCGAGCGCACTCCGGGCGCGCCCAACATCGCCACCGGGCAGGCGACGGCTGGCGCTGCTTCCGGCGCGCTCGTCGCCGCGCGCGCCACGCGCCGGAGCGTGTGCGTCCTGAACCTCGACGCCAACAACGCGGCGTGGGTCGGGCCGGGGACGGTCACTTCAGGCAACGGCTTTAAGCTCGCCGCCGGTAAGGCCCTCACGTTCAACACGACGGCGGCAATCAACTGCATCCGCGACTCGGCAGATGTCTTGCTCTGTTTCGTCGAGGAGTATGACTGATGGCGATTTACCATCCCGACGGGGAGTTGAGCCTCGGCCAGCCGAGGGGCGCGCGTTTCTATTCCGACGTGGCGTCCTTCAACCCGGCGGCGTGGCTGGCCGCGAACACGGTCGCCTACTGGCGCATGGCGGGGGCATCGGGGGCGGGCGAGACCGACCGCACGCTCCGCGGCAACGACCTCGTCGCCGCCGGCTCTGTCGGCTCGGCGGCGGGAAAGCTGACCACGGCGCGCAGCTTCGCTTCGGCGAGCGACCAATACCTCCGCCGTGACGACACGACAGACCTGCAACCGGGTTCGGGGGATTTCATCATCGCGGCGTGGGTGAAGCCGAGCGCCAATGCGTCCGTGTTGCCGGTCGTCGCGGCGAACGGATCAGGCATTGGTCTCACGACTTATTCGCTCACGCTCAGCGACAACGGCGACGGTACGTTTTTAGTGGGTTGGATAGTCACCTCTGCTGAACAAGACTCCGCGGCCGCTGCCTCGTTCGGCTCGTGGCACCTCGTGATAGGTCGCGCCAATCTCGCCAACGGCGACCTGCGCCTCTCGATTGACAACGTCACGGAAGCGGCGTCCGGGGACGTGCCGAGCACACCCAATGCCGCCCATTTCTACGTCGGCGCGAACAACGACGCGGGCGGTTACGACGGCCTCATTGACGACGTGCTGATTGCCAGGGCTAATACGCCAATGAACGACGCAGCCTTCGATGCGCTCTGCGCCTACCTCTGGAACGGCGGGAACGGCAGACAGGTTTTTTAATTTGAATGCCCGACATCTTCGACTTGGCCGAGCGCTTCAAGCGGCGACTGATCGCTCGCGAGCGGCGCAGCGCGAGCGAGATGGTGCGCGTGTACGCGCGCGCGTGGGACACGATCCGCGAGCAGCTCGGTCAACTGACGCGGCAGATGGATGAGGCGCGGTCGAAGGGCGAGCAGGTCTCGCCCTCCTGGCTCTTCCGCCGCGACCGGCTCGAAGCGCTGCTTGTGCAGGTCGAAGAACAGATAAATAAATTCGGCCAGTACGCGGACAAGAAAATCACGGGCGAGCAGGCGGAGGCAATCGCCGCCGCGCGCGCCGATGCCGGGCAGTTGATGAGCGCCTCGCTCGGCGAGACTCCTGCCGGCGTAGAAATCTCATTCACACAACTGCCCGTCGGCGCGGTCGAGAACATGGCCGGTTTCCTCTCGGACGGCACGCCGCTGCGTCGTCTGCTCGACCAGTTGGGGCCGACGACGAGCCGTGCCGTGCGCGACGCTCTCATTCAAGGCGTGACGCTCGGCCACGGGCCGCGCAAGATCGCCCGCGCGGTCAAAGAAGAGATGGGCGGCAGCCTGACGCGCGCGCTGAAAATCTCACGCACCGAAGTTATCAGAGCTTATCGCGAGACGAGCTATCAGACTTATCAGAAAAATGCGGACGTGCTCGGAGGTTGGGTGTGGCTCTGTACGATGTCTGCCCGCTCGTGTCCCGCCTGCATCGCCATGAACGGCACGGTACACACGCTCGACGAAAGGCTCGACGATCACGTTAACGGTGCGTGTACGATGGTGCCGCAAACAAAGTCGTGGGAGGAACTCGGCTTTCATGGAATCGAGGACACGCGCCCGCAGATAGAGAGCGGCGAGGACTGGTTCGCACGCCAGGATGAGGAGACGCAGCGTCGCGTGCTGGGCGATGCTGGGCTTGCCGCTTATAAAGACGGGGCGGTGAAGCTGAAAGACTTTGTCGGAGTCAGGCACAGCGCGCAGTGGGGAAGTATGCGCTATGCGAAGAGTCTGCGGGAAGTGCTGGGCGAGACGGATGCGCGCCGATATAGAATGAAGAGCCTCGTTGATTCCATTAACAAGCGTCCCGTGAATACTGACGGCCTGCGTAACGAACAGCCGCTGACAGGATCACAGATAAAGAAAGCAGTCGAGTACGCGAAGAGTCTGGGGATGCCCGCCGACCACATCATTTACAGCGAGAGGATGAACACAGGGCATTCGACGCTGTTCGGCGCTGACATACTCTACATCGGCACGGACGTGATGCCGGGCGAGGGCGGCGGCTCGGCCAACTCGCGCATCTCGATGCGGGGCGCGCTCGCGCACGAGATCGTGGGGCATCGTGAGGCCGCGCTCGCCGGGCGCACGCAGGAGGAGTTGTGGGCTGAGGAGGTGCAGGCGAGCGTGCGCGCGGCGAAGCTCGCGCACGGCCTCACGGACGAAGAGCGCGAGACGCTCATGCGCGACGCCGAGGAACGTCTTGCCAAAGAAGGCAAAAAGATAGATGATCTTGAGCTATGGTTAGGACGGTGGACGCAGTGAGCGAGAAGGCGACGCCTTTCGACAGGCCGGAAGGTCAGCCGATCCTGCGCGCGATGGAGAATGCTCGGAAGGGCGTGACGCCCGACGAGCGTTGCTATTTCTGCGGCTCGCTGATCCACGTCGAGGCCGGCGGCGCAGCGCCAGGCGGACAGCCCACGTCATTTCGCTTCACTTGCCGCTGCGGGAAGAGCAACGGCTCCTTCACGGGCATCTGAGATTCCCGACCATCGTCTAATAAGCCCGCAGACGCGTCCCACAGCGTCCCAGACCTGCCTCAACTCGCAAAAACGTCCCGCAGCTTGATTGTCACTCCGGCTTAATGGAGGGCAAATAAAAGCAAAATTCATTAAGGGCTACCGTTCGCGTTAAAATCATAAAAATCATAAAAATCGTAAAAATCATTAAAAGCTTAAAACCCGCTATCACACACTCATAACCCTCTCGCGCATAGTCGCCGCATGGCTGATGCAAACGCCCAGGCGGCGACGACACCAACCGACACCACGACGACAGGCCAGCAGCCCCAGGCGGGCGGCGACGGCACTACTCCGCAGACCCCGGCGGTCGAGGGAGACGATCAAACCCTTTCACTCGAAGAGGCCCGGAAGCTCCGGCGCGAGAATCAGACTCTCCGCACGCGCGCGACCACGGCTGAAGGCAAGGTGAAGGAGTTTGAGACCGCGCAACTTTCTGAGAGCGACAGGCTGAAGAAGGAAGCCGACGACGCGCGCAGGGAGGCCGATGCCGCCAAGCGCGAGGCGCGCAACGACCGCATCGCCGCGGTTGCCGCGCGGCTCAAGTTCGCCGACCCCGAAGACGCCAGGCATTTCGTCGCCGACGACGCGGACGACATCGAAGCCGCGCTGAAGGACGTGCTCAAGAAGAAGCCCTACCTGGCTGCTTCGGACGCGACCGCGCAGACGAGAGCAACGCCCACGTCGCCCACTTCGCCCGCACGCTCCGCGACGAATTCAGTCACGTTCACGAAGGCACAGATCGCAGACCGCAAGTTCTGGACAGAGAACCGCGACGCGATCATGCAGGCCATGCGTGAAGGCCGGATCGTTGACGAATAAGGCCCACGGCACGGAAGCGAGCGCGAATGAGCGCCCGCCCATGCCTCACGATTCAACGGAGTAGAAGATGGCAAACATCAAGCTGACCACTGCGGATACCGCAGGGTTTATCCCCCAGGCGTGGGCGCAGCGCGCGCTCGACATCCTGCGCTCGGCGATGTGCCTGGCGCGCATCGTCGCGAAGGACAACGAATGCGAACCCGGCTGGCAGGGCAAGACCCTGAACATCCCGTACCCCGGCACGTTCACCGCGCAGTCGAAGTCCGCCGACACGCCGGCCACGGTGCAGGTGCCTTCGGGCGGCGCGACCGTGCAGGTCACGCTCAACAGTCACCAGTACGTTGACTTCATCGTCGAGGACTTCGCCGCGGCGCAGGCCAACACGAACCTGATGGATCGTTACGTGCGCGGCGCGGCCATCGCGCTCGGCAACAAGGTCGAGGACGACCTCTTCGCGCTGTACTCGTCGCTCTCGACTTCGGTGGGCACGTCGGGCACGGACATCTCGGCCTCAACGATCCGCAGCGCGCGGAAGAAGCTCAACGACAACCTCGCGCCGACCGACGGGCGCGCGCTCATCGTGTCGAGCAAGGACGAGATCGCGCTCCTGGGCGACACGTCGCTTCAGACCTACTTCGCGTTCGCCGATCCGCAGAAGGTCGCGGAAGGCTCGATGGGCCGTCCCCTCTACGGGTTCGACGTGTACATGAGCCAGCGCGTGCCGATCGTGGCGGGTTCGCCGAACTCAACTAAGTGCCTCGCGCTCTGCCGCGACGCCTTCATCCTGGCGACGCGGCCCTTCCGCGACCTGCCTCCGGGCAGCGGCGTGCAGGCGACGACGATCAGCGACCCGGAGACGGGCCTCATCATCCGCGTGGTCTATCAGTACGACATCGCGAACCGCGGCATGAGGGTCGGCTTCGACATCCTCTACGGCGTGGCCTTGCTGCGCGACCCGCTCGCGACCGTCGTCCTGACCTAGTCCGAGATCACGGTGCCGACGGCGCGGGGATCGGCTCCTGCGGTCGAGGGGCGGCGACGTTTCCGCCCCATCCATTTAATTCGGAGGCCGGATGAAGAGCAGAGTGAAGGCACACATTCATTACCCATTCTTCGGCGTCATCACTACGTGCGACAAGCGCAAGTACCGTGTGCAGTCGGACGGCTCGCATCGCGTCCTCAACAAACCGCGCTCGCGGGTGAAGAGGCTGAGGGAGGAGAGAAACGCGCGATGAAGTTCATCGTCAACAAGAACGGCGGCGTCCACTCGGTGACGGACGAGCACGCCGAGGTGGTGCTCTCGCAGGAGGGCTTCCGCGAGGCGACGCCGGAAGAGATCGCCGAGTGGCACAAGCAGCAGAAGCTTAGCGTGCCGCAAGAGTTTCAGAAGAAGGCCGAATAAGCGATGCCGAACGCGTTGCGCGGGACGATGTCCGACCTGATCGCCTACGTGCGACGCCTGACGGGCGACGCGGCGGGAGCGAATCAGATATTCGCGGACACCGACGTGCAGGACGCGCTCGACGCGCACCGCCTCGAAATCCGCTACGAGATTTTGAGGGCGCAGCCCACCGTTCCGCCGGGCGGCTACGTCAGTTCGGCCTCTTACAAAGACTACTTCTCGGTCGAGCAGTATTGGGAAGCGGACGTTGTTCTTTACGACTCTTCCTACACGGCACTCACGCCCGCGGCGTCTGACCTGCTCGTCGGCCATTGGACGTTCACTTCGGGGCAATTGCCGCCCGTTTACGCCGTCGGCAAATCTTACGACGTTTACGCCGCGGCTGTTGACCTGCTCGAAGAGTGGGCGGCGAAGGAGAAGTTGAACTTCGACTTCACGACCGACGGGCAGACGTTCCGCGAGTCGCAGAAGTCGGATGCCCTCCTGGCGCTCGCGGCCCGGTACGCGAGGAAGATGCGCTGCGACAGCGCGCCCGCGCGTCAGTCCGATTTCGTCACTGACGGATTTGATTTCGGGATGGCGTACCGCTGATGCCGAGCCAAAACGACATCACGCGAATGCGGACGACCATCAACCGGACGCTGCCCGACGCCTGCACGATCACGCGCTACACGCTCGTGGACGACGGGCGCGGCGGGAAGAAGCCACAGGATTCGCAGACGATTCAGACCTCGTGTCGCCTGTCGCAGATGAACAGTCGCCGCGGCGAGGAGACGGTCGCCGAGACGACGAGGGCGCAGGGGCTGTTTGAGATGACGCTGCCCGCGGGCGTCGTGGTGCTGATGACGGACGTGCTCACGGTCAACTCCGTGCAATACAGGCCCGTGCAGGCGACCGACCTGACGAGCTACCAGTTGTCCAACCGATTCGTCGTCAAAAGGGTGTCGGTGACTTGAGCGAGTTGCGAAACAACCTCGGCGTGATCTCGGAGGCAGTGCGCGCGCGCGCCTCGGAGGCGGTGCGCAAGGCAGCGCTCGACATCGAGGCGCACGCGAAGGTGAACGCGCCGGTTGATACGGGCGCGCTGCGGAACTCGATCACGACCGAGGAGGTTGACGACCTCAATCAAATCGTGGGGACGAACGTCGAGTATTCGATCTACCAAGAGTTCGGCACCGTGAAGATGCCGGCACACCCGTTTTTGATCCCGGCAGCCGAGACGGTGAAGCCGGAGTTTGAAAAGGCGCTCAGGGAGCTTATGCCGTGAGCGCGGTAACGGAGGCGATCTGCAAGGCGCTCCAAGCGGACGCACAGCTTCAGCAGCTCGCGCCCGGCGGCGTCTGGCCGTTCGTCGCGCCGGAAAAGACGCCCTTTCCATACGTGATCGTCTCGACGCAGTCGCCCGCAGTTGACCATTACACCTTCGGCGGGCCGAATTCGGGATGGCGCGAGGCCGTCTATCTGGTGAAGGCGGTTGACCAGAACCTCTCGCCCGCGGATGCCGAGGACATACGCAGCCGCGTCCACACGGTGTTGCAGGACGCGAATTTGACAGTCAGCGGGGAGTCGGTGCTCTGGCTGCGGAGGCGCTCTCAATTCCCCGAATACACGGAGATCGTTGACGGCCTGGTGTATGTCCATCGCGGCGCTCTCTACGACGTGGTGACTGAATGAGCGAAAAGCAAAAGTACATCGTCAAGACCGGCATGAACTACGACTACGGCGACAACGAGAGGCGCGCCGAGCCGGGCGACGTGGTGGACGACCTGCCCGCGGAGTCCGTCCCGTGGCTGCTCGAACAGGGGCACATCGCGGAATGCACTGTGCCGAGCGAGTCGCGTGAAGAGTCGGTCGAAGGAGTCGAGTGATGGGCAACGTCGCGAAAGACATCCGCGTTTACGTGGATCAGTACAACATCTCGTCGGCCTTCAAGTCCGCGAAGCCTTCGGCCTCGGTGGATATGCTCGACTCGACAACCTTCGGTGCGTCGGGCGCGCACACTTTCAACGCGGGGCTGAAGAACGCCACGCTTCAGTTGGAAGGCTTCTTCGATTTCGACAACGTCCTTCTGAACAGGATTGACAACGTGCTTCAGGCGGCGCTCACGGGCGGCGCGCCGCACGTCGTTACGGTCGCGTCGCTGCCGACCGGCGACCTGCTCGGCAACCGGGCCATCCTGCTGAGCGCGAACGAGGCGAAGTACGACGTTGACAGCGTCGAGGGCCAGCTCATCACTTCGATGGCCGAACTGCAATCCGCGAGCGGCTACGACAGTGGCATCTTCCTGCACCCCTTGCAGGCCGAGACCGCGACCGGCAACGCGGCCTCGCAGGACAACGGCACTTCGAGCGCGGGCGGCGGCGTCGCGCACCTGCACATCCCCGCCGCGTCGGGCACGACACCGACGATCACGGTCAAGGTGCAGCACTCGACCGACAACATAACTTTCGTTGACCTCGTGACCTTCAACGCCGCCACCGGCGCTGGCGTGCAGCGCGTGGAGCTTGCCGCGGGCACGACCGTCAACAGATATGTCCGCGTGACATTCACCATCGGCGGCACGACGCCGTCGTTCACTTTCGCCGTCGCGTTCGCGCGCCGCTAACTTTTAGAAACCGGAGAGAAGTCATGGGAAACGTAGCAAAGGGAGTCGTCGTCAAGCTCAACGGCGTGGACATCTCGGCGAAGGTTGATTCGGTCAAGTTCAGCCAAGCGGTTGATCAGCACGATTCGACGACCTTCGGCACTTCGGGCGCACACTCGTTCAACGCGGGACTCACGAACGGCACGGTTCAGTTGGAGATCATGTACGACGGGGCGATTGACGCGCAGATCGCGGCGCTGCTGGGCACTGACAACGTGCCCTTCGAGTACGGCCCGCTCGGCTCGACCGTCGGCAACCCGAAGAAAACCTGCAACACGTCCGTCGCCAAGTGGGAGCCGCCCGCGCAGGTCGGACAGCTCGAAAAGGCCACGCTCGAATTGCAGATCAGCGGCGCGGTCACGGTGACGACCTACTGAGGCGCGGCGCGGACTGCGACAGTTTCGGGTGGCCCGGCTCTGTGGATGGGCGAAGTGTTTGCAGCGGGGCCGGGCCGCTCTCATATCAATTTTGCGATGGAGTGAAGAGGATGAATTTCGCGAAAGTTAAGAAGCTGCGCGACGAGCAGGTCAAGCTCGTGCAGTTCGAGTACGAGGGCGAGCAGGTCGAGGTCAAGCTCTCGGAGCGCGAGCTGCGCACGCCGGGCGTGATCTCGGAATTGCAACAGGCGGTCGAGGGCAAGGACGCGATGGGCCTGGCGCGCGGGTTGGAGCGCGTCATCAAGGAGTGGAACCTGCACCTCGACGGCGCGCCGTTCCCGCCGACGGCTGAGAACCTCGGAATGTGTGAGGTCGAGTTCTTAGGGAAGATCGTCAACGAGGGACTCGGCGAAAAAAACGAACAGAGCGCGAGCGCCTGAGCCGCTGGCTCGGCACGCGGGGCGAAGCGGGCGAGGTGCCGGAGTGGTATCCGCTCGCACAGCGCCTCTCTCGCGCGGCGCACTACTGGAACTGTTCGGTCTTCGAGCTGCTCGCGCAGGATGATCCTGAGTGGGAAGAGGTCGGCTTCAACGCCTCGGTCGCCGAGCAGCAGGGGCAGGAGATCGCTAACGAAATTGGGCGCAAGCGCGGCGGGCTGAAGAACAGATAAAGAGATGAGCGCGGACGCGACAGCATTTGTTCTTCAGGGGAAGATCGGGGCCGACACTGCCGACTTCGACAAGAAGGCCGCTGGCGTCAACAGCGAGCTTCAGCGGACGAAGCAGAATTTCGACCAAGCCGAGAAAGCCTCACAGAGTTTCGGCAGCAAGTTTCAGCAGATCGGGCAGACGCTCACCGACTTCAGCTCGAAGCTCAAAGCCGGCGGCGCGGAGATCAGGAACGTCGGCCAGACGCTGACCGTCGGCCTCACGCTCCCCATCGTCGGCATCGGCGCGGCGGTCGTCAAGCTCTCAAGCGACTTCGAGGACAGTATGTCGAAGATCGCGGGGTTGACCGACTCGTCCGCCGCCGAAGTCGGTCGGATGAGAGAGCAAGTGCTTTCGCTCTCGAAGACCGTTCCGCAGTCGGCGAAGGAGTTGGCGGACGGCCTCTTCTTCATCGTCTCCGCCGGGTTCAAGGGCGACGAGGCGATGCAGGTGCTCACGATCTCGGCGCGCGCCGCGGCAGCCGGCCTCGGCGAGACGAAGACGGTCGCCGACGCGGTCACTTCGACGTTGAACGCTTACAAGCTCGGCGCTTCGGACGCCGCGCACATCACCGACATCCTCACAAACGCAGTCGTGCAGGGGAAGATGCAGGCCGACACGCTCTCTGGCGCGCTCGGTCGCGTGATCCCGATTGCCGCCGCCGCGCACGTCCCCTTCGAGGAGGTCGCCGCGTCTCTGGCGACGATGACGCGCACCGGCCTCAACGCCGACGAAGCGGCGACCGCGCTGCGCGGCGTGCTCGCCGAGTTGGTGAAGCCCGCGGCGAAGGCGAAAGAGGAGCTTGAGGCAATCGGCATCAGCGCCGACGAGCTGCGCGACTCGCTCGCGAGCAAAGGCTTGCTCGGCACGCTGCAACTGCTGATGGAGCGCACGGGCGGCAACATTGACGCGCTGGGTCAGATCATCCCGAACATCCGCGCGCTGACCGGCGTGCTCGCGACCGCGGGCAGCCAGGCGGACGCATACGCGCAAATCCTCGACTCGATGAATAACGCCGCCGGGCGCACCGACAAGGCGTTTCAGACTGCCACAAAAAACTTCTCGACGCAGGCGGAGATTTTCAAGAACAAGCTCGAAGCTGTTGCGATCACACTCGGCGAACGGCTGCTGCCGATACTGACGCCCGTCGTCGAGAAGCTGGGGCAGGTGCTGCCCGCGGCGATTGAGAGCGTCGTCAACTGGTTCGGTCGTCTGCCGTCGGGCGTGCAGGCCGGCGCGCTCGCGCTGCTCGGACTCGCCGCGGCTGCGGGGCCTGTGCTCGCCGTCGTCGGCACGATCATCGTCGCCGTCGGCAGCCTGATCGGCGCGCTCGGCACGATTGTGAGCGCGGTCGGTGCCGTGGCCGGCGGGATCGGTGTTGTCGCGGCGGCGGTCGGAGGGCTGGGGCCGCTGATCGTCGTCGTCGTCGCGTTCGGTGCTGAGATGGCGGCGGTGTTCGCGGCAGTCGTCGCGGGCGTCGCGCTGATGCACGCCGCATGGGACTCGAATTTCGCTGGGATACGCGAGGCCGTGACGACCGCATGGAATGCGGTGGTGCCAATCATTCAGCAGGGCTGGGAAGCGATCAAAGGCTTTTTTACGAAGGAGGGCGGCGAGGTCGTCGCGTGGGTCAACGAGAACTGGCCTCTGATTCAGCAGACTATTAACACGGTGTCGGAGAGGATCAAGGAGATAGTGCTGGCCGGGCTTGCTTTGGTCATGGGTCTGTGGAAGCAGCACGGCGAGATGATCAAGGGGATTGTGAAAGCCGCGTGGGACATCATCAAGACGATTATTGACACAGGGCTGCACGTCATCCTCGACCTACTGAAGATCGCCATGCAGGTTTTCAACGGTGATTGGAGCGGCGCGTGGGAGACCTTCAAAGACATCCTACGCCGCGCCAGCGCCGAGGTGGGCACGATCCTCAAAGACCTCGCGGCGATCATGCTGAACATCATCCTGGGCATCGCCAAAGACATCAGCGACGCCGCGCAGAAGTTTTACGCGGCGGCGTTGGAAGTCGGCAAGCAGATCGTCGAGGGCATGGTCGCCGGGATACTCGGCGGCAAGAGCAAGGTCACGAAGGCCGCTGCCGATCTCGCGTGGTCTGCGATCACGGGCACGCGGGGGACTCTCGACAGCCACTCGCCGAGCCGCGTCTTCCAGCAGATCGGCCACGACATCGCCGACGGACTGGTAATCGGCATCGGCGAAGGGAAGAAGGCCGTACAGGACGCGATGATTGACATCGCGACGCCGCCCGCCGGTCTCGGCACGCAGGAAGTTGCCGGCGCGGGCGGCAAGGCGAACGCGCTTCCAGCCATTCCCCCTACACCTTCTCTTAAAACCGTCATCGCCTTAAAGGCTCAAGACCTGCTGAAAATAAGGTTCGATTGGAAACAAGCAGTAACGCAGATGGCGAACGATGGACAGCAGGCGTTCGAGCGGTTCTTTACATACTTGAGTAAAGGCTGGCGTGCGGCCCTGAAGGGGCTGGCGCTTGATTTTATACAAACGTTGCAGCAGATGGCGGCGCAGGCGCTTGCGTCTCAGGTGTTCGGCGCAATCCTCAAATTCGTGTCCGGCGCGCTGATGGGCGGGGGCGGCGATTTTGCGAAGGGGACGGCCATGCCGAGCGCCATCGGCAAATTCGCAAACGGCGGCTCGTTTACCGTCGGAGGTGGCGGCGGCACGGATAGTCAATTGATCTCCTTCATGGCAACGCCCGGAGAACACGTTACGGTGAGTACGCCCGGACATTCCGTCGGCGGCGACACGTACAACGACAATCGCAAATACTACAACTTCAATTATCAACCGCAGCGCACGCCCTCGACCTACACGACGAGGCGCGGCGCGCGCGAGTTTCTTGATTCACTTGCACCAGCTTTGGGGAGATGATGTCTATACCGATTCTCTTTGATGAAGTGCTGCTTAATCCGGCGATCTTCTCGCGCGCGGAAGGCGACTCGCCACTGACGGGCTGGCCTGAGTTCGCCAATACTGTTGTGAGGAATGAGCGCACGGGCGTTTGTAAGACGAACGTCAACCGCTTCGATGCCATCGAGATGTTGAGTGTTGATCTCGTGCTGATGGCGGCAACGGATCGCCCCTATTTCATCAATTTCTGGCGCGGCGGCTACGGCTCGGGTGTCGGGTTTCGCTGCAAAGTGCCTTGGGATTACACGGGGCAGGGGCAGGCGCTCGGCACGATAGGCACCAGCACAACCGCCACTTTTTATCTCACGAAGACTTACACGCGCACTGGCGTGACGGCGCGCCAAGATGTGCGCCGCATCGTGAAGCCTGTTGTGAATGTCAATCTCGCGTCAGGTTGTCCAACCCTCTACGAAGCAGACGGCGCAACCTTGCGCGCACAGGACGTGCCCTTCGTCGTGCGAGTCGGCGGGGCAACGACAGGTTTCACTTATACGATAGATAACAGGACGGGCGTGCTGGTCGTGACGACGACCACGGCATCAGGAATCGTGACGTGCGATTTCACATTCGATATCCCCGCCGCATTCGTAGGCAACACGATCAGCCACAAGAACTCGATCAATAAACTGAGCAGAGCGCAGGGAGTATTGATTCGAGAAATTCTACCGGCGGAGTTGGGTATTTTGCTTTGAGAGTGAAGAGGGGGCGGCGTCTCCTCCGCCCCCTCGCTTGTGTCTCCTGCTCAGAGACAACCTCTGACCGAGGCTAAACGGATTGTACCATGCCGGTCACAGCGACACAGAAGGATTTACTGAAGAGCAACTGCACCTTCGTCTGTCAGATTTGGAAGATGACGACGAAGGATGGCTTGACGGTCGCTTTCTGCTCACACACGCGCAAACTCATAGTCGGCAGCGTCACATATCTGCCTGCCTCGCCATTCGACCCGGCGCGCGTGTCGGCGAAAGTGGGATTGAAACCTGATAGCGCCGAGACAGTCGGCGTCCTCGATGATGTCGTTACCGAGGCGGACATTCAAGGCGGGCGTTGGTCGGGCGCGCGCATCTACACCGCCTTCGTCGTTGATTACCGCGACACGTCACAGGGAGTCGTTGCCGAACGCAATGGCTTCGTGGGCAAAATCTCCATTCGCGGCGAGCAATACACGTTCGAGTTTCTATCTCTCTCTCAAGCCCTTTCGCAACAGATTGGCGAAGTGACAAGTCCGACGGATCGCAACAGGAAACCGGAAGACCTCGGCGTGAGCATGGCGGCGTTCACGTTTGCCGCGACAGTCACGTCTGTCACTGACAGAAGCACGTTCGCGGTAGGTCTGTCGCCCGCGAAGGCCGACCATTATTTTCAGTATGGCCGCGCCGAATGGCAGACGGGCGCGAACGCAGGGCTAAAGATGGAGGTCAAGGACAACACGGGCAACGCAATCACGCTCACACTGCCGATGCGCTCGAACATCGCAACCGGCGACACGCTGTATCTCATCGCCGGCTACGACGGCTCGCGCGAGGCCGCGCGTGATAAGTTCGCAGCCGCAATCAATTTCAATGGCGAGCCTGACTTGCCGGGCATGAATAAGGTCTTGAAGTATCCAGACTGATAAAAAGATGACGACTAGGCGAGAGGTTATCGAGGAGGCGCGGACGTGGCTGGGGACTGCCTTCGGCCATCAGCAGGCGATCAAGGGCGTGCAGGTTGATTGTACGAACTTCATTGCGCGCACCGCCGAAGCTTCCCGCGCGCTTCCAGACGTGGCTTTTGAGTCGAATTATCGCCGCTCGGCGGACGGCCTGACGATGCTCGCGATACTGCGCGATTACATGGATTTCATCCCAGACGTGGCGGATGCGTTGCCCGCCGATGTCATCGCGCTCTGCGACGAGGCGTGCAAGCATCCAGACGTGCCGCGCCACCTGATCTTGCTCACACAGGTTGAGCCGCACTGGATGGGTATTCACGCGAGCGAGCATGGCGTCCGTGAGCACAGGCTCGACAACAATTTCAAGAGGCGCATTCACAGCGTCTGGCGCTTGCGCGACCTGGAAGACTGACGTGCTGGAAGAGATGAAGAGAAAAACGGATGCGCTCGCGCTGCGAAAGCGTGACGAGATGGTGCGCGCGCTTGAGGACGGGAGCATTGCAGACCCCGTGACGATGACCCTCTTCGGCATGACGGCGGTACATTTTCTCATCGCCACGACGGTTAGCGTCGGGTTGACAATCGGCGCGGGCTTGGCGCAACGAGCATTGACCTCGCGGCAGAAATCTACTGTCGGCTCACTCGCCGGGCAAGACCTGCAAATTCCGCGCTCCGGCATGGGTGAATTTATCACTGAAATATATGGGGGCGACCCAGAAACTGATTCGACGCTCTGGCAGGCTTCCACGTCATTCGCTCTCAATCAGAAATGCGTGCCGACAGTGCGGAATGGCTATTACTACCGTGCGACGACCGCAGGAGTTACCGGCTCGACCGAACCCACTTGGCCGACCACGTCGGGCGCGACGGTTGCATCGGGCACGGTCACTTTCACCTGCTGGGGGCAGACGGGCGGAGGTTGCAAAGTCGGCCCGATAATCTTTTGGGCTTCGCGCGACGCGAACGGTTTTGTTGTTCGCAAGCATAAGACCACGACGACCGGCGGCGGCGGCGGCAAGGGGCCGAAAGCGCCGGAGACGACGACCATCACTTACGACTTGGATGTTGCGCTCATGTGGGGGCGCGGGCCACTGAATTTGCTGAAAGAGTATGCAAACACAGATGTGCTCTTCGACGCTACGCCCGCGACCATGCAAAGCGGCGTCTATAATCCGGCAGTTGCCGACGACGACCCTTACAATCAAAGCACTATCCCGTCGCCGAACACTCCTTACACGCGACCTGTGACACGCTACGGCGGCACGCTCGCCGTGGACGGCACGGGCGTACAGACGGGCACGCTCCTGCTCGGCGGGAATTCGCAAGTTGGAATCTATCCCGGCAACCAGACTCAGCTTCAAGACCCGACCATTCAGGCCCAGACGGACGGACGCTATGGCACGGGTTCGACATCCGCCCATCGCGGCAAATGCTACAACGTCCACACCAATTTTTATCTCACACGATGGCAGGGCGCGCTCCCGGCATTTTCGGGCGTCGTTGAGCATCAGATATTAAAAACGCTCGACCTGATATTCGCTTACTTCTGCTCGCGAGTGAGCGTGCTGCTTTCATCTGATTATGATTTCACCGCGCTCTCTACTCTCGACGTGCGCGGCTTCCCCATCAACCAGCGCTATGATCCTGCGTCGGTGATGGAAGCAATTGCGCGAGTCTTCAATGTATATTTCACGGAGGGCGACAAGATTTACGGGCGCGTGCGCGGCGGGGCAGTCGTCGCCGCGCTGACAGACACTGAAGTCAGTTGGATGGATGGAGATGCAGAGCAGGAAGATCAGCCTCTGCAAAAAGTTGATTCACAGATCGCAACGGAGACTGACATCGCGCGCCGCGTCGAGCTTACCTTCGTTGATCCTGCGCGTGACTTCGACCAGAACACGCAAGGCCAATCTCGACAGATCACCGCAAGTGAAGGAGTTGACTCGATAGCAATTGCGCTGACGCTGCTATGCTCCGAGTCGCGCGCCTTCGATCAGCGAGAGCTTTACAGAGAACAGATTGAGTCCGAGAAACATTCGATTTCACTCGATTGGTCATATCTCTGGCTCATGCCCGGCGATTCCATTACGGTCACGCGCGCGGACGGCTTCACGCACAGGATTTTTATCGAGGACATTAAGCCGAACATAGGAGTCATTCCCGTCAACGGCTCAGCGGAAGATACGACGCTGTTCACTCAGCCCGTTTCGGCCACTGGCGGCGGCGTGTTCGAGATACCGCCCGTGCCGATTCCGGGTCAAACGCTTCTGGGCTTCTACGACGGGCCGCTCCTCAGAGATGAGGAGGCGACGAATAACAACGGCATCGGTGTCTATGCGTGGGCGGTGAAGCGTAACGGCGCGGGGAGCTTCGCGGGTTCGGCGCTCTATGTCGAGCGCGGCCTCGGCTACGAGCTGCTCGACACGTTCGGCGTAGAAGCCACGTCCGGCGTCGCGGCGACGACGCTGACCGCGACGACTGACGTGCTGGGGCCGGTCTCGGACGCCGTGACCGTTGACCTGCACGCGGGGTCGCTCTCGTCCGTCGCCCTGTCCGACCTCATGTCGGGCGCGAATACATGCATCATCGGCGACGAGGTGTGTCAGATACTCACGGCGACGCGAGACACGAGTAACCTCGCACTCTACCCGAACCGCTGGAATCTTATCATCGGCCTGCGCGCGCGGCGCGGGACGGGCTATGCTGTGGACACGCACGCCACGGGCGAGCGCTTCGTACTCGTCAACGACGCGATTCATTTCATACCGCTCAACATCAACGAACTGAACGTCTCGCGCACTTATAAGATGTGCACGTCGGGACAGAGCTTGGACGACTGTGCGGCGGTGACATACGTTTGGACGGGCGGAAGCGTCAAGCCGCTCGCGCCTGCGGGCGCACAAAGGGTGGACGACGACGGCGGGAATTCTACCGTTTCGTGGCTACGCAGACAGCGACTTGGACATGGCCTACATTCTGGATATTCAGGCTTCAGCGACCTCGACTCGGTAAAATTCGAGGTTGACGTGTGTGCGGATTCGTCGAGGGCGACGGTTAAAACTACGCTGCCGTCCTCGCCTAATCAATCAACTCCGGCAACGCTCCCCGTGGCAGGCGGACTTCTGTTCTCGCCGAGCAGACCGGACGGAGGTTACGTCTCAGGCAACAACGTCGTCGGCCCTTCGTATTCCGGCGTGCCGACAGACTTTGTTTACGGCAGGTCGTTACAGAAACTAGGCGTTGGCGGACTCGTCACGTTCACGCCGCAGCTTGGCGGCAGCGACGGCTACATCAGCGTACTCCTCTCCGACCCGAACGCACCGCTTTTGACGTGCGACTACGCCGTAACAATCCAGCACGGCCCGAGCCATACCTACGCGATTGACCTCGCGAGTTCCAACGACCTGGGCGCGGCCATCACGGGCGTTCCCCTAACGATGGCGATAGAGGCGGACGGGGTTTATTTTTACGAGAACTACGGGACGGCCAGCGAGACGCTCCTTTACGTCTCGCGCCAAGTGCCCCGATCTAAATATGAGGTGCGCGTCTTCGCCTCCGACGCAGGCGGCTCGGTCGGGTTTCCATTGATCAATCAAGTGCAGAACATTGTCGTTTCGACCGAACGCTACGCGACCCTTTACAGCGCCGGACAGTGGGCGGCGGACTTCGGCTCGAACCAGCCGACCTTGTATTGCAACATCTATGAGATTGACCCGCGCGTCGGGCGCGGCTACCCGCTCAAGGCGACGCTTTCGAGGTGAGAAATGCCATTCACTGACACCGACCCGGTACTGTTTGACCTGCTGCCTCTCGACGGCTTGCAGAACAGCGTCGCAACACTGACGGCGGCGCTCAAGCTGCGCGCGCAGCTCGCGCGCACGCACATCACGGGGCTACAACTCTCGTGGAACTCGGCCTCGGCCACGTCAATCATCGTTAGCACGGGGCTGGCCTACATACCGGGCAGCGGCCTCCTCGCAGTCGAGTCGCCTATCACCAAGAGTGGCCTCTCGCTCTCGGCGAGTACCTGGTATCACGTCTATCTCTACAACTCCGGCTCTGTGACCTCTCCCGTCGCCGCCGCCGAAGTCGTCACGACGGCCCCGACAAACTACTTCGGCACGGCCTACCAGAAGACCGGCGACGCGAGCAGGCGCTATTTGGGTAGCGTGAGAACGGACGGGGCGGGCAACCTCTACAATTTCGTGCATAACCCCGTCACCGGCCTCGTCCTCTACCGCGCCAATATCGCCACCGCGCCCTTCCGTGTCCTATCGAACGGTGCAGCGACGACCGCTACAAGCGTGGACTGCTCGGCTGTCGTCCCCTTGACCTCAGCCCAGGCGCTCATTCGCATGAACAACTCCGCCTCAGCCTCGAATATTTTTTTGGGTTCGTCCGACGGGATCGTGCCGACATCGTCGAGCGGCTCTCTCGACCTTGCCGCGTCGCGTGATGCGGGGCATCAGGTTGCGCTGAACTCTTCCCGGCAGTTCCAGTACATCTACGACTCGTCGCCCTCGCCGAGCGGCCTGTTTTGCGACTTATACGGATACTATTTCGTCAGGTGAGAGAAGGCGGAGGAATGAAACGACTGACATTGAAAGTGGCCGACGCCGCGCAACTCCGGCAGGAGTACGCCGACCGCGGTTTGACTGTGACGGTGAACGACCCGGACGCGCAGGGTGCTGTGAGCGTTGACTTCGACGACGCCATGAACGAGGAGGGCGTCTGTTTCGTCGCGGCCCGCCACTTCCCGCGCTCTTACGTTCAGGCGATCATGGCCGTGGACTTCTCGACCGCGCAGACCCTCGCCGACATGAAGGCGCTCGCGACGCAGCTCAGAAACCGCGTGGCGGCGGCACTGCGCGCCCGATGGGAGCCATGATTTTTCGATTTTGAGCGGCTTCGAGTTTTGACTATGTCAAAATAGAATTCCGGTCATTATCGTGTAATCAACTTTCAAATTATCGTGTTTGCGCGCACGGAGGGGCGACAGAATTCCGAACTTGAGAATGACGCTGCTCGGTCTTTCTTCCGCCCCTCCGGGGCTTCGATCTTTTTATCTCACTCGATACCCACGGCCCGACGCCGTGGGCTACACTCTGCCGCCGACTCCGCCGGCTCGTATTTTATTGCCGACCGCGTTGATTCTCTGCCGTTGCGTTTATTCTTTATCTCTCGATGGTGATGGGCACGTCGCGGTTCGCGGTCGCCTCGTTGCCGCTGAAGTCGGCGGCGATGATGCGGAGCGTGTAGTCGCCGGGCGGGAGCGCGGACGTGTCCCACGCCCCGCGTCGCGCGACGCCGCCGCGGACGGTGTTCGTGACTTCGTAGAGGAGGCGCGTCTCCTTGCTCCCGTAAACCGTGATGCCGCTCGCGTCGGCGTAGGCGATCTTCGGCGCGTCCGTGTAGGGCGGCAGGCGGTTGAACTCGATGTTGATGCGCGGCTGGTCGAAGCCGGGGGCGGGCGAGCCGTCCGCGGAGAGCAGTTGGTAGCCGAGCTTGTAGAGTCCGAGCCGACGCCTCGACTGATTCCCGTCAACCTGATCGTAAGCGTCAACGACGATCCGCACGCGACCGCGCACGACGAGCCGCCCGCCGCGCTTCTCGGTCAGGCGCGCGCCCGACTCGTCGAAGAGTTGAATGCCGTCGCGCTCAATCGTCGGCGCGACGTGGTCTGTGAAGCCGGCGAGCGGGAGCAGGAGCGGGTTCGCCTCCGCGCCCGGCGGGCCGAGGTTCATGTGGACGTGATACATCCGGTTGATCGTGCCGAGCGCGTCGCCGACGCGAAGCCGCGTGCCGCGCCGGATACGCACGCGCGACACTTTCCCGCCTTCGTCGCGCACGGCGACGAAGGGCGAGCCTTCGAGCATCTCGCCGTTCTGGTTCCGACCGACGCGCAGGTGGATGTACGTGATGAGTCCCGCGCGCAAGCCTTCGTTGAGTGTGTCGAAGCCGAAGTTGGGGAGAGGCCCGGCGACCTTCTCTTCGCGCACGGCGCGCACCGTCTGGCCGTACACGCCGAACACGTCGAGTCCGGCGTGCAGGTGGTCGCGGCTGTCGGTCGTGTCGTAAGCGCCGCGCACCTCGCCCATCGTCGCAGAGACCTCGTGCCACTTCGTCTGTGGGTCGAGCGGCCACGGGAAAGGGTCTGCGAAGTCCCCGGCGTTGATGCGCGGCAGCACCTCGCTCGTTTGCGACACGCCTCCTGCCGGCGGCGACGAGCCGTTGACCGTTGACGACTCGCCGTTAGTTGATGAAGCGACGGCTGTCGTCTTGTCGCCTTCGCCCGAAGGACTCACGCGGCGCAAGAGGTAGTTCGCGCCGTCGGCGACGACGAGCGAGTCGTCGGGCGCGAGGGCGACTCCGGCGGGATGGTTGAAGCGCGCGAGAGTTTGGCCGTCGCCGTCGGCGAAGCCGGGGCCGAGTCCCGCGATGAGACGCGCCGTCGAGTCGGGCGCGACCTGCACGACGCGCGCGCGGTCGAGTTCGGTGACGTAGATGAAGCCGTCGCGCGTGAGCGCGAGTCCGACCGGCTTCGAGAGTTGAAACGGCGCGGCTGTGTTCGCGCCCAGCGTCGCCGACGGGTTCGCGCTCGGCGTCACGGAGGCGTTTGTGCTCGGCGTCGTGGACGTGTTTGTGCCGGACGAAGCGGAGGAGTTCTGCGCGGTGTCGCCTGGGAATGTGTTGTTTGAAGACACGTCGGTCGGCGAGGGCGTGACGTTCGCCGCTGCCGGCGCGTCGGAGAGATTGAGCGTCGTGACCTGCCCGTCCTTCGTGATCTTTCGCAGGCGACCGTTGCCGGTGTCGGCGACCAGAACATCGCCCGCCTCCGAGACCGCGACGGCGCAGGGCGTGTCGAAGAGTGCGCTCGCGGCGTCGCCGTCCGCGAAGCCGGGGCGTCCCGCGCCCGCGACGGTTTTGACCGCGCCGTCTTTCGTCACGACGCGGACGCGGTCGTTGTAGGTGTCTGCGACGAAGACGTTGCCGTCTTTGTCAACGGCGACGCCGACGGGCGAATCGAATTCGGCTTCAGCCGCCGCGCCGTCTTTGAAGCCGACCTTGCCGTCGCCCGCGACCGTCGTCACGCGACCGTCGGGCGTGACCTTTCGGATGCGGTTGTTGCCCGTGTCGGCGACGAAGACGTTGCCCTCGCCGTCGAGCGCGAGCGCCGACGGCGTGTTGAACTGTGCTGCCGCGCCCGCGCCGTCCGCGAAGCCCTCGCCGCCGCCCGCGAGCGTCGAGACCTCGCCCTGCGGACTCACCTTGCGTATGCGATTGCTCTCGCCCGCGTCGGTGACATAGACGCTACCGTCGCGCGCGACGGCGACGCCGAACGGGTCTGCGAAGCGCGCGCCGCGCGCCGCGCCGTCGCGAAACCCCTGCGAGCCTTCGCCCGCGAGAATCGTCACACGCGCGCGCCAGCCCACGGTCGTCCCGCGCGGCTTCTCCTTCGCGCACGCGGCGAGCAGCAGCGCGAGACAGCACGCGGCGAGCGCGAGCGCCGGACGAATGACGCTCGCGCTCGCGTGCGCCGTCCGCGCGCGCGCGTGATTCATGCGGGAGCGTGCGCGCGCGGCGCGGCCCTGTCGGTTGAAGATGTTTGGGTTGATGTGTTCGTGACTCCGTTCGCGCGTGTTGCGACTGCGTCGGACGTTTACGAGTTTTCAGATGCGCGACGCCTCTGTCAACCGCCGCGCGCGCCGCGGCTTGAAAGTGCAGCGCCCGGAGCCGCGCGACAAATGTTTGTGGACGAGCGGCGGCGCGTTGGTTTATCCTCTGTCGCCACGTCTTACCCGAAACCAGCCTTCAACGGAGTCCGAATTCATGCCGGAGACGAGAAGCATTTTCGCGCGCGCGGCGCTCGCGTGTGTCCTTGTGTCGTGTCTCACCGCCGCGGCCTTCGCGCAGGAGCAGCAGGCGACGCCGCAGTCCGCCGCGACGCCGGAGAACCCCGCCGACGAGACGACGGCCACCAAATCTTTCGAGCGCCTCGAGTGGCGCAACATCGGGCCGGCGAACATGGGCGGTCGCATCGCCGACATCGAGGGCGTGCCCGGCAACCCGAATGTCGTTTACGTCGCGACCGCTTCGGGCGGGCTGTTCAAGACGACGAACGGCGGGATGAAGTGGACGCCGGTGTTCGAGCGTCAGGGTTCGATCTCCATCGGCGACATCGCGCTCGAACCCGGCAACCCGGATGTCATCTGGCTCGGCGCGGGCGAGTCGGCGGTGCGCAACTCGGTCTCCTTCGGCGACGGCGTTTACAAGTCAACCGACGGCGGGCAGACGTGGCGTCACGTGGGCCTTCGCGACACGGAGCACGTCTCGAAGATTCTCATCAACCCGCGCAACCCCGACATCGTTTACGTCGGCGCGCTCGGCCACGCCTTCGGCCCGAACGAAGAGCGCGGCGTCTTTATGACGACCGACGGCGGGCAGACGTGGAAGAAGACGCTCTACATTGACGCCGACCACGGCGTCGCCGACATGGACATTGACCCGTCGAACCCGAACATCGTCTATGCCGTGATGTGGAAGTTCCGCCGCACGCCTTGGACGCACACTTCGGGCGACGAGCGCGGCGGCGTGTTCAAGTCGGTTGACGGCGGGCGGACGTGGAAGAAGCTTGAGGGCGGGCTGCCGAAGGTGTTGGGCCGCGTCGGCGTAGCGGTCGCGCAGTCGAACCCGAACGTCGTCTATGCCATCACCGAGGCGAAGGAGGGGACGCTGTGGCGCTCGGACGACCGCGGCGAGACCTGGCGCAACGTCTCGAAGCAGGCTTCGATAGTCTCGCGCGGCTTCTACTACACGCACGTCCGCGTTGACCCGCAGAACGAGAACCGCGTCTATGCCGTCGCGTCGAACCTGTTTCTCTCGGTTGACGGCGGACGAACGTTCCGAACGATCAGCCAGCGCACGCACGTTGACTTTCACGCGCTGTGGATTGACTCGCAAAATCCGAAGAGGGTCTGGCAGGGGCAGGACGGCGGCATCGCCTTCTCGCGCGACGGCGGCGAGAACTGGGAGGTCGTCAACAACTTTCCGTGGGGGCAGTTCTACCAGATTTACGCCGACAACCGCGAGCCTTTCTACTACGTGATGGGAGGCTTGCAGGACAACGGCACTTGGACGGGGCCGAGCCGCACGCGCGAGCCTTCCGGCATCCAGAACGACGATTGGCGCATGATCTCTTTCGGCGACGGCTTCTGGGTTCTCAACAACGCGGACGACCCCGACCTTTATCTTTCGGAGTCGCAGGGCGGCAACATCGTCCGCACCGACATGAGGACGCGCGAGCAGCAGTCGGTCGTGCCCTACATGAGCCCCGGCGGCGGCCCCGCGGCGGACGCGAAGTACCGCTTCAACTGGAACTCGCCCGTTGTTCCGAGTCCGCACGACAAGAACACCGTCTATCTCACCGGCAACGTCGTCTTCAAGTCCACGGACTTCGGCAAGACTTGGGCGCTCATCAGCCCCGACCTGACGGCGAACGACAAGTCGAAGCAGCAGTCGGCGGGCGGCCCCGTCGCGCACGAGGACACGGGCGCGGAGTATTACGCGACGATCATCAGCTTCGCCGAGTCGCCGCTGCGCGCGGGCACGCTCTGGGCCGGCACCGACGACGGCAACCTTCAGATGACGACCGACGGAGGGAAGAACTGGACGAACGTCGTGAAGAACGTGCCGGGCCTCGCGCCGCTCTCGCCCGTCTCGCACGTCGAGCCTTCGCGCGTGGAGCCTGAGTTGACTTACGTCTCCTTCGACCGACACATGCTCGACGACCGACGGCCTTACGTCTTCAAAACCGCGGACGGCGGACGCACCTTCCAGAACATCGCCGGCAACCTGCCCGCGGACGCATACGTCCACATCGTCCGCGAAGACCCGAAGAACCCGCGCCTGCTCTACGCGGGCACGGAACTCGGACTCTACGTCTCCTACACCGGCGGCGGGAACTGGACGAGTCTCGCGCTGAAGAATCTTCCGAACGTCTCGGTCTATGACCTCATCGTCCACCCGCGCGACAACGACCTCATCATCGCGACGCACGGGCGGAGCATCTACGTCCTCGACGACGCCGCGCCGATTCAACAACTGACGCCCGAAGTCGCGCGCGAGGACGTTCACCTCTTCGACATCCGACCGGCGCTGCGCTACGCGACGCGCATGACGCGCTACGGCGTCGGCGACTGGGTCTTCGCGGGGCAGAATCCGCCCTACGGCGCGCTCGTCAGCTACTATTTGAAGTCGAAGCCCGACGACAAGACGAAGGTCAGGATTCAGATTCTCGACTCGTCGGGCAGGCTCGTCTCCGAGATCGAGAACGCGGCGAAGGAGCGCGGGCTGAACCGCGTCAACTGGAATCTGCGCTACGGCGGCCCGCAGGTGCGACGGCCCGCGACCGAAGAGGAGACGCAGTTCACCGGCGGCCCGCGCGGGCCTGAAGTCCTGCCGGGCACTTACACCGTCAGGCTGCTCGTCGGGGACAGGTCGTTCGAGAAGAAGGTCGAGGTGCGGCTCGACCCGACGATCAGCGTTTCGGTCGCCGACCTCCAGACGACGCTCGACATGATGATGCACCTGCGCGACATGCAGACGGCGACGAACAACGCGCTGCGGACGCTCGACAGCCTGAAGTCGCAGATTGATTTCGTCGAGCGCACGGTGCGCGACCGCCTCGGCGCGTCGAACGTTCCGAAGGAGTTGGCCGACGCAATCTCCGCGCAGCGGAAGCGCGTCGAGGAGTTGCAGAGCGGACTCGCGCGCGAGCGCGAAGGCGAGAGCCTCGGCATCGAGGCGCGCGCGCAGTTGGTTGACCGCATCGGCGGTCTCTTCTTCGCGCTCGACGCGACCGACGCAGGCCCCACGCCCGCCGCGCGCGAACTCTACGGCGAACTGCAAAAAGAGTTCGACGCGAAGATCGCCGAGGTCAACAGGTACTTGAGCGACACCGTGCCGCAGCTCAACGACGCGCTGCGGCGTGTGGGCGCGCCGACGCTGATGACCGGCAAGCCAATCGAGATGCCGAAGCAGTAAAGCCGCGGTTACGACAACGAGGAAGCCCGCCCGAATCGTCTTCGGGCGGGCTTCCTCGTTGTCCGTGTCTTTCGTCGCTCGCGGGCTTAAGCCGTTGTGACCTCTTCGGCCTCAGCCGCCGCGTCGAGTAGCGACGCGCTCGTGACCCGGTCGTCGCCGTCCGTCTTCATCAGGCGGACGCCCTGCGCGCTCCGGCCCGTCTTGCGAATCTCGCCGGCCTCGATGCGGATGAGCTTGCCGTTCTTGGTGATGATCATCATCTCGGACTCTTCGTCAACGGGGAAGACGGCGACGACCTTGCCGGTCTTGTCCGTCGTCTTCATGTTGATGACGCCCTTGCCGCCGCGCGACTGCAAGCGGTACGTCGTGATCGGCGTCTGCTTGCCGAAGCCGCACTCCGAGACCGAGAGCATCTTCTCGTTGTCGTCAGCCGAGACCGCCGCGACCGAGACGACGTAGTCGCCTTTCCGCAAATCAACGCCGCGCACGCCGCGCGCCGCGCGTCCCATCGGTCGCACGTCCGACTCGTCGAAGCGAATCGCCAATCCGTCATGCGTCGCGATGAAGATGCGCTTCGTGCCGTCGGTCAGGACAACGTCGAGCAGCTCGTCGCCGTCGTCAACGTTGACGGCGTTGATGCCGTTCGAGCGTATGTTCTGGAACTCCGAAAGCTCGGTCTTCTTGATGACGCCCTTCTTCGTCACCATCACGACGTAGCGCCCCTCCGAGAATTCGCGCACGGGAATGACGCCCGCGAGCTTGCGCTGGCTTGGGATGTTGATGAGGTTCACGACGGCCTTGCCGCGCGCCGAAGGGAGCGCGTCGGGTATCTCGTGAACCTTGAGCTTATAGACCTGTCCGTCGTCGGTGAAGATCATCAGGTACGAGTGCGTCGAGGCGATGAAGAGGTGCTCGACCCAATCCTCGTTCTTCCCCGTGGATGCGCCGCTGCGGCCCTTGCCGCCGCGGCCCTGCCGCTGGTAGGTCGAGACCGCCGTGCGCTTGACGTACCCGTTCTTGGTGACGGTGATGGCAACGTCCTCGTCGGCGATCATGTCCTCGATGGAAAGCTCGACGCCCTCGTCAATGATCTGCGTGCGGCGCGCGTCGCCGAAGTTTTTCTTAACGTCTTCGAGTTCGCGGACGATGACGCGCCGCAAGGAAGCCTCGTTCGAGAGGATGTCTTCGAGTTCGGCGATGAGCTTGATGATCTGCTCGTACTCGTCAATGATCTTCTGGCGTTCGAGCGCCGAGAGCCGGCGCAGTTGCAGGTCGAGAATCGCCTGCGCCTGCTGCTCCGAAAACGAGAGCCGCTTCATCACCCTCTTCAACTTGTCGGCGAAGACATCGGACGGCGCGTCCGCGGGCGTGCCCTTCCACGACTTGATCTGCCCGAGCGTCTCGAAGTTAGCCGTCAGCCAAGCCTTCGCCTCGTCAACCGAGCGCGCGTTGCGGATGAGCGGGATGATGTAGTCGAGCGCGTCAATCGCCTTGTTCAAGCCTTCGAGGATGTGCGCGCGGGCCTGAGCTTTCCGAAGGTCGTACTCGGTGCGGCGGCGCACGACCTCGCGGCGGAACTCGATGAAGTGCTCGAGCATCTGCCGGAGTGTGAGGACGCGCGGCTGGCCGTCAACGATTGCCAGGTTGATGACGCCGAACGTGCTTTGCATCGGCGTCAGCTTGTAGAGCTTGTTGAGGACGATCTGCGGAATGGCGTCGCGCTTGAGTTCGACGACGATCCGCATCCCGTCGCGGCTGGATTCGTCGCGGAGGTCGGCGACGCCGTCGAGCTTCTTCTCGTTGACGAGTTCGGCGATGCGCTCGATGAGCCGCGCCTTGTTAAGCTGGTACGGAATCTCGGTGATGATGATCGCGTCGCGCTCGGTCGTGCCGCGCCCGATGCGGTCAATGCCGGCGCGCGCGCGCATCTGGATGATTCCGCGCCCGGTCGTGTAAGCCTGTTTGATTCCCTCGCGACCGTAGATGAAGCCGCCGGTGGGGAAGTCGGGGCCGGACACGAGGCTCAGGAGTTCCGAGTCCTTCATCGTCGGCTTCTTGATGACGGCTATCGTGGCCTCGACCACTTCGGTGAGGTTGTGCGGCGGAATCTTCGTCGCCATGCCGACGGCGATTCCGTCCGAGCCGTTCAAGAGAAGGTTCGGTACCCGCGTCGGCAGCACCGCAGGCTCGCTCAGGCTCTCGTCATAGTTCGGGTTGAAGTTGACCGTCTCCTTCTCGATGTCGGCGAGAATCTCGGTCGTGATCTTCGACATCCGCGCCTCGGTGTAGCGCATCGCGGCGGCGGCGTCGCCGTCCACCGAGCCGAAGTTGCCCTGGCCGTCAACGAGCGGGTAGCGCATGGAAAAGTCCTGCGCCATGCGGACGATGGTGTCATAGACGGCGGAGTCGCCGTGCGGGTGATACTTGCCGATCACGTCGCCGACGATGCGCGCCGATTTTTTATAAGACTTGTTGTAACTGTTTCCGAGTTCGTGCATCGCCCAGAGCACGCGACGGTGCACGGGCTTGAACCCGTCGCGCACGTCGGGCAGCGCGCGACCGATGATGACCGACATCGCGTAGTCGAGATACGACCGCCGCATCTCGTCTTCTATGTTTACGTAGTTGCGATCAATAGTTTCCATCCGGTAAACCTTTCCGGTACAATTTGCCGCGCCCGCACGGGAGCGTGTCGCCTGCCGCACAGTTTGAAACCGACCAGACCGAGGCCGAAGAGTCGAAAAAACTGCTCGACCGCGGCACTGTTTTCGGCTGTCCGAGGCGGTACTTTCCGGCGCGGATAAGGCTTAGAGAAAGTACGATATATTGTAGCCCGAACGCGGCGATTTGGCAAACGTGATTCGCCGAAAAAAGCCCGTAAAATCAAGGGTTTTTGCCTGAATTTGAGGTCGCAGGCGGCGGGCCGTTGGGCGCAATATCTTGGGCCGGTCTTTCATGGGGGGGCTAGACGTTCGAGTGGCTGACTCGAAGGAGAAATCGAGGCGCGCGCGCGAGCGCGTGAAGCTCGCGCTTCCAGTCCGAGTGCGCTGCCGCGAGACTGCTGATCAGGAGTGGGTCGAGATGTCGCGTCTGACCGACGTGACGCCGTTCGGCGCGGGCTTCACGCTACAGCGTCCGACCGAGCGCGGACGCCTGCTTCACCTGACGATGCCCCTGCCGCGGCAGCTACGCTGCTTCGACCACGTCGAGGATCAGTACCGCGTCTGGGCGCTCGTCCGGCGAGTCGTGCCGCGCGTTCACGCGGAAGCGGGAAGCGAAGTGATGCGTTTCGAGGTGGGCGCGGCGTTCACGGGCAAGAACCCGCCCGCGAGCTACCTCGCCGACCCGACGACGCTCTACGACGTTCTCTCCGACAAGACGCAGGGCGGACTCTGGGGCTTGTGCGAGACGAAGGGGCCGGGCGAGGGCGGCGTGCGCTCAGAGAAGACGCGCCTTCAGGTGGCCGTCAACGTCCGCGTCGAGGTCTTCGACGAAGAGGGACGCGTCAGCATGAGCGAGCAGACCGTGACGGAGAACATCAGCCGCCGGGGCGCGGCGGTCTGGACGACGCTGAAGGCCGAGCGCGGGCGCTTCGTCCGTCTGACGAATCTTGAGACAGGGCTGTCGCTCGTCGCCGTCGTCCGCGGCGCGCGCGCGGGGCCGGACGGCATACCGCGACTCCACCTCGAATTCGTTGACCGGGAGTGGCCGCTCGAAGGGTTAGAATAAAAGTCTGGAGTCTGGAGTCTGGAGTCTGGAGTCAAAGAAGAGGAAAATCGTTTTGACTCCAGACTCGTGACTTCAGACTTTGAAGAGAGGCGTGAAGTGAGAAGCGAGATCATCTTTCCGCGCGAGGTGTTGTTGGTCGAGGTCGAGCGGCGCTGCGGCGACCCCACGTGCAACGCTCGGACGCGCGTCGCCTTGACGAAGGCGGAGGCGCGCGCGTACACGGGCTTCGAGTGCGCGCGCTGCGAGCGCTGGAACGCGGACGCGCTCGCGGAGCGCGACGTGCCCGAATGGTGGGAGGATTTGAAGATCACTTCGCTCGAAGGCTTGAGGCCGACGCGGACGCTCGAAGAAGCGGGCGAAGAATCGGACGATGCGGTCGCGCGCATGAGCGACGCGTGGAAGGGTCTCGGCGAGCTTGACGAGTCTGCCATGCCGGAGACTGAAGCGGGCGCAGAGGATAAGTCTTGAGCGAGGCCGCGAACACGGCTGAAGAGAGGACGCGCGACGCGCAGTCGCACGAGCCGCACCCCGCGCCGCAGTGGGTCTTGGACGTGCTGCGACCGACGGTGGGCGTCATCTCGCGCGCTCTCTGGCGTCTCAGCTTCGTCGGCGTCGAGAACGTCCCGTCTGAGGGCGGACTCATCATCGCCTCGAACCACCAGACCTACGTTGACCCTTTCTGGATCAGCGTCAGGGTCAAGCGGCCCGTCCGTTACCTCGCGTGGAACGAGGCGTTCAAGTGGCCCGTCGTCGGGAAGGCTCTGGAACTGCTCGGCGCTTGGCCGCTCGTGCTCGACCGCGGCAACCCCACCGCGTACCGCCGCTCGATGAACTGGCTGCGCACGGGCGGCGTCCTGATGATCTTCCCCGAAGGCGAGCGGGCGTTCGCCGACGCGCGTTTCGCGCGCTTCAGGACGGGCGCGGCGCGGATGGCGCTCGAAGCGAACGTCCCCGTCCTCCCGGTCACGATCCGCGGCGGAAACCGTGCGTGGCCGCGCGGCCAGCGTTTCCCGCACGCCGCCCGCGTCGAGGTAATCTTTCACCCCGTGCGCCGGCTCACGCCGCTGCCCGGCGAAGACCTCCGCCGCTGCGCTCAGCGCGAGACCGAAGCGCTCGCCGACATCATCAAATCCGCGCTTTGAAGCGGGCGAAATCGAGCAGGCTCTGAGTAGTAAAAAGGAAGACAGGACATCACACCGCCGGGCAATCACGTCGTCAGCCTGCGGTAAATCGCTGGCATCCGTTCGGGCAGAGACAGCACATCATCAATGATCGTATAGCCGACTTCGCCGTAAAGGTCGCGCAGCTCGGCCTCGCTGTCGCGGTCGATGGTGACGCAGAAGGGCGTGATGCCGTCGAGGCGCGCTTGGCGGAGAGCCTCGCGCGTGTCTTCGCGTGCGTAGCGGGCGTCGCCGTAGTCGTGGTCGTAGGGCCTGCCGTCGGAGAGGACGATGAGGAGGCGCGTGCGTGCGCCTTGCGCGCGGAGCTTGGCGGCGGCGTGGCGGACTGCCGCGCCGAGGCGCGTGTTGTTCTGGTAGTTGATGCCGCCGATGCGGCGCTCTACCTCGCCCGCGTATGGCTCGTCGAAATCTTTGACGACGTAAAACTTCACGTTGCGGCGGCCCTCCGACGTGAAGCCGTAGATCGAGTAAGGGTCGCCGACGGCTTCGAGCGCCTCGCTCATCAAAACGAGTCCTTCCTTCTCGACCTCGATGATGCGGCGGCCCGGATGCGTGTACGGCTGCAAAGGGTGTCGGCCAATCGTGCGCGCGGTCGAAGAAGATTGGTCGAGCAGGAACGAGACGGCCACGTCGCGCTCGCGCCGCAGGCGCTTGGTATAGACGCGCTCGGACTGCTGGCCGTCGGCGCGGCGGTCAACGACGTAGTCAATCAGCGCGTTCAAATCATAATCGTCGCCGTCGAGTTCGTTCGCGACGCGCTTCAAACTCTCCGGCTTCATCAACTGGAACTGATGACGGATCGAAGAGATGACGCCGCGGTAGCGCGAGCGCGTGAGTTCGACGAACGACGTGTCGCCGCGGCGCGTGCGCTTCTCGACGACGCGGCACCAGCCGACGCGCGTGTCCGAGAGGTCTCTGTCCCACTCGTCGTACTCGAAAGCCTCCTCGCCCGGCTCCAAAGTCTGTTCGGGCGACTCGGCGCTCATCCAGCGCTCCTGCCCCGTGAGCGTCGTCTCGCCTTCGGGGTCTGCCGCCTCCATCGCCGCCCACGCGTTGAAGAGTTCGCGCGCGTCGCGCCTGCGCTTCTCCTCGCGCTGCGCCTCGGACGACTCTTCGCTCTCGTCGCCTTCGCTTTCGAGGTTCGACTGCGCGCCGCTCTGCTGCTCCGAGCCGCGCTCCTCCGTCTGCTGCGACTGTCGCTCGGCGATTTCGGGGACGACCGACTGGAACAGAGTGTAAACGCGCGAGGTCGCCATCAGCGTGTCGGCGACGGTTGAGCGCGCGTCGGTAAGATACTCGACGGCGATTGATTCGAGTTCCGAGACGATCTGCCCGTAAACGGCGCGCGCGTCGTCGAGCGCGCCGCCGCAGAGCGTGATCTGAAACAGAAGCTCGAACGGGATGAGCGTGACCGGCAGGCTCACGATGCGCGGGCGGTTGCGGCGCAGGTGCTCGCGCACGAGGTCCAGGTCGCGCGCGAGTCCGCGGTAAGTGTGGCGCAGGCGTCGGTCAATGCGCCCGTTCTCAAGTGTGCCGAAGATGCGCGTCGCGAGTCCGACCTGCGGGAAGAGTGACAGCACTGCGCGGTAGTCGCCGCCTTCCGGCAGATTCCGCTTTCGTAATTCCGCGAGCCGCGCCTCCTCTTCCGGCGCGAGCGCACGTTCACCTTTCGCGGGGTCGTTGATGTAGCCGTCGAGCGCGAAGGCGTCGAACGCGTCCAGATTCTCCGGCGCGTAAACTTCGGCGAGCGATAGGTACGCGGCGCGCAGGTCAACCGTCTCGCGCTCGTGCGTGCCGAACTCGATCTGGCCGGCGGCGTGCGCGGCGAGGACTTTGTAGAGGCGGAAGTCGAGCGCGTGGTCTTCAAACTCCGCGACGCTCGAAGGCAGGTGAATCGTCCGCCCGTCGCCGATGCGCTGCTCGTCGGGCACGGCGGCGAGCGGCGCGACCTCGACGGCGCGGCCCGTCAATGCTTCGACGTAGAGCCTCAAAGTCTGCGCGACCTCTTCGAGCGCGAGTCCGCGACCGCCGCTCTGCAACTGCTCGTTGCTCCGCCGCGTTTCCAGCGCGAAGTAGCTGCGCCGCGCGCGCGCCGAGACGTTTTCGAGCAGCAACCCCTCGCGCGCCCACTCGCGAAACTGCTCGACGGTCGCCGAGCGCAAAGCCTGCGGCGTCGAGCGGAAGCACGAGATGGCGGCCTCGGCGTCAACGCGCGCGACCTCGCACGTCGTCTCGATGACGGCACGCGCGATCTCTTCGAGCCGCGTGTTGCCCGCGCTCGCCTCCGCGAGAGCGCGCAGCGCCGTCGGCCCCGTGCGCGCGAGCGCGACGAGACACGCGTTGCTGTGAGCCGCGACTGCTCGCAGCAAAGTCTCCCACTCGTCGAACACTCCGGGCACGAGACGCAAAACCTCGCCGCCCGCCGCGAGCACGTTCAAAGCCGCCGTGCCGCCGCGTTCAAGAAACGACTCGGACTGGCGGAAGAGCATCAACGCCTCGTCCGCGCTCAAGCCCTCGACTGCCGCCGGCAGCGCCGCCCAAACGTCCGACGCGATGCCGCCGACGCGCGCCGCGAACTCACCCGCGAGCGCCAGCGCGCCGCGCCACACGCTCGCGCTTCCCCGTGCCTCGACTTCTTCTTCGGCGCGGCTCTCGTCAACCTCTTCGCCGAAAGACGAGAGGCGCGCGGCGACGGCGGGCGTCGCGGCGATGAAGTCCGCGCTGTGCTTCGCCGAGCGGCGCGCGATCTCCAGCGCGACCTCGAAGACGCGCCGCAGCAACTCCTCGTCGCCGACCGCGCGCGCGACCTCGCCCGCCTTCCGGTAAGTCTCAAGCGCGACCGAAGTCGAGAGCGTCAACTGCCTGGCGCAGACCTGAAGCAGCGGCAGTCGCGTGCCGCGCGGCACTTCGCCGAGCCGCCCGACGCCCGACGTGATGAAGGCCGAGCCGGTCTCGACATCGGCCATCGTCAAACGCCGCCCCATCTCGCCCCACGCGCGCAACTCTTCGGCGTCGAGCACCTGCGCCGCCTCCGGGACGACGCGCAAAAAATCAACACCCGCGCGCAAACTCACCGACGCGAGACCCGCGCCGACTTCGAGCGCCGCGCGCGCCACGTCGGTCGGCAGCTTCCCGATCTCTCGCGCCAAGCCCGCAATCGTCCGCCGCTCGCTCGCGCTCCTCACCGAGCGCAGACGCTCGCGCAGAGCCTTCTCCAAAGGCTCGCCCGTGCCCTCAGCGTCTTCCTCTTCGTCGAAAAGATATTTCTCAGCCATCCCGAAACTTCGCCTTGCGATAACTTACTGAGGCAATCGCGCACGAACTCACTTTCATTCGACTCAAGCTTAAAAGCTTCACGTCGAAAGGGCAATCAACAACTGCGCGGCGAAGTACGTGCCGAGCACGACGGCTTGCGCGCTCTTGAACTCCGCCCGAAAACGATTCCACGCCAGAGCCGAATCCGACGCGACGAACAGCAAAGCCCCCGCGAGCGCCACCGCGCTTCCCGCGTCTCCCGCCGTCATCCACCTGTTCAAAGCCTGCCACGCCATCAACAGAATCGCCGCCACGTAAACCGTCACCGGCGCTTTCAACTTTCCCAAACGCGGCCACAGCAGACGCAGCATCAACGCGCCGTACAGTGCGAACACGCCAGCGCCCCACGCGGAGAACTGCCGCGCGCCGACGCCCGCCGCGAACGCCGCGATGTAGCAGACGTGCGCCGCCAGAAAGCAGGCCAGCCCCGCCACGAACCTCTCGCGCGGCAGCATCAAAAACACGTCGCCCGCCAGCGAGCACAGAAGCCCCGCGACGACCAGTTGCCTGTAAAGCGGAGACGTGGCGGCGAACTTGGTTTGCAACGCGATGAGAATGACGAGGACGACCGTCAGAGGCTTGAAGACGTAAACCTGTCGCCGCCGCTCCTTGTACTCTGCGCGAATCGTGATGAGCGCAGACACGAGGGCGAGGAGTGACAGTGCGGCTGCCGTCATTTTCAATCCGAAGCTCTATTTCGCGGGTATGCTTTCTAAGCTCTAGTGCTCCGTCAGTCTGAAGTTGAAGGATAGAGACGATGCAACTTGCGCCGTGCATCTTCAGTCGTAAAGCGCCACTCGATCTTGGCGCTGGCGGCGTTGCGCTGCTCCTCCAACTTCTTGGTTTCCCGCTTGAGCGT
>DASRCS010000288.1:0-5279 GCA_035652995.1 Pyrinomonadaceae bacterium
TGCAGGGGTGTCTGTCCTGAACGCCGGCTCGAACTGAGCGAATGCCCTGGCCGCGTCAAGCGTCGTCTCTTGCGGCGCGGCTCGAACGTACTCCTTCTTCTTCCGGGCGAAGGTTCGCCCCGCCTCTTTCACGCTCTACCAACTGTCAGGACTCCCGGAGGTGCTTTCATGCCCAGCGGCAACCAGCTCTCGAAGATTCAGCACGTCGTCACGCTCATGCTCGAAAACCGTTCCTTCGACCACATGCTCGGCTTCCTCTACGCCGACGCGGGGAACAAGTCGCCGACGGGGCAGCCGTTCGAGGGGCTGACCGGCAAGGAGACGAACCCGGACGCGAACGGTAAGCCCGTCAAAATTTTCAAGATCAAGGCGACCGACAAGAACGCCTACTTCATGCCCGGCGCAGACCCCGGCGAGGGCTACGCCGCGACGAACTCGGAACTCTTCGGGAGCGTCACCGCGCCCGTGCCGCCCGTCGCCACGAATCAGGGCTTCGTCAAAGACTTCGCCTACACGCTCGGCTGGGAGTCGAAGAAGAAGGGCTGGTCAATCCTTCCCGGCACGGTGGCGCAGAACATCATGGGCGTCTTCACGCCGGAGATGCTGCCCGTGCTTTCGGGACTCGCGCGCGGCTACGCCGTCTGCGACCAGTGGTACAGCTCCGCGCCGACCGAGACGCTTCCCAACCGAGCCTTCGCCAACGCCGCGACGAGTCAGGGGCACATGAACGACAGCACCAAGTCTTTCACCGTGCAGAGCATCTTCGGCCTGATGAGCAAGCACAACGTGAACTGGGCCATCTACGGCTACAACGCGAAGCCGCTCACGCGCCTGAATTTCCCCGACACCACGGCAGCGCCCGAATCACACTTCGGCCTCTTCAAAGACTTTCAGGCCGCGGCGGCGGCGGGCACGCTTCCCCCTTACACGTTCCTCGAACCTTCGTGGGGTTCGACCGGCAACAGCCAGCACCCGAACTACGACATGGCGCTCGGCGAACAACTCATCCACGACGTTTACTACGCGCTCCGCAACGGCAAGGGCTGGAACGAGACGCTTCTCATCATCACCTACGACGAGCACGGCGGCTGCTACGACCACGTCGCGCCGCCGCAGGGCGCGACGCCGCCCGACAACACGCCCGGCGAGTACGGCTTCGACTTCACGCGCTTCGGCGTGCGCGTCCCCGCCGTCCTCGTCTCGCCGCTCATCAAGGCGGGCACGGTCTTCCGCGTCGCCGCGAACTCGACGCCGATTGACCACACCTCGATTCTGAAGACGGTCGAGAAGCGCTGGAACCTGCCCGCGCTCACCAAGCGCGACGCCGCCGCGCCGAGCTTGGGCGGCGTGCTGACGCTCTCGACCCCGCGCACGGACGACCCGCTTCAGGGAGTCGCCGTCCCGAAGCCGAGCGGCAAAGACCCCGGCAAGGGGAAGCCTTCGCACATGCAGCAGGTGCACGCCGAACTCGCGGCGCAGTTGCCGGTCAAGGACGAGGAAGGGAACGTGCAGCCGGCGGAGACGCCCTCGCTGAAGACGAGCGACGACTACCGGAAATTCATCAGCGCGCGCACCTCCGCCTGGAGCGCGTACAAGCTCTCGCTCGGCTCGCCCGAATCGCAAGCGGCGTGCGAGCCTGACGGGAAGAAGGCGCGGGCGAAATCAAAGTCGAAGTCGAAGGGTAAATCGAAAGCGAAATCGAAGAAGAGATAGCCTCGCGTCTCGGAAGCAGTTTGCGTCGGGAAAATCTCGCACGTTCGTCAGCACCGTTAACAACGGGGCGGTCGTCGTCGGGCCGCCTCAAGCTTTGCACCGCGGATAGCAAAGGAGAAGAAGATGACCCACCAACGCAAGACCGTCGCAGTTCTCCAGCGCGCTTTGCTCTGCCTGACTCTGCTTTCGCTCGGCGGCTTCCTGGCCGCGCGCTACGTCAGCGGGCAGAGCGCAGGCGCTAGTCTGGCGCGGGCGCTCGCGCAGGTGAAGCTGCCGCCGCAGCCGCCTTTCCCGAACGCCAACCCGGCTTTCATCCCGCCGCCGAGCATCTACAGCGGCCCGCTCTTCGTCTTAAGTCAGAACTACCCGACGCAGATGCCCGGCCCCACGAGCCGCCCGGCCTTCCTCTCCGACAACTTCAAGGCCGACTGGAAGGCCTACATGATGAAAGTCCGCGACTACTGCTTCGAGGGGAACACAGACGTTGACTTCCGCGTCGAGCACAACAACAAGCGCGCCTGGTATCACATGCCCTGGCAGGACTACGGCCCTTCGGGGCGCGAGGGCATTCACGGCTTGACGAAAGAGGCGCAGGTGCAGAAGCAGCAACTCGCCTCGTCGCAGACTTACGTCAACGGCCAGACCTACGCCGTCGGCTTCTTCAACGACCTCGCCGGCTACACCATCGGCCAGGTCTGGGCCGACCACATGAACCCCGACCCGTCGAAGAGCAGCAAGCCGAACGGCTTCCCCATCGGCACGGTCATTTTCAAACTCCTCTTCGTTGACGTGCCGACGAATCAGGTGCCGAGCCTCGCCAACCCGAAGCAGTGGGAGGCATACATCGACCCGTGCTACAAGCTGCCGTGCAGCCCGCCCGCGGGCGACGACCGCGTGCTCAAGCAGGTCGCGCTCATCCAGATGGACATAGCCGTCCGCACCGACGACAAGCAGGCCCCGACGGGCTGGCTCTTCGGCACGTTCCAGTACAACGGCGCGCTCAACCACCAGAACGCGTGGGAGAACCTCGTCCCCGTCGGTTTGATGTGGGGCAACGACCACGAGGTCAACAACAACATCTACACGCAGACGAGCTTCACCACGCCGCCCGACAAGACCAAGATCAACCCGCAGCTCAAGGAGACGGTCATCAACGACGACGCGAACGAGCTGCCCCCGACGCACCTCGGCTGGGACGGTCGCCTGAACGGGCCGGTTGACAACCCCATCAGCTCCTGCATGAGCTGTCACATGACCGCGCAGTTTCCGAGCGACGCGCCGATGAACCCTTCGTTCCAGTCGAAGTACCCGTACACCTACAAGCCGAAGGGGAATGCCTACTGGATGCGCTGGTTTCAGGACATTGAATGCGCCGTGCCGTTCGGCAACTACGTCGCGGGCGGCGTGCCGGAGAAGGGCCTGAACACGCTCTCGACCGACTTCAGTCTCCAGCTCGCGATCTCGATTGCGAACTTCTGCGACGAGTACCCGCAGTCAGGCCCGTGCCCGACGCCCGTCGCACCGCCGACGCAGGCCGCGGAGAAGTCCGCGAGGATTCTCGGAGCGGCACGCCCGCGCGCGAATGCGCCCAAGCCGCACGAGACCTTCCCCATCGTGCGCGACGTGCCGGAGTCGCACCCGCACCCGTAAAACTCATCCGCTCGCGTCGCGCCGACGTTTGACACGCCGCGAGCAGATTTTCCATTAACACTTCGGCCCGCCACGGTCGCGTAAAGTGACCGTGGCGAGCCGAAGCATTCTCCGCGTCAATTATTGACGGCGCGGTGTCGCGGGCCGGCGAGATGCGAGTCGCTTCAGATGTCCGCGTAGTAGGCGCGGCTCTGGATCGCGACCGGCTTCGAGGCGAAGGTCTGAACCGCCGCGCACGGCGAGTCGCCGACGAGCGTCTGCATGTCCTTCTTCATCGGGTGCTGGCTCGTGCCGTAGGAGACCTCGACGCGCTTCGCCTGCGCGGGGTCGAGGAAGTAGGTCTCGTGCGGTTCGAGTATGTTCCAGCGCGCGCCGATGAGGCGACCGCCGACGATCCCGTACTCGGTCGTGGGCGAGACGTTGCCGGCCACCGGGTCGAGGCCGGGGAGGTCGGCGTCGGCCTTGAAGATGTAGCTGCCGTCGTCCTTCGTCGGGTCTTTGGCCGCGGGGTCGTTGCAGATGAACATCCAGGACTTCACCGTCGGGTCGTTGAGCGACGGCAGGCTGGCGTTGAAGGTGGTCTGGAACTTCGGCTCGCCGAACAACTCCACGCCCGCCTTGATCGCCTGCGGGTTGTCGCACGGGACGTGGACGCGCAGGTTGCCGTAGAGCTTCGTCTGATCCTCGCCGGTGACGAACTCGCGGAAGGAGAGTGCGGGCACGTGGCGCTCGACCGCCGCGGGGTAGCTCACGATGTTGAGTTCGATCTCGGTGACGAGCGACATGAAGCCCGGGAAGTGCGCGGTGTAGAGCTGGTAGTTGAAATAGACGAGGCCCCGACCGTCGAAGAGCGCGGGCTTGACGAACTTTCCTTTCAGGTACGGCTTGAGGACGCCCGGCTCGACGGGGAAGTACATGGCGCAGTTGACGAGCGACGCGTAGTAGAAAGGCATCTGGAAGCCCGCGGGGACGGGCGGCATACCCTGGTCGTTTCTTGTCGTTTTCGGCATCCTTTTTCTCCTCGCGGTGAAGGGAAGTATCGGTTCGCGTTTTGTCTTGAGACGAGTCGGCCCCGGCAGCCGGCGGTTAAAGCTCGGCCCCGGCTGCCTGTTCGCGGACGAAGCCCGCACGCCTGTGGAGAAACTCGACCTCGACGAACGGGATGCTCGCGGCCTCGCCCCCGGCGGTCGTGCCCGTCGCGTACACGAACAGGTCGCCGTGCTGCTTGACGAAGTTCGTGAACGCGGGGCCGTTCAGGTGTGCGAGGAACGCTTCCATGCTCGCGTATCCCTCGACGAAGAGGACTTCCGTGTCGGTCGGCGGCGGGAGCGACGCGTGGCTCGCGTCGGGCGTGTGGACGAGGTACATGAGCGTTTCAGGCTCCGTGCTCAAGACCTCCGAGGCCAGAGCCTGAAGCGCGGCGACCGCCGCCGCATGCTTTCCCTCTTTGACGTACCACTTGGCGATGAGAGTGATCATTGTTTTCTCCGGTTCTCACTTCAGCACGGACTTGATGATGTAGTCGGCGACCTTCAAGGTCGTCGCGGCGATGGTGAGCGTCGGGTTGGCGGTGCCGACGCTGGGGAAGACGCCGCTGCCCAGCAGGAAGAGGTTCGGGTGGTCATACGACTGCTGGTTCGCGTCGCAGACGAAATGCGCGCGGTCGTTGCCCATCCGGTACGTCCCCATGACGTGCCCCGCGCCGTTGAGGATGTACGGCTCTTCCTCGTAGAAGAAGAGGCTCGCGCTGCTCATGTTCGGCGAGGTGAAGTCGGTCGCGCCCATCTGGGCGAAGAGTTGCGCCGCCGTTTTGCGCGCCGCCGCGTAGCCCGCGCGCGTGTACGGGTCGAGGTCGTAGGTGATTTCGGGGCGGGGGATGCCGAGGTTGTCGGCGTACTGCTTCGACGGGACTATCC
>DASRCS010000289.1:0-12445 GCA_035652995.1 Pyrinomonadaceae bacterium
TTCTTCCTCGGCTGGGCGCAGGTCTGGGCCGGCAGCATCCGCCCCGAAGCCGCGCGCCAGCGCACGAAGACCGACCCGCACCCGCTCGACCGCTTCCGCGTCAACGCGCCGCTGCGGAACCTCCCGCAGTTCGCCGAGGCGTTCCAGTGCAAGGACGGCGACGCGATGGTGCGCCCCGCGGACGAGCGCTGCCAGATTTGGTAAGCCGAATCGCTAGCCAAAGGCAACAGGGGCGAACATGAAATGGCGCGGCCCTTCATCATTGAAGGATGAAGGGCCGCGCCGCTTTTTTCCGTGCATGACTTTTATTTCCCTGTTCCCCGCTTCTCCCTCCCGACCGCGTCGGCAACGATGATCTTATTTCCTCTGATCTCTTTCACCGCCTCCCACGGAATCGCGTCCGTCTCCGCCCGAATGATGCCGAGGCGTTCGAGGAGGCCGGGCCTTCCGTAAACGACCTCGTTGACGGCGCGGGCGTCGTGCGTCTCGCCGTGTTCCGGCTCGCCGTGGCTCCGCAGGTCGAAGACGTGGCCGAGGAAGCGCCCTCCCTCAGTCTCGACTCTCATGAACTGAAACTCGCTGACTTTCACGCGCCCGGCAACCTCCCGATCAACCTCGAAGCCTTCCTGTCCGCCCCGCCCAGTCCGAGTTCGCTCGCCCTCGACCTCAGTTTTATCCTCTCCGTTATCACGGACACTTCGCCCCACGGCACGCGCGTCCTCTGCCTTCCGAAGATGAGCTTCGCCGCCGCGCCGAACGGTCGCGGCAGCCTGTCCGCCCACGCGCCCGCGCCGACGAGCAGCGCCGTCACCCTCAACTCGCCGCCCGCGCCGCCCTCGACCTCGATGTCGTCAACCATGCCGCACGGCATCTCGTTCGAGTCAACGACTTCGTGATCCAGAACACTCCGAACCACGTCCAGAAATTCCCGCATCAGCCCTGCCCCCCGTGCGTGATGATGAGCAGCGGTATCGCCGCGAGCGCCGCCAGCGTGATGACGACGAGGTAGAACCAGCCGAGCGCGTTCGCCAGCCAACCGTTCGCGTGCTCGCCCATCACGTCTTTGTCCGCCGCGATGACGAGCAGCGGAAAGTACGTGAACGGAAGGATGACGACGGAGAAGACTATCGAATACTCGACGACGCTGACGGGGTCAACGCCCGTGATGATGACGAGCGCGGAGAGCGCGAACGTCGCCGCCCATGCCAGCGTGAAACGCGCCGCGTCGCGCGCCGGCCTGAACTTCCCCCACGGCCAGCCGAGGAACTGCGCGAGGTTGTACGCGTTCGTCAGAGCGGTCTCAATCGCCGCGCCCGCGAACGCGAAGAACATTCCGAGGATGGCCGCGATCAGACCGACCTTGCCGAACAGCATCGCCGGGCCGAGCGCAGCCGCGCCCGGTAGCTCCGGCTCGATGTGTCGCGGCTGAAAGACCTGCGTTCCCAAGATTACCAGCGCCACGCCGAGCACCGAGCCGAGCGTCATCCCGACGACGCAGATGATCCGGTTGAGATTTATGTCCGAAGGGTTCCAGCCGTCCTCAATCACGCCCGAAGCGTAGAAGTAGGTCTCGTAAGGCAGCATGATCGAACTCAGCAGCGCGACGACGAAGTAGGCGAACAGGTAATACTCGCTCGTGCTTTCGAGGTGCGGCACGCGCGGCACGAACCCCGCCGCGACCTGTCCCCAATCCGGGCGCAGGTAAACTGCCGCGACGAGAAAGACGCACATCAACAGACCGAACAGACCGAACACGCGCTCGATCCACTCGAACTCCAAGACCCAGACGGTGAGCAGCAGGAAGACAAACGCGACGACGATGAGCCAGCGGTACGGCCAGCCCGAAAGCAGTTGCCAGACGATGGCGATGCCGCCGATCTCAGCCGTGCAGGTCAGAAGGTTGACGGCGGTCGCCGCGACGAGCGTCAGGAGTCCCGCGTCGAGTCCGGCGCGCTCGCGTATGAGGTTGAAGACGGGCTGCTCTTTGACGGCGGCGATGCGCCCGGCCATCTCGCAATAGACGATGATGCCGACCGTCCCGACGAGCGAGACCCAGAGCAGGCTGAAGCGAAACTTCGCGCCCGCGTTCACCGAGAAGACGAGTTCGCCCACCTCGACGAAGCCGCCCATCGCCGTCAGAATCCCCAAAAATATCTCGACCCACTTTTTCATGCGAGCGGCTTTGACCGGCCCAAGCCTCCGTCCGCCACTATGATTTCAAACTGTCCTCAAGCGTCAGCAACTGCGAAACAAGCTCCGCGAACTCCTGTTTGAGCGCGTTCGCCTTCGCGCCGTCGCCGCCCGCGTCTTCGAGCGCGCGCACGTCTTCCGAAAGCCTCGACGAAAGGTCGCCCGCGCGCGCCACGTCTTCGCGCAACGCCGGCTCGAACTCCGAAGGCCGGAGGCGCGCGCGCGTCGAGTCAACGTTCTTCAGAATCTGCGACGACTGCGCCGCGACGAATGTGGAAGTGAGATTGCCAGCCGCAGACTGCTCTGCGAGGAGTTGCCCGACCGCGGCCTGCGACCTGAGCGACGCGACTTCGATCTTGAGGTTCGCGCGGCCCGAAGGCTGCTTCGACAAAGCCTCGACCCAGACGGCGGCGACGACCGCGGCCAAGGCTATCGCCATCCAAAGCCAACTGCTCCAAGACCTCGCACGCTTTTGCATGAAGCCGACTCCGCCTGAAAGCTTGTTGCCTTAAAAAATTCTTGTAGTGCGCGAGGGTAATCGACTTCGCCGAAAGCAACGCCCATGCCGCCGTCATTCCGTTCGCGTCTCGACGATGCCGAGCCGGCGTCCGGCTAATTCTTCCTCCTCGATTTCTTGGCGACGCGTTATCGCCCCGACGCTTCGCGCGCGTCGCCTTCGCGAGTCGCGCCCACTCCGAATCAAACGAATGTACTGATGCGAAACTAAACACGCGCGGACTCGCGTGCTAAGTATCAATACATTCCGAGGCTACTCGGCGCGCGAGCTAATCCGTGTACGCGCCTGCACCTTTCTTAATAAATCGCACTCTTCCAGGCCCTTGCTCGGCTGCGGCTCTCGTCGCAAGCTGAGTTGGCATGAGCGTTGCCACTAGACGCGGCGACCGGAGGGTTGGGTTTCAAATTTCGGACTTGAAGGCGAAAGGGAGGGTTGAGGGATGCTTTGGACAATTCTCGTGATTCTTCTCGTGCTCTGGCTGCTCGGGTTAGTCGCACACATCGGCGGCGGGCTGATTCACATTCTGCTCGTCGTGGCGCTCGTCATCTTCGTCATTAACCTTTTGACGGGACGCCGAACCGTTTAGCGACCGCGCGAACTTTCGCGCAAAGACCAGAACACGTCCACGGTGAAGCGCCGCTCCTTCCGGCGAGGGAGCGGCGTTTCACTTTTCCATTGACTACACTTCGTCGTCGCCGGACGCTTTCGTCTTCGGCCTACGAGTCGTCAGCGGTTGACGGCCTTCATCCCCTGCTCAGGGTAGCGCGCGCCCGCGACCTTCTCCGCGCTCAGGACTTCGTTGATGCGTTCGAGGTCTGCGCCCGTCAGCTCGACATCAACCGCGCCCGCGTTCTCTTCGACGTACTTGCGCCGCTTCGTTCCGGGTATCGGCACGACATCCTTCCCTTGCGCGAGAACCCACGCGAGCGCCAACTGCGAAGGCTTGCAGCCCTTCTCTCCGGCGATCTCCCGCACGCGCTCGACGAGTCGCATGTTGCGCTGAAAGTTCTCGTCCTGAAACCGCGGGAACTGCCTGCGGCGGTCGTTCTCCGGCAGGTCTTCGGGCTTCTCGAAGCGCCCGGTCAGGAAGCCTCGACCGAGCGGGCTGTAGGCGACGAAGCCGATGCCGAGTTCGCGGCAGGTCGGCAGGATTTTCGTTTCAACGTCGCGCGTCCACAAAGAGTATTCACTTTGCAGGGCCGCAATCGGGTGGACTGCGTGCGCGCGTCTGATCGTCTCAGACGAAGCCTCCGAGAGTCCGAGGTGTCGAACCTTTCCTTCTTCGACGAGACGCGCCATCGCGCCGACCGTCTCTTCAATCGGCGTCTGCGGGTCAACGCGGTGCTGGTAGTACAGGTCAATCACCTCGACGCCGAGCCGGCGCAAAGAGGCGTCGCACGCCGAGCGGACGTATTCGGGCCGACCGTTGACGCCGAGGAAGCTGCCGTCCTCGCCGCGCACGTTGCCGAACTTCGTCGCGAGAACGACTCCTTCGCGGCGGTCGCGTATCGCGCGCCCGACGAGTTCCTCGTTGCGGCCCACGCCGTACATGTCCGCCGTGTCGAGAAAATTCATGCCGAGTTCGAGCGCGCGGTGGATCGTCGCGACCGACTCGTCGTCGTCGCGCTCGCCGTAGAATTCCGACATCCCCATGCAGCCGAGGCCAAGCGCAGACACTTTCAGTCCGCCCTTTCCGAGTTCCCTCTCCTCCATCATTTCCCCCTTAGACTTCAAACTGGATTTTGGTTTCGGAGATTATACGCCCGCCTGCCGACCGACGGCACGCCGCGCGGCGAAGCGTTACACGAAGCCGCGCCGATGGGTTACTATCTCGCCGGACGGGTTCCGACTTTTTCGAGTTCAGGCAGGCTTATGGAGAAGCGCGACCGCCGGGACTTCATACGCGCGTCCGCGATGGGCGAGTATCTTTTCTGCGCGCGGGCGTGGTGGCTGCGGCGCGAAGGCATCACGCCGACGCGCGGCGGCGAGGCGCGCGAGGCCGGACGCCGCTGGCACGAGCGGCACGGGCGGACGGTCGAGCGCGCCGGACGGCTACGCACGCTCTCGACGCTCTGCCTTTATCTCGCGCTCGCGGTCGCCGTCATGCTCCTTCTTCTCTGGTGGCGCGGATGACTTGGCTCGCGCTCCTGCTCTGCGCGCTCGTCTTCGCGGCCTTCGTCGCGCGCGTCGCCGCGTCGCGCGAGTCGAAGCGTTCGGGATTGCCCGCGGGCGCGCTCCTTTACAACGACGCGAGCAAGCCCGTCGGTCGCGTCGCGCCCGCGGAGATCGGCAAGGAAGGAGTCAGGCAGGAGAAGCCGCTCGTCTCCGAAGCGCTCGAACTCGTCGGCAGGCCCGACTACCTGATTGAAGCGGACGGCGGAGTCGTCCCCGTCGAGGTGAAATCCGCGGCGTGCCCTTCGGACGGTCGCCCGCGCGACTCGCACCTGGCGCAGCTCGCCGCCTACTGCCTTCTCGTCGAAGACGTGCTCGGCGCGCGCGTGCCCTTCGGCGTCATCAAGTACCGCGACCGCGACGTGCGCGTCGAGTACACGGACGAGTTGAAGGATTGGGCGCTCGCGCTCATCGAAGAGATGCGCGAAGCGACCGCCGAAGACGAAGTCCACCGCAGCCACGAAGACCCGCGGCGCTGCGCCGGCTGCTCGCTCCGCGACGTTTGCACCGAGTCGTTGGCTTAGAGTTTTCGAGACGACGAAACGAATAGCAGAAGCTCTCCGACAAACCATTTGAGAGGATTCGACAGATGAGAAACCTGATCTTCCCTTCCCTCGTCATGCTCGGCATGACCACCGGGCTGCTGCTCGGCCACGCACGCGCGCAGGAGCCTCCGAAGCCGAAAATACCTCCGGTCGTGGTAGAGACGCCGGCTAAAGTCATCACGCCCAGAGCCACCGACGTGAGTTCGGTTGACAACATCCTCGCCGCGCTCTACGACGTGATCTCCGGCCCGGCGGGCAAGGCGCGCGACTGGGACAGGATGCGCTCGCTCTTCATTCCGGGCGCGCGACTGATGCCGACCTCGCCCGTCCGCCCTCCGGGCACGAAGCCCGGCACGCCGCTCACCGGGAGTGAAGACTACGCGACGCACGTCTTCGACGTTGAAGGCTACATCGAGCGCTCAAGCCCGTTCTTCGCGACCGAAGGTTTTTACGAAAAAGAGGTCGCGCGCCACAGTGAAACTTACGGCCACATCGTCCACGCGTGGAGCACCTACGAGAGCCGCCACAAGCCCGAAGACGCGACGCCTTTCGCCCGAGGCATCAACAGCATTCAGTTGATGTTCGACGGCAAGCGCTGGTGGGTCGTCGGCATTCTCTGGGAGGGCGAGACGCCGAAGACGCCTCTGCCCGCGCAGTACCTTTCCGGCGGGCAGAAGTGACGACGAATTATTCGAGAGCGCGTCCGGGCGTCAGGGATTCACCTCGAAGTCAACGCTCTGCTGAATGGCCTTCTTCGAGTGCGAGTCCTTGACGCTCACGCGCAGGGTGTAGAGGCCCGGCGGGAGCGCCGCTCTTAACTGGCCTCCCGCCTCGACGCCTTTGCCGTCGCTTCTGAGGGCGCGAGAAGAGAGCGGCTGCCAGTCGCCGGAGAAAACCGGCGTGTCGCCCCGCACGACTTCCACCTTCAACTGCCCGTCGGTCGGCTCGACGTTGTAAACGACGAAGCGGTACGAGACGAAATCGCCGTTCTTAAATGCAGCTTGCCCCGCCACGGATTTCAAACTCGCGGCCTGTTTATCGCCTGAACCGAGCGCGTTCGTCTCGCGCCCCTGGCCGAGGAAGAGTCCGCTCATGGCGGGCTTCCTGTTGCCGAGGTCGGGCACTTCGAGCCAGGCGTTCGCGGTGCCAATAGTCCCGCTGGACGCCTCGCGCACGCCGACTCTCACCTGGTAGAGGCCGGGCTTGAGGCTCAGGCGCTTTTCGTATCGGAACCCGTTTCGACGCGCCGATTCGAGCTGCGCGGGCGTGAAGGTGCCCTTGACCTCCTCGCTCGAACTGTCGGCGATCTTCCCCTGCTGGTCGAAGACGACCACGGCCAGCTCGCAGTCGAGCAGGCGGTTTTGCCCTTGCGCCGGGTACTCGAACGTGTTGCCGTTGATGTGTATTTGCAGAGTGGCCTGCGCGTCGTCGCCCCCGCGGACGAGGAAGTTCGCCGACGCAGTTATGCCGACGTCCGTCGCCGGGAGCGGCGCGACCATCGCGTCGAACAGGGCCTGCTGCGGAGTCGCCGCAGCTTTCTCCTTCGCCTCCTCGGCGGGCTGGTAGCCCGACTGCACGCGCACCGTGTACTCGGGGTGATTCTTCACCTGCACCTTGATCTTCCGAAATTTCTTCTGATCCTTCTCCTCCTGCGGGTAGTAGGCGAGCGTGTAGTACACGCGGTTCTCTTCGAGCATGTCGCCGAGAGAGTTATCCATGTCGTTCCTGTTGATGAAGGCACGCGCGCCCGTCTCGTCCGCGATGACTCTTAAGACATCCTTCTGGTCGTTCTCAGACCGATTCATGTAGTCCGAGAAGTCAATCGAGTTCAGCGGGATTTGCGAAGACGCCTGCGACTCGACCGGCGTGCTCAGGCCCTTCGCGTTGAAGGTGTAGATGAGGACGCCCGCGCGCGCGGCTCGGCTCGTGGCCGCGCTTAAGTCCTGCGTGTCCGAGCCGTTCCCGCCGTCGTAGAGCGTGAAGCCGTCGGAGACGAAGGCGATCATGCGCTGGCCCTTCAACGCCGCGAGCCGCTCGCTGACGGCCTTCAGAGCGAGCAGGCTCGCGCGCCGGTAGTTCTCCTCCTCGCCGAGAATCTCCCGCGCGCGCCCGGTCGCGTAGTTTTTATCCGCCTCCGCGTTGAAAGGCTGGTAGTTCTCTTCGACGCTGAGAATCTGTAAGGCGACGCCGAGCGCCTTCGGGTCGTCGCTCAAAACCTGCGCCGCGAGGTACGGCGTAAACAGGCTCGACTTCGGCTGGAACGGGGTGATCCTATCAATCGCGTACTTCAGTCGCGCGCGGTCGCGCATGAACTGTTGCAGGATGCCGAGCGAGCCGGTCGGGGTGACGACGGCGGCCATGTCTTCGTCCGTCAGTTGTTGGTCAACGAACTGGCGCAACTGCCGCTTCGCGCGCATGAGACTCTGGATCGAGAGGTGCAGCGTGTCAACGAAGAGCACGACCGTGCGCGCGGGCATGGCGCGCGGCGATGCGGGTGCTGTGGGGCCAGACGGGACAGCGTCCGCAGTTTTTGCGTTGGCCGCGCGACGGCTCGGCACGTTTTCAAGCGAGAAGAATTTTATCTCCTGCGGCGCGCCGTTCTCCATGACCGTGAAGTCTTCCTGCTTGAGGTTGCCGACGACCTGACCCTTCCGATCCGTGACGACCGCGTGCAACTGCACGATGGCCGTGTCAACTTTGACGACCTCTTCCTGCTCGCTCTGCGGCGGCTTCTGTGACTGCTGCGCGCGCACAACTGCCGCCTGCGGCGCGACGAGCAAGACGCTCAAAAAGGTCGTGAGTGAAAATTTACCGCGTGAGCTTAATCTCATGTCACCTCCGCACGTGATTGTCTCGGTCTTAAAGCATTGTTGAGGTCTGCACGCGGGCTGCGGGCCGACCGTCTGTCCGAGTGAAGCGAAATTACAACGCTGCCTTGGATGCCGCGTCAAAGGCGTTTGATGTCCGACCAACTATAATTCACGCCGACGCGGTTTGATAAAGGCGCTCCCTCCGGTAAACTTCTGCTTTCGACAAAAGAATCCGAGGTTAAGACTTTCGACAATGTCGGACAAGAACGTTCTCGCGATCATCGTCGGCGGCGGGCCTGCGCCCGGCATCAACGCCGTCATCAGCGCCGCCGCAATCGAGGCGATCAACAACGGCTTTGAAGTCCTCGGCGTGCAGGACGGCTTCAAGTGGCTCATGCGCGAGGACACCTCGCACGTCCGCCCGCTTCGCATCGAAGACGTTTCGCGCATCCACCTTCAGGGCGGCTCAGTCCTCGGCACGGCGCGCGACAACCCGACCAAGTCCGAGCAGGCGACGCAGACGGTGGTTAAGACGCTTCGCTCTCTCGGCGTCAACCACCTCGTCACAATCGGCGGCGACGACACGGCGCTCTCTTCGAGCTACGTCGCCGAGCATTCGGGACACGAGATCAAAGTCGTCCACGTGCCGAAGACGATTGACAACGACCTGCCTCTGCCGCCGCACATCCCGACCTTCGGCTACCAGACGGCGCGGCACGTCGGCGTCGAACTCGTGCAGAACTTGTTGGAGGACGCGCGCTCGACGAAGCGCTGGTTCGTCGTCGTCGCGATGGGGCGCAAGGCGGGCTTCCTCGCGCTCGGCGTCGGCAAGGCCGCGGGCGCGACGCTCACGGTCATCGGCGAGGAGTTCGAGGGGCGCGAGGCCGTTCCCTTCTCCGAAATCTGCGACATCGTCGAGGGCGCGATCATCAAGCGCCGCGCCGTCGGCAAGCGCTACGGCCTCGCCGTGCTCGCCGAAGGACTCATCGAAAAGCTCGACCCCGCGGAGCTTGCCGGCCTTCAGGAAGCCGAGCGCGACGAGCACGGACACATACGCTTCTCCGAGATTGACCTCGGACGCAAGGTGAAGGACGAAGTCCAGAGGCGGCTCGCGGCTCGCGGCCTTCGCGTGACCGTCATTAACAAGAACATCGGCTACGAGCTGCGCTGCGCCGACCCGATCCCGTTCGACGCCGCCTACTGCCGCGACCTCGGCTACGCGGCCATCTGCTTCCTGCGCGACGGCGGCAGCGACGCGATGGTCAGCATCCAGGGCGGGCGCATGGTACCAATCGCCTTCGCCGACATCCGCGAGCCTGAGACGGGCCGCACGCGCGTTCGCATGGTCAACGTCGAGAGCGAGGGCTACCGCGTCGCCCGCGAGTACATGACCCGCCTTGAGCCTGGGGACTTCCGCGACGCCTCTTGGGTCGAGAAACTCGCCCGCGCCGGCAACATGACCGCCGAAGCGTTCCGCGAACGCTTCGGTTATCTGAGCGGAAACACCACGGCTTAATAAGCGTCAGGCGTGCCGCTTGAGATAGTTGCCAATAAGTATGTGACGCTTGTAGCCTCAACTCCATGCTGCTGCCTAACGGAGAGAGCGCGCTTATTGACATCAGAAAGCTGCATGATTACTGCCTGAATCCAGATAGCCCGCGTGGCAAGGGCAAAGCGCGCGTGTTCGCCTCTGCGCTTGGGCTAACGGCGGTGGACGCTCCGAGGCTTCGGGAAAAGTTGTTGGAAGCGGCGCGCGCCGCGGAGGCGCAGCTCGGCGAGTTAGACATGTACGGGCGACGGTACACGATAGATTTCGAGATGGAGACGGAATCGGGAAGAGCGATTGTGCGTAGCGGTTGGATTATACTTCACAATGAAGCTGTCCCGCGCCTGACGACTTGCTATGTCAGGAGGAGGAAGAAATAGTGGCGAGGAGAAAGATTAAGTTGCTGGACACTGTCGCCCTGCTTGAGGATTTACCCGAGCGGAGGCTAAAGCGCGGCGAGGTCGGGACCGTGGTCGAGATTCTCGCGCCGGACGCCTACGAAGTCGAATTCTGCGACGACGAGGGGCAGACATACGCCGAACTCGCCTTGCGCGGCGAGCAGATCGTCGCGCTTCACAATCAAGGGGAGACGCTGAAAATTGTCGCCTGAGACTACCACCCCGCCTGGCCGCGAGTTTGTATAACCGAAAAATATCTTGGAACGAGGCGCGGGAGAGAGAGATTCAAATACACTCGACATAGATGCGAGACGTAAGGCTCGGTTCGACTGGCGGAGTGGACTGAAGTTTTTATGGCAATTCAACGAATCGGAATCCTGGTCGGCGGCGGGCCGGCTCCGGGCACGAACGGCGTCATCAGCGCGGTCGTCGTCGAGGCGCGCAAGGCGGGCTGCACGCCCGTCGGCTTTCACGACGGCTTCGAGTGGCTGGCCGAGCGCTACACCGACGAGCAGCACGAGATGACGGTCGAAGAGGTCGCGCGCATACACCTCGACGGCGGCGTGAGCCTCGGCACCGCGCGCACCGACATCACGCGCAACGAGACGAGCTTGCAGAACGCCGTCGCCGCGCTCCGCAAGCTCGAAATCGAGGCGCTCGTCACCATCGGCGGCGACGACCTCGTGCGCAGCTCCGCCGCAATCGAGCGCGCGTCCGGCGGCTCGATCCGCGTCGCGCTCGTGCCGAAGACGATTGACAACGACCTGATGCTTCCGCACGCCGTCTCGACCCTCGGCTTCGAGACCGCGCGGCACTACGGCGTCGAGATCGTCAAACGTCTGATGGAGGACGCGAAGACGACGGGCCGCTGGTATCTCGGCGTGACGATGGGTCGCCCGACCGGGCACCTGACGCTCGCCATCGGCAAGGCCGCGGGCGCGACCTGCACAATCATCCCCGAAGAGTTCCGGCGCTCCCGCGTCTCGCTCGCGGACATCTGCCGGATCGTCGAGGGCGCGATCATCAAGCGCCGCGCGATGGGGCGACCGCACGGAGTCGTCCTGCTGTCGGAGGCTCTCGTCGAGATGTTCGACCCCGCCGAGGTCGCCGAGCTTCAGGACGTTGACCGCGACGCGCAGGGGAACATCCGCGTCGCCGAGATTGACCTCGGCAGCAAGGTCAAGAATCAGGTTCAGACGAGCCTCGAACGTCGCGGCATCAAGGTGACGGTTGTTGACAAGACCGTCGGCTACGAGCTTCGCTGCGCGCCGCCGATTCCCTTCGACGAAGAGTACGCGCGCGACCTCGGCTACGCCGCGTTCAAGCACCTGCAACGCGGCGGCTCCGGCTCGGTCGTCACCATCCGCGGCGGAGAGTTCCAGCCCCTGCCCTTCGACGAGGTGATTGACCCCGCGACGGGCCGCGGCAGGCGTCGCGCCGTTGACGTTGACACGGAGAGCTATCGCGTCGCGCGCGAGTACATGGTCAGAATCGGCGAGAAGGATTTTCGAGACGAGGCGTGGGTCGCGGAGCTTGCAGAGACCGCGGGGCTTTCAAAGGACGAGTTCGTCGCGCGCTTCCGGCCACAGTCTTGAAGGTACACAACGCTTTTCATTCAAGACTCGCCGCACAGGCGCGGAGTTAAAAGAGGAAGTCCACCCCCACAGCGTCCTCCCCGCGCTCCCCCGCGCCTGCTACGTCGAGTCGTACCCGCGCCGAACGGCGCGAGTAATCTCAATAGTTCGCTGCGCTCTTAATCGCCCGCAACGCCTTCAAACACGACTTCGCTCGCGAAGCCCGGCATGATGTCTTCGCCAGCCGTGACTTCCGCCTTTGACCCCAGCGCGAACGCGGCTTCGAGTCCGAAGTCGTATCCGTCTTCGCCGTGCAGGCTACGGTCGAGTCCGGCCAACTCTTCTTCTTCACTCACGCGCAGGCCGATGACGAGGTCAACGAACTTCAGGATGGCGAACGAGCCGATGACCGTCAGTCCGATTGTGAGTCCGACTGCCGCGAGTTGGTTCAAGATCTGCGCGCCGTTGCCGTCAACGAGTCCGACGGGGAGCGCGTTGCCCGCCGGGTCTTTGAAGACCGCGTTGACCGCGCCCGTCGCGAAGACACCCGTCAGCAGCGCGCCGATTGTCCCGCCCGTGCCGTGGACGCCGAACACGTCGAGCGAGTCGTCGTAGCCCAGACGCTTCTTCACCGCCGACACCATCACGAAGCAGCCGACGCCCGTCACGAATCCGATGGCGAGCGCCGACATC
>DASRCS010000290.1:0-8752 GCA_035652995.1 Pyrinomonadaceae bacterium
GGTAGCGGTTGTCCGCCCCGCCCAGCATCCGAAGTATGTGCGGGACGATCAGCCCCACGAAGCTGATGACGCCCGTGAACGCCGTCGCGACGGCGACGATGACGACGTTGATCGAGAGGACGATCCACTTCAGGCGGTTCACGTTCACGCCGAGGTATGTCGCCTCCTCTTCGCCGATCATCAACGCGTTAAGTTGCTTCGCGTAACGCAAGGCGGCGAGCGTGCCGGCAATGGTCGAGACGGCGACGACCTTGACCGCGTTCCAGCTCGCGCCCGAAAGCGTGCCCAGGCTCCAGAAGGTAATCGAGCGCGCCTGCGGGTCGCGCGCGATGTAAGAAAGAAAGCCGATGGCGCTCATGAAGAGCGCGTTGACCGCGAGGCCCGTCAGGAGAAGCATCACGACCGAGGCCCGCCCGTCTTCGCGCGAGCGCGCGAGCAGGAAGACGAGGTACGTCGAGAGGATGCCGCCCAAGCACGCGGCGACCGGCAGACTCCAGACGCTCGCGCCGACGTGGAGGACGCCGCCGAGGACGAAGAAGAGCGCCGAGCCGAAGGCCGCGCCGCTCGAAGTGCCGACGAGTCCCGGCTCGACAATCGGGTTTCGGAAGAGCGCCTGCATCAGCGCGCCGCCGATGCCGAGGCTCGCGCCGACGAGCAGGCAGAGGACGGCGCGCGGCATTCGCAGATCAAGAAAGATGCGCTGATCCAAAGTCGGTTCGGGGTGGCCGGGGAGGACGGACGCGAGCGCACGTCCGATGTCGGGGATCGAAAAATCAATCGCGCCGTAGCGTATGGACGCGGCCAGCACGACGAGCGTGGCGAAGACGAGCGCGAAGAGGGTCGCGCGCCGGGTCGCGAGTTGTTTGGTCACTTTCCGCTTGTCACTTTTGACGGGTGACGACGGATTGCCCCGTCACTTTTGATGAATGATGGCGGCCACCTTCTCGACGTTCTCGCCGGTGCGCGGGCTGAAGTACATCAGCTCGTTCTCTTCGACGCGGAAGATGCGGCCCGTCTTCGCCGCGTTTGAAGTGGCGACGCCCGGCAGAGCCTTGATCTGTTCGAGTGAGCCGCCGAGCCGGTCATAGCCGTAGTCCGTGACGAGTATCACGTCGGGGTTCGCCTGCGCGATTGTCTCCGGCGACTCCATGCGCTGCATCCCCTTCGAGTCAATCGCCATCTCGCCGCCCGCCCATTCTATCATCTGACTCGCCGCGCTGCCGTCCCCTCCTCCGCCCTTGCCGACCACAAGATAAATATTCGACGCGCGCCCGAAGTGTATGACGGCGACGCGCGGGTGGTCTGTGTACTGCTTGACGCGTTCGAGCGACGCGGCCAACTGCGAGTCGAGCGTGCGGCAAAGCTCTTCCGCGCGCGCCTCCTTTTGGAAGTACGCGCCCATCTCGCGGACGAGCGCCTTCGTGCCTTCGACCGAATCGTTCTTCGCGTCGAAGGTCTTCAAAGGGATGTTCAGGCTCTTGAGCTGCTCGACGATCTGCGGCGGGCCGATGTTGCCGTCTTCGAGGATCGCGGTCGGGTGGAGCGAGAGTATGCCTTCGGCACTGAGCGCGCGGTGGTAGCCGACCGTCTGCACCTTCTTCACGTCGGGCGGGTACGTGCTTGAAAGGTCAACGCCGACGACCGCGTCCTGCGCGCCGAGCGCCCAGATGATCTCGTTGTAGATTTGCGAGATGACGACGAGCCGCTGCGCCTTCGAGTCGTTCGCGGGATTCGAGAAGCGCGCGCAGCCGAACGCCGACGCGAGCGCGGCGAGAAGAAATGCGATGAGGGAGATTCGTTTCATCGTTCACTCAGAAGATGAACCGCAGTTGCAGTTGGAACGTCCGCGGCGGGTCGATGTTGGCGAGCGCGGGGATGGCGTTCGTCGCCGTGCCCGCGGCGACGAGTTGGCCGAAGGTCGGGTTGGGCGTCGTCGTGTCGCCGTAAACCGTCTGCGCGCGTCCGAGGATGTTCGCGTGGTTGAAGACGTTGAAGGCTTCGAGCCGAAGCAGGATGCTCGTGCGCTCGGAGGTTCGGATGCGGTTCTCGACGAAGAGCGCAACGTCCGATGTCGCCGTGCCCCGGAACGCGGACTTGGCGACGACCTGCCCGTTGATGACGGGGCGGTCGTTGTTTGCCCCGTCGCCGTTGTTGTCTATGCCGGTCGTCGCGTTGAAGGGCCGCGCGGAGGCGAACTGCCAGAGCGTGCCGACGGTGAAGTGGAGCGGCAACTGGTACGTGAACGTGACGACGGCGCGGTGGCGCTGGTCGAGCAGGCTCGGCCCGCGCTCTTCATCTCCGAGCCGCGTGATGATGCTCTGGTTCGGGTTGATGCCGTTGCCGTCCGGCTCGGTCGTGTTCGTCGCCTTCGACAGAGTGTAGCTGACCGACGCGTACATCCTGCGGCTGCCGCGGTAGCTGAACTGCGTCTGCAAGCCGTTGTAGTCGGCGACGCCGAGGTTCATCAGGACGTTGACCTGACGCACGCCGCCGTTGACCGGAAGGATCGGGCGCGTGGCGTTGGCCTGCGCGACCGTCCGCACCTGACCGGGCGCGGTGCGGTCGAAGACCGAAGGCGCGTTGAGGTCAACCGTGCGGTCAATGCCCGTCCAGTGTTGGTGCACGAAGTCGGAGCCGAGGAAGAGGCCCTTGCCGAACTCGTGCTCCGAGCCGACCGACATCACCTGGCTGCGCGGGTTGACGAGCTTGTCGGGGTAGTTCGGCAGAAGGTCGAAGTTCAGACCGTACTTCGCGAACTGCGCCTCGTAAAATGCGCGCTGGCCCGGATTGATCGTGATGTCGCGCGCGGGAAGCTGCGAGGCGGGTATCGTCCGCGGGTCAAGATTGACGGGAGCGCACGTCAGGCAGGTCGGGAAACCCGTCTGGCCGGGAACAGCCGTGTAGGTCGTTAGCCCGTCAAGCCCGCCGATCAGCGCCGTCGCATAGACGTTCGAGCGAATCTGCGTGTAGTACATCCCGTAGCCGCCGCGAATCACCGTGCGCCCGTCGCCGCCCGGATTCCAAGCGAAGCCGACGCGCGGCTCGAAGTTCTTCGTCGCGTTCGTGATCGTCTGTCGGTCGTAGCGGAGTCCGAGGTCGAGCGTCAGGTCGGGCCGCACGCGGTAGCTGTCCTGCACGTAGCCGGAGACGAGCCACTGGCTCAGGTTGTAACTCGAAATTCCGAAGTTGATCGGCTGCGTGTACTGCTGCACGTCGGCGAGCGTCAACTGGTCGAAGGGCTTGGTCGTCGTGTTCTTGAAGGTGAACGTGCCGAGGACGGCTGTGCCCGGCTCGTTGCCGTTGCCGCCCGAAGTGTGGCGCGCGGCGCTCCCGCCGAAGCGGAGGTTGTGCTTGCCGCGAACCCACGTCAGCGTGTCGGAGAACTGCGCCTGCCGGCTGTAAAGGTTGGCGAGGCGCGACTGCCCGATGGTGAAGGGCACGGAGCCTGCGCGCGTGTATGTCGTCGAGAGTGTCTGCGCCTCCCACCGCGTCACGGGGTCGCCGTCGAGGAAGCTGAACCGCGCCTCGTTCAGAAGGTTCGTGTTGAGCACGGCGGTGTGGTTGCCCTGGATTGACCAGCCGCGGCGCGAATACCTGCGCGCGACGCTCGGCGCGCTCGTGCCGCCGACGGCGTCCTGCGGGTTGTTGTCGAAGAACCGATCCAGGTTGAAGCGGAGCGTCAGGGTCTGATTCCCTGTGAGCTTGTGGTCGAGCCGCGCGTCGAGAAGTTCCTGCCGGTAGTTGCCCACGAACGCGAGGTTGCCGTCAGCCGGAAGCACGAACGCGGGCAGCGACGGCGAGAGGAACGTCGTCCTGTCCTGCCGCGTGTAGTCGTCGGCGACGAAAAAGAACGTCTTGTCCCTCCTGATCGGCCCGCCGATTGAGCCGGAGAGTTGGCTCAGCTTGTCGGGCGTGTCCGCCGCGTTGACCCGCTGAAGCGTCGTCGGCGTGACGCAGCTCGGCACGGACGGCGGACAGAAGCCTGCGGTCGAAAAAGTCTTCGCCTGCCAACTGCCCGGACGAGCCATGAAGAGCGCCTCGCCGTGAAAGTCGTTCGTGCCCGCCTTCGTCACGATGTTCAGCGCCGGCCCGGCAGTCCAGCCGAACTCCGCGGAGAACGAGTTCGTGAGAACCTTCATCTCCTGAACCGCGCCGACGGGTATCGTTATCAACGCGGTCTGCCGCCCCCAGCCTTCGTCATCGCTCGCGCCGTCGAGCGTGACCGTCGTCTCGCGCCGCCCGCCCGCGCCCGTGACGACGTAGGTCTGATTGACGAAGAGGTCGCCCGTGCCCTTGGCCTGACGGAAAGCCGAGTTCAGAAGCGGCAGCGTCGTCAGCTTACGTCCGAGGATCGGCGTCTCGTCAATGCGCTTGCTGTCGAGCGGCAGCCCGATCTGCGGCGTGTCGCGCACGCCCTCGGTCGTGCCGATGACCGTGACCTCGCTCGTCCCGCCCGCGGGCACGAGCGTCACGTCGAACGTCGCCGCCTCGCCCGCGCGCAGGCCGATGCCCGTGACATCCTTCGCGGCGAAGCCGTCGCTCGTCACGGTCAGCCTGTAGCTTCCGGTCACGGGCAGTCCGGCGACGCTGTACATGCCTTCGCCGTCGGTCTCGGCCTCGCGGCTGAGGCCCGTCAACTCGTTCGTGATGATGACCTTCGCGTGGACGATGGCGGCCTTGTTCTGGTCGAGCACCTGCCCGCGCACCGCCGCCGTGTCGTTCGTCTGAGCCAGCGACACGGACGCGAAGACAAGAGCCGCGACGATTGAAAGGCAGGCGCGCAGCAGTGGAGTCAGGCAGGCGTCGGGTGCACGCAGGCTGTGGGTTTTACGTTTGAGCACGTTGATTCCTCTTTTCGATCTTGGTTGTCGAAATAGTCGGGGCGCAGAAGTTTGCGATGATAGCCAAGCCGCGATTCTACTACCAGCGCGCGTAGTCAGAGTCTATACATACTTGGGTCAAGAGGGCGTTGAAGTTCACCACGGAGGCAAGGAGGACACTGAGGTCGCACGGAGTCGTTCAAATCTCCGTGCCCCCTCCGCGTCCTCTGTGTCTCCCTGGTGAACCTCTCTTGCTCAAAGCTCAGCCTGCCGAAAAAAAATTTCGTTTCATGTGTGAAATGCCGTTCCATTCTCGCGCCGAGTGTGTTATAGTGCCCGCCGTCGGGTAACGGCTGCCGCGAGAGGCGGTTGAGTTTCCGCAGTTAAAGTCGGCGGTCAAGGCCGTCGGTTCAAAAGTTTGTCGCCGGGATTCGGCTGAGGAGGGAGAAAATTTAAGATGAGCAACACGACAAAACCGCGAATCAATCCTTTGAGCCGCCGTCCGCGGCAACAGCGACTCGTCATGGCCGTGCGCGGCGGCGCGGGCACGGGCAAGAGCTGGTTCCTGCGCTCAATGGCCGAGGCCGGACTCGGACGGCTCTGCATCTTCGACGTGGAGCGCAAGACGCGACTGCTCGCGGGCGTCGGCAACCACTTCGACGGACTCGAAATCGAGCACCCGGACGAGCTGCCGGAGTTCATTGACTGGGCGCTTTCGGGCGAGGGACGGGAGCAGAACTACGGCTGCTTCGGACTCGACTCGTGGGCCGCGTACTTCAGCGCCAAGCACTCCGAGACGATCAAGGCCGTGCGCGAAAGAACGGGCGAACAACTCGCGCAGCCGACCGCCGAAGAACTCGCCGCCGACCAGATGGTCTTGCAGGGCGTGCTCCGTCGGCTCTGCATGGAGTCGGGAAAATCCGTCGTCATCGTTGACCAGATTCCGGCGAAGGGTAAAGAGTCGAAGGAGGACAACGAGGTCGGGCGCGTGCTGCCGATGACCGCGTCGGGACTCGAATACTTCGTGGACGTGATGGTCGAAGTCTCCTTGCAGGAGCGCGACGGCGAGATCGTGCGCGTCTTCCAGGTCGTCAAGTCGAACAGCCCGGCCTTCGAGGTCGGCTTCGAGATGACGGGCAGCGTCACCTTCAAAGACTTCCTCGAACACATGAAGCGCGAGCACGGCACGGAACTTCCCGTCGAAGCGCCGAAGCCGGTCGCCGTCGCCGAAACCATCGAAGAGAAGCAGCCGCTCACGCTCGTGCAGCCGCAGATGACCGTGCAGGAACTCGTCGCGAAGGCCGAGCGGCTCGGTTTCAAGCAGGCCGACGTGGTGACGGGCGCGCGCGTCTATCACAACCAGCCGAACATCTACCGCCTCACGCCCGAACAGGTCGCAGACCTCGACCGCCGCATGACCGCGCGAGCCGAGCGCATGAAGATGGCCCAGCCCGAAACGGAGGAGAAGCCCGCGCCTCGCGCGCAGGCCGCGCGCAATCTGAAGCGCGCGTGAAGCTCTCGTTCAAGTCAGTCGAAAGCAAAGCAGGCCGGCGTTCAAATGACGCCGGCCTTTTTGTTTGCACGCTTCCGAGCAGAACAGAAAAATTTGATAGTTAAGAAAGAAATCCGTGCCCGCGCTTCTCTAAACTCGCCTCGAACACGAACCCCCACGTTTGAACTTTTCCGACAAGCATACGCGTCGGCTGACGCGCGGCTCGTCTTTTCTAATTTCAAATTCACCGGGAGAAATAATGGCGACGAAGAAATCCGGCAAGCAGAGTTCAAAAAAAGGCGGCGGCGCGTCTCCGAGCAAGAAGGGCGGCGCGAAGAAGTCCGCGAAGGGCGGCGGCGCGTCGAAGGCTTCAAAGTCTTCTGCGAAGAATTCCGCGGCGAAGCAGACATCACCGCGCGTGCAGCATGAGCCGAAAGCACCGATGCCCGCGCAGCATCAGGAGAAGCCCGGCATCGAATCGCAGATCGAGCCGAGGCCGCGCTACGAAGCTCCGCACTACAAGGGTTCCGGCAAACTCCGGGACAAGGTCGCGCTCATCACCGGCGGCGACTCCGGCATCGGTCGCGCCGTCGCGGTGCTGTTCGCGCGCGAGGGCGCGGACGTTTCAATCGTCTATCTCGAAGAGGAACAGTCCGACGCCGAAGAGACTCGCGCCGCGGTCGAGCGCGAGGGCCGCCGCGCGCTGCTCGTCCCCGGCGACGTGCGCGACGCGGACTTCTGCAAAGAGGCCGTCGAGCGCACTGTCGAAGAGTTCGGCAAGCTCGACGTGCTCGTCAACAACGCGGCGTTCCAGCAGAGTCAAAAGTCGCTCGAAGACGTGAGCGAAGAGCAGTGGGATCGCACGTTCAGGACCAACATCTACGGCTACTTTCACATGACGAAGGCTGCCCTCGCATATTTGCAGGAGGGCGCGTGCGTCGTAAATACGGGTTCAATCACGGGGCTTCAGGGCAGCAAGGAACTGCTCGACTATTCGGCGACGAAGGGCGCGATTCACGCCTTCACGAAGTCGCTCGCGCAGAATCTCGTCGAGCGAAAGATTCGCGTCAACTGCGTCGCGCCGGGGCCGGTCTGGACTCCGCTCAACCCTTCGGACAAGTCGCCGGAGAAGGTCTCGGAGTTCGGCTCCGACACGCCGATGAAGCGCCCCGCGCAACCCGAAGAGATGGCCCCGGCCTACGTCTATTTCGCGTCCGAGGCCGATTCGAGCTACGTCACGGGCGAAGTGCTGACGCTGCTCGGCGGCGAGACGACGGCGGGATGAAGAACCAGTGATGAGTAACGAGTGATGAGTGATGAGTCAAAGCCGCCTGCCTTCAACTCATCACTCATCACCAAGATATGGAGGATGAGATGTCAGAGAAGACACGACAGAAGAAGGACGGCGGACGGAAGGACAAAAAGAATAAGCAGATGCACGAGCGCGAGAACGAGAAGGTTCAGGGCGCGAGCGCACCGCAGCAGGCGCGCGACGCCTCGAACCTGACCGACAGGCTGCCGGGGCCGTCCGACACGCGCCGCGGCGGCAACTCCGGTCGTTAGCTGCAACGCGCGTCGAGTGTGCGGCCTGTTCAGAGTCCGCGCCTGAGGTTGTAATGTTCAGAGTGCACGCTCCGGCGTGTTTGAAGAGGAGGCGTGAAGGCTGCAACTCCGAACTGGCCGCGCTCGACCGCGATTCGGAAAGTACAGGCGAAGGAGAAAACTCAAGATGTCAGACCCCGTGCGAACCGACGAGAAGAAATGCGCGCACCAGAAATGCACCTGCATGGTCGAGGGCGAGCGTCGCTATTGCAGCGACGACTGCGAGGACGCGGCGGACACTGACCCGACCTCGGAATGCATTTGCGGCCATCCGGGATGTAAGTGACCGACACAAGCGAATTCACACGGTGAGCGCGTCGCGAGTCTGCCGAAGTCCGTCCAACTCTTCATCCGGGGCAACTACGAGCCTTCGGCGGGGCCGGGTGTGCCCTTGTCAAAGGGCGCGTTTGACAGCGGCACGGAATCTGTCATAGAAGCAGAGTCATCCAAACACACGTCCGCGGAGGACGCCCGGAGGACTAATAGCGAACGATGACTTACGTTGTCACCGAAGACTGTGTTGACTGCAAGTACACCGACTGCGCGGCGGTCTGTCCCGTCGAGGCGTTCCACGAACTGCCCGACCGGCTCTACATCAACCCCGACACCTGCATTGACTGCGACGCCTGCGTCCCCGAATGCCCCGTCGAGGCGATCTACGCCGACATGGCCCTGCCCGAACAATTCTCCGACTGGCTCGCCCTCAACGCCGAGGCCGCCGACTATCCCGTCATTAGCGGCAAGATTCCCGCCCTCTTCGGCCCGACCTGCAAGGGCAAGCCGGAATAAAAGACAGGGAGTCAGAATTCAGGAGTCAGGAGTCAGAAGAAATAGGTTT
>DASRCS010000291.1:0-5011 GCA_035652995.1 Pyrinomonadaceae bacterium
ACTCGGCCAGTCCCTGGTTGTATTTGGCCTCGGCGGTCTTGTAGCTCGTCATCGCCGTGTCGTACTCGCGCTGCGCGATGACGCCGCTTTGCAGAAGCGCCTGCTCCTGTCGGAGGTAGCTTGCGGCGTCGTCGAGCTGCGCCTTGAGAACGCTGACGTTCGCCTGCGCGGCGCTGACGCCGGCCTGCTGGTTCTGCGTCGTCGAGGCCGCGGCGAGCGCCCGCGCCCGCGCGTCGCTGACACCGGCGCGAGAGACGGCGACGCCGGCGTGCGTCTGCGAGACCGTGGCGCGGGCCTGCTGCAACTGCGCCTGCGCCTGTTGAAGATTCGCGCGCGCCTGCTCGACCTGCGCCTTCGTGATCGAGGGGTCGAGCTGCGCGATGACCTGCCCCTTCTTGACCACCGAGTTGAAGTCGGCGTCCAGGGCCGAGATCGTGCCCGAAACTTGGCTGCCGACCTGCACGGTCGTGACGGCCTGAAGCGTGCCCGTGGCCGTCACCGAGTTGCGAAGGTTGCCGCGCTCGACCCGCGAGGTCATGTAGGGCGCGGCGCTCGCGCTGCCGCCCCAGAAGTAGAAGCCCGCGGCGGCGGCGACCACGACGGCGGCGACCACTATCGCGATCCGATTCTTCGTTCCGAGAATTGACTTGATCCGCTCCATCTTCCTTTTCCCCTGCCGACGCTTTTCTTTTCTTCTTTGTGCGTCCGTTCTCTGTTCCAAATCGAGGGAAAAGCTTTACAATCTCCCTCGCCATGTAAGACACCGGCGGCACGTCGGCGGTTACGTCCGCGGCGCGCCTCCGGCGTCCCCGTGTAACCCCGCGCGGCGTCGCGGTGTCTTCCGAGTCGGAAGGCTCTCCCGGACAGAAACCCAAGGGAAGTTTAGGAGTGTTATAAGAAGGATGAAGAAACTCGGAAAGATACAGACGCTTGCAATCGCGGGGCTTTCGGCGATTGCCCTCGCGACCCCCATCGCGCTCGCGCAGAACACCGCGGGCGGCGACGGCGGTCAGCGCCACGGTCAGTGGGAGGGCCGCGGCGGAGACGACGCGGAAGGCCGCCGCGGCGGTCACTTCGGCGGCGGGATGTTCCGCGGCATCAACCTCACGGACGACCAGAAGACAAGGCTTCAGCAGTTGCACCAGAACTTCGAGCAGAGCACGAAACCCCTTCGTGAACAGCTCCGCGCGAAGCACCAGGAGCTTCGGCAGGCCGAGTCGGGCACGACGTTCAACGAGGCTTTGGCGACTCAGAAGCTGACGGAGGCCGCGGCCATCGAGGCCAAGCTGATGGGCGCTGAGTTCCAGCTCCGTCAGGACTCGCTCGCGGTTCTGACGCCGGAGCAGAAGGCGCAGCTCGACCAGCTCAAACAGCAGCGCGAGCAGAGGCGCGAGCAGTTCAAGGCGCGCCGGTCTGAGGGGCAGTCGCAGCAGCAGTAACCTTTAATGCCGGCGCGGCGGGCGCGCTCCAGCGCCCGCGGCGGGGGCGAGTCCGCCGCGCCCACTTTGTTTGAGGAGCGCTACTGCCGCAAGAGCTTGAGCAGGAGTCCGACTCGGAACTGGTGCGCCTCGCGCGCGCGGGAGACGAGTCCGCCTTCGCGGAGATCATGCGGCGCTACGGCCCGCGGGTCTTCCGCGTCGCGTCGAGGTTCTTCCGCAGGCGCGAGCAGGTCGAGGAGGTGGCGCAGGAGGTCTTTCTCAAAGCGTTCACGCAACTCGAAAGCTTCGAGGGACGCGGCTCGCTCGAAGGCTGGCTGGCGAAAATCGCGGCCAACACGTGCCTGAACATCCTGCGCGGCTCGAAACGCCGCCCGGAGATGACGGCCTCCGACATGACGGAGGACGAGGCCACGTGGCTCGACGATAAGCTGGCCGACGTGGCGACCGAAAGACACCGGGCGTCGGAGCGCGCGGTCGTCGCCGCCGACCTGACGGATCGCGTCCTCGGAACGTTGTCGCCGGAAGACCGTATGGTTCTGATGTTGATTGACGGCGAGGACACGCCGGTCAAGGACGTTGCGGAGCTGTTGGGCTGGACGGAGTCGAACGTGAAGGTGCGCGCCTTCCGCGCGCGCAGGCGGATGCGCGAGGCCGTCGAGAGATTGCTCGCGCGCGGGGGCAAGCCCCGCGACAGGATTGAAAGCGCAGGTGAGAGATGAAAGACGAACACATCATCGCGATGCTCGACGGCTCGCCGCTCGGCGCGATGAGCGAGGGCGAGTTGGCCGCCGCGGGGGCGCACGCCGAAAATTGTTCGGAGTGCGCGAGAGCCTTGGAGGCCGCGCGCGTCTCGTCGCTGATGCTCAAGAGCAGGGCGGCTGAAGGGTTCGAGCCGTCGCCGTTTTTTCAGACGCGCGTGCTCGCGGCTCTCCGCGAGCGGCAGGCGGCGGCGGTCGAGTTCTGGTCGCTCGGTCGGCTCTGGAAGTCGGCTGGCGTCCTGTTCTCGACGATGGCCGCGACGACCGCGGCTCTCGCGGCGCTGACCTTCATCGCGCCGCAGCAGTCGTCGCAGGATGTCGCCACGAACAACCGTCCGTACACGGCGGAGGACGTGATACTCGGCCAGTCGAATCAGTCGGACGACCAGATGTCTTACGGGCAGGTGATCAATACGCTCTACGCGACCGACGACAGCACCGAAAGATAATTCGCCGGAAGGTAATCATGGACAAGATTCGCAGGAGCAGTTGGCAGGTTCGCGTCGCGGCGCTCGTGATCTTCGTGCTCGGCTTCGCGGCGGGCGCGCTCGCGCTGAACGCCTACCGCACTTGGGTTCGTTCGGCGGGCGGCCAGGACAACGGCAACTTGGTCAAGTTGTTCGACACCCTGCAACTGAACCAGGATCAGAGGACGCAGGTGCAGCAGATATTCGGCGACACGCGCTCTCAGTTGCAGGCGCTGCGCAGGGAGTCGGAGCCGCGCGTCGCGGAGATTCGCCGCCAAGCCGACGAGCGCTTGCAGAAAGTCCTCACGCCCGAACAGTGGCAGCGCTTTCAGCAGATGCGCGACGACTGGCGGCGTCGCGGCGGCCACCGCGGAAGGTCTGACTCGGACTCCGGCTCGTCGCCGCAGAACGATTCGCGTTGATTGACTCGCCCGGCGCGGCGATAAAAAAGGCGGCTGGCGGAGATGCGAAAGTTTCCGCCAGCCGCTTTTAAATTTCAAGAACATCGGGTCGCCGGCTACTACTCCCTTCGAGACTGAAGAGGCCGCGCGCGAAGCGCCGTGCAAACTCAAGGGTGTTTGTGCAGCTTGAAGAACTCGACGACCGGCTCCGTGGCCCACGACGGATAGACGTGGCCGCCCGGATGAATCAGCGTCCTGACGTTCGTCTGAATCGCCGACGTGTAGCGCGTGCACTGCGTCCCGGCGGTCGCGCCGCTCGGCGTGGGGCACGAAACGCCCGCGCCGGTCGCCTGGTCGAGTTGACGCGCGGTCTCAATCGCCTGCTGCTGATCCTGAAACGCGACCTTCGGGTCGCTACGGCCCGCGATGACGAGCGCGGCGCGCGGCTCGGCGAGGTGGTCGGAAGGGAAGAGCTTGCCCGCGCAGATGGCGAAGGCCGCGAGCGGCTGCGGGCGCGCGCTCCAAAGGAGGTAGCTGAAGAACGCGCCGTTCGAGAAGCCCATCGAATAGACGCGCTCGTCGTCAACAGAGAACTTCTGATGCAGGGTCTGGAGCATCACGTCGAAGAACTTGAGGTCGCGATCATTGTTCGTCTCCGCCTCCGCCTGCCAGCCGGGGAGATGCCCCTGCGGGTCGCCGCCGCTCACGGTCGGAAGCCCCTGCGGATAGACGACGATTGCTTCGGGCCACAGCGACTGAACGTGCATCAGTTGCGAAGTGCCCTGCATGTTGCCGCCGTGCCCGTGCCACGCGAAGACGAGCGGTGCTCGCTCGCCCGGCTTCTTCGGCGCGAAGACGAGCGCCTCGCGTTTGACGCCGTCAACCACAAAGGTCATGACCGCCCCTTGCGCGAAGGCGGCGCGCGCCGGCGCGGCCAACAAGACGATTGCGAATGCGAGTGCGAAACGAAATTTCATTGCGATTCTCCTCTTCGTCTCCGTCGAGACAATGTCCGCCGGGGAGAGACGACGCGCCCGCGTTCCGAGCGCGCATAAAGTTTTTCGGAGCGCGGCGCGGTTAGTAGTGCGCGGCGGCTTCGAGACGCGGTTTCAGGAACGCGAGCAGGTCGTCCTGCCAGATCGAGACGCCCTGCCCGAAGATCAGGTGGCCGGGCGCGACGTTCGAGGGGTTGCTCGTCGGCGTGAACGGCGGATAGACGATTGTGCGCTCCCACTCGCCGGAATTTTTTATCGCCTCGCCGACCGCGCGCGCCGCCTCGGTCGTCGCGTCGTTCTCGGAGTCCATGCAGAGCGCGGGCACTTTCGTCTTCGACGCGGCGTCGGGCAGTTCGCGCCGCAGCACGGGGCTGCTGTTCCACGTCAGCGCGCCGCCCGCCTGGTCAACGAGCGCGACGAACTCGTGCCGCTCGCTCGCCGCGAGAATCGAGGTCACGCCGCCGTGCGACCAGCCCATGATGGCGACGCGCTTGAAGTCAATCTTGAAGGGCGCGGGATTCAGAGGGTTCGCGTGCGAGCCGGCCCGGTTCTGCTCCTGCTTCACGAAGTCGAGTGCGGCGAGGATGTCGCCCGCCTCTTCGCGGAAGCGCTTCATCATGCGTTCGCCGCGGTCGCCCTGCACCTCCTCGTCGTAGGTCTGCCCGTCGGACTTGCCGTAGCCCCTGCGCTCAGGCACGAGCACGGCGTAGCCCTGCGGCACGAGTATGTTCGCGATGATTCGCCACGGGATTTCCACGTGTTCCTGGCCGGAGCGCGAGCCGTGGTTGTAGATGACGAGCGGGAACGGCCCCGCGCCTTCGGGCTTGTAGAAGTACGCCTCGATGTTCAGGCCGCCGCTCTTGTAGAAGAAGGTCGTGTAAGCGTTGATCCGCACGGGCGTCGGCAACTGTTGTCTCGCCTGCTGCCTCTGCGCGCGCGGCTCGACCGTCT
>DASRCS010000292.1:0-15760 GCA_035652995.1 Pyrinomonadaceae bacterium
CGGGCAGGTAGCGCTCCGCCGAGTGCGCGTTGTCGTGAACCCAGGTGATGCCGCTCTCCCTCGCCGGCACCTCCACGAACGTGACGCGGTCTGACGCGGCGGCGCTCGACGGGGTCTGCGCGTTCGACTGCCTCGCGCGCGACGCGGCTGCGCCTGAGCAGAGGAGGGCGAGGGACAGAACGAAGTTGATGGTTCGTCGCAATGCTTGTCGTGCCTTTCGACTTCAGGGCTTCGGCGTGTTGCCGGTCGTGCCGGGCCGGTCGCTTGCGCCGGGACGCGCGCCCTGCGATTCGGGCGTCGGCTGCTTCTTCTGCTGCTCCTCGTTGAGCCGCTGGATCGTGGCGCGCTCGCGCTCGGCGTCGGCGTTGCGGTTGAGTTTATAGTAGAGCCGCGCGAGCAGCACGTGCGCGGGCGTGAAGTCGGGCGTGAGCGCGACGGTGCGTTCGAGCAGCGCGACCGCGACCGCGTTGTCGCCCTTCGCCTGCGCGAGCTGCGCGAGCTGGTAGAGCGCGCCCGTGTCGTTCGGCCTCAGCTCCAGGGCCTTCTTCAGGTACGGCGCGGCGTCGTCCAGGCGACCGTCCTCGCGGTAAATCCAGCCGAGCCGCGCGTTGGCCTCGAAGTCGCGCGGGTTCGTCTCCAACTCCGCCGCGAACTCCTTGACCGCCTGCTCGCGGTTGCCGGAGAAGAGGTACGCGCGACCGAGTTGCGAGTGGAGCGTCGGGAGCTTCGGGTTGATGGCCGCGGCTGCGGTCAGCTCCTCGATGGCCGGGTTCATCTCCTTGAGCGCGAGGTGGAGCGAACCCATGATGAGGTGCGACTCGGCGGAGTCAACGCCGCGGAAGACCTTGCCGATGAGTTCGCTCGCGTCGTCCGTGCGCCCCAGACTGATGTAGGCGGAGCCGAGCGCGTATGCGGCGGCGAGGTTGTCGGGCTGCGCGCGATAGACCGTCTCAAGTTCCGAGACGGCGTCGTTCAGCTTGTCGAGCTGGTAGAGCGATAGACCGAGGAGCAGGCGCGCCTGAAGGTTTTCGGGCTGCGCGTTGACGACCTTCGTGAGTTCGCGCGCCGCCGCGTCGAGGTCGTCGGTCTTGTAGAAGGCGATGCCGAGGTTGAGGCGGACGGCGTGCTGCGCGGGGTCAACGGCGAGCGCGTCCGTGTAGCACTTGATCGCCTGCTCGTACTTGCCCATGCGCGCGAAGACGACGCCGAGGTTCGAGAGCGCGTCGAAGCGGCGCGGCACCTTCTGCAAGGCCGACTCGTAGGCGGCGCGCGCGCCTTCGAGGTCGCCCTTCTGCTGCAACTCGACGCCGCGCGCGAAGTCGGCTTCCGACTGCCGCACCGCGGCGGAGTCCTGCGCGGGCGCGAGCGCGAGCGCGAATAGGAGAATCAGGTGAGCGAACATAAAGCGTTCTTCACGAGGGCGTCTTTGTTCGGCTTTAATCGAGCCGCGTCGGCTCTTCTTCGGGCGGGCCATCCACCTCGGACTCGGCGGAGTATAGCACCGCATTTTCCGGCGCGACAAACGGGCGATTCGAGAACCTTAAGACGCCTCCGCGGCGCGCGGGGGTTGACACGTCGTGCATAATATCCGCGCCTCCACCAAGAGCGAACGCAGGTTTAGCCGGAACTTCTCGGCCCCGCCCGCGACGGTTTGTTGCATGAGCATACAAAAGTTTTGACGAAGAGGTGAAATGCGGTGACGAAAAAAATGCGGACTCCCGCGGCCTTCGTTCTGCTGCTCGTCGCGGCCAACGCGCTTCTCGCGCAGAGCGCGGCCAGGCCCTTCGCGCTGGCCGCGGCGGACGCGCGGCAGGCGTCGAAGACAAAAATCTCGCTCGACTCCGGCTGGAAGTTCCGCGAGGCGGGCAAGGGCGACTGGCACGCGGCCACCGTGCCGGGCTGCGTCCACACAGACCTGCTCGCGAACAAGTTGATCGAAGACCCCTTCTACCGCGACGACGAACCTAAGTTGCAGTGGATCGGAAAGACGAACTGGGAGTATCAGACGACGTTCAACGTCTCGCCCGACGTTCTCAAACGCGAGCACGTCGAGATGGTCTTCGAGGGACTCGACACTTACGCGACCGTCACGCTCAACGGCTCGCAACTCCTCGAAGCCGATAACATGTTCCGCACGTGGCGAGTTGACGCGAAGCGATTGCTCCGGCCCGGCGCGAACACGCTGCACGTACTTTTCCGCTCGGCCATCAACGAGGTTCTGCCCGTGATGGCGAAGATGGGCTACCAGCTTCCGGCGGTCAACGATCAGGGCGAGAAGACTTCCCCGCTCACGCGCAAGGCCCCGTACCAGTACGGCTGGGACTGGGGGCCGCGCTTCGTGACGAGCGGCGTGTGGCGTCCCGTCTCGCTCGAAGCGTGGGACACGGCGCGCGTCGAAAGTCTCCGAATCATTCAAAACCAACTCGGCAAAGACACGGCGCAGTTGACCGCCGAGGTCGAGGTCGTCTCGGCGGGCGCGGCGGACGCAGTCGTCGTCGTCGAGAACGTAACCGACAAGGGTGCGCCCTCGCGTCAGCCCGTGAAGCTCGCCGCGGGCGCGAACAAGGTCGCCGTCAATTTCGAGATCGCGGGGCCGCGGCTCTGGTGGCCGAACGGCTACGGCGATCACCCGCTCTACGACATCCGCGCGCGCCTGCTCGTCGGCGGCAAAGACGTTGACGAAAGGAGCGCGCGCGTCGGACTTCGCACGGTCGAACTCAGGCAGCAGCCGGACGCCGACGGCAAGAGCTTCACGTTCGTCGTCAACGGCGTGCCCGTCTTCGCGAAGGGCGCGAACTGGGTTCCGGCTGACAGCTTTCCGACGCGCATCACGCGCGAGCGCTACCGACAGTTAATCGAATCAGCCCGCGACGCGAACATGAACATGCTGAGAGTGTGGGGCGGAGGCATCTACGAGTCCGACGACTTCTACGAGTTGTGCGACGAGATGGGAATCATGCTCTGGCAGGAGTTCATGTTCGCGTGCAGCATGTATCCGGGCGACCAAGCCTTCTTAGACAACGTCCGCGCCGAGGCCGCCGATAACGTCAAGCGCCTGCGTAACCATCCGAGCATCGTCATCTGGTGCGGCAACAACGAGGTCGAGACCGCCTGGGATCACTGGGGCTGGAAGCAGAACCTTCCGGCGAGCCTCTGGGACGATTACAAAAAAATCTTTCACGGTGTCTTGCCTCAGGTCGTCGCCGAGTACGACCCGACGCGGCCCTACTGGCCCAGCTCGCCCAGCTCAAACTTGGAAGACGACCCCGACTCGCAACGGATGGGCGACGTTCACTACTGGCAGGTCTGGCACGCCGCCGCGCCGTTCACAGAGTACGAGAAGCAGCACCCGCGCTTCATGAGCGAGTACGGCTTCCAGTCGTTCCCGCAGATCGAGACTGTCAACGCCTACACCATCCCGTCCGACCACGACATCCAGTCGCCCGTCATGCTCGCGCACCAGAAGCACCCGCGCGGCAATCAACTCATCCGCGAGTACATGCTGCGCGAGTACCCGGAGCCGAAGGACTTTGAATCGTTCCTCTACGTCAGCCAGGTCTTGCAGGCCGAGGGCATCAAGGTCGGCGCGGAGCACCTGCGCCGCATCATGCCGCACAACATGGGTTCGCTCTACTGGCAGTTGGACGACGACTGGCCCGTCGCCTCGTGGTCGAGCATTGACTACTTCGGTCGCTGGAAGGCGCTCCAATACTACGCGCGCCGCTTCTACGCTCCACTTCTCGTCAGCCCGCACGTCGAAAATAACAACGTCGAGTTCTACGTCGTCTCCGACCGCACGCAGGCCGTCAGCGCCGAACTCGTCGTCACGCTCACGGACTTCGACGGCCACGCTCTCTCCGAGAACCGAAAAGCGGTCGAGGTCGCGCCGCTCGCGAGCAAGTCTTACCTGAGCGTCGCCACGAACGAACTGCTCCGCGGCCACGACCCGAAGGCGGCCTTCCTCGACTGCGAGCTGCTCGTCGGCGGCAAGTCCGTCTCGTCGAACCGCGTCTTCTTCCGCCCGTTCAAAGAACTGACTCTGCCGACGCCGCACGTCACGACCGACGCGGCGAAGACGCGCGACGGGTTCACCGTGACTCTTAAATCCGACAAGTTCGCGCGCGACGTTTATCTATCGGCGGAAGGTCTCGACGGCTACTTCGCCGACAACTATTTCGACCTCATCCCCGGCAGGGAGGTCACGGTCGAGTTCCGCGCGCGCCGCCCCGTGAGACTCGACGAGTTCCGCGCGCACCTCAAGGCGCGCACGCTCGCCGACGCGTTCCGTTAGAGTATGCGACGAACCCTTAACGTTCTGCTCGCGTGCGCGGCGCTCGCGGCGCACCTGACGCTCGCGCCCGGTCGCGCCTCCGGCAGGGACTCGGCCATCAGGCTCAACACGGTCGGCTTCCTTCCCGGCCACGAGAAGCGCGCCTCGGTCGCGGCGCGCTTCACCGACTTCAGCGTCGTTGACGACAAGGGCGGCGCGGTCATCTTCCGCGGCAAGGCTTCGGGGCCGGTTCACAACGCGGACACGGACGAAGACCTCTACGTCGCGGACTTCTCCGCTCTCGACCGTGCCGGCCTCTATCATCTCGAAGTCGCGGGCGTCGGTCGCTCCGCGCCGTTCAGGATTTCGCGCGACGTGTACGACGAGCCGTTCCGCACGGTCGTTCAGGCGATGTACCTCTGGCGCTGCGGCGCGGCGGTGAGCGCAGATGTCGGCGGCGTCACATACTCGCACGCCGCGTGTCACACCGAAGACGCCTGGCTCGATGCGGTCGGAGAAGGGCACGCGCGGCGCGACGCGACGGGCGGGTGGCACGACGCGGGCGATTACAACAAGTACGTCGTCAACGCGGGCGTCACCGTCGGCACGATGCTCCTCGCTTGGGGGCAGTTCGGCGCGCGGATTCAGAGGGCGAATCTCGACGCGCACGGCTCGGAGAAAGGACTGCCCGCGTATCTCGGCGAAGTGAAGTGGGAGACCGACTGGCTGCTCAAGATGCAGGCGGCGGACGGCTCGGTCTATCACAAGGTCTCGACCAAAAACTTCGGCCCCGCGGGCCAGCCCGAAGACGAGAAGACTCCGCGCTACTTCGCGCCGTGGAGCAGCGCGGCCACCGCCGACTTCGCCGCGATGCTCGCGATGACCGCGCGAGTCTTCGATCCATACGACCGCGCCTACTCGCGCCGCTGCCTCGACGCCGCGCGCAAGGCTTACGAATACTTACGCGCGCACCCCGAAAGTCATCGCGCCGACCTCCGCGGCTTCACCACCGGCGCTTATCAAACGGGCGACGCGGACGACCGGCTGTGGGCGGCTGCGGAGTTGTGGGAGACGACGGGCGACGCGGCCTACCTCAAAGACTTCGAGACGCGCGCCGCGGCGTTCGCCGAGAAGTTCGACCTGGATTGGGGCTGGGGCGACGTGAAGAATTTGGGGATGCTCACCTATCTTTTCTCGAAGCGCGCGGGGCGCGACGCCGCGCTCGTCGGTCAGGTTCGAGACGGTTTGATCTCGACGGCTGACCGCGTCGTCGCCCTTCGCGACGCGCACGGCTACGCGCGAACGCTCGGCACGAAATATTACTGGGGCGCGAACGGCGGCGTGGCGAACACGACCGTCATTCTTCAGTCGGCCAACCTCGTCGCGCCGAAGCGCGTGTACGTCGAGGCTGCGCTCGACGCGATCTCAAACCTCTTCGGTCGGAACTTCTACGGGCGCTCGTTCGTCACCGGCGTCGGCGCTGAGCCGCCGCTGCACCCGCACTTCAGGCCGACGCTGCGTCAGCCGGGGAAGCCGACGTGGCCCGGCTACCTCGTCGGCGGCGGCTGGCCGCGCGCGACCGACTGGCGCGACGAGGACGAGAACTACCGCGTCAACGAAGTCGCCATCAACTGGAACGCGCCGCTCATCTACGCGCTCGCCGGCTTCCTCGATTGATCTTCATCCGCGCCGCATCGCCCTAAACTTCGGGCGCTTCCCAGCGGCCCGTCTCGGCGGAGCGGAAGACCGCGTCAATCACCGCCATGTTCTTCACGGCGTCTTCGAGCGGGATGGGCTGCTCGCTCCCCTCGCGCACGGCGCGCGAGAAGAGGTCGCCCTGAATCGTGTACTGGTCGCAAGTGTCGAACTCAATCACCTCGACGCCCGCGCCGAAGATGTCCGAGCCGTCGTCAACGAAGACGCGCGTCGGTCGGTCGGTCGGCGCGTTGAAGGGAATCTCGACCTCGATGCGACCGCGCGTGCCGAAGAACTGCACGCGCTGAAAGGGCACGAGCTGCGTGCTGCAAGTGAACGTCGCGCGGCCCGAAGGGAAGTCGAGTATCGCCGAGGTCAGGCGATCCGTGCCCATTTCGGGGTCGCGCTCGACGAGTCCGAGGCAGCGGCGCGGCTCTTCGTCGAAGGCGAAGCGCGAGACCGTGACGGGGTAGCAGCCGATGTCCATCAGCGCGCCGCCGCCCATCGCCGGCAGGTTGCGGATGTTCGACGGGTCGCGGTTGAAGTAGCTGAAGAATCCCGTGGCGGCGCGAAGCTCTCCGATTCGCCCCGCGCGAATCAGTTCGATTGTGCCGAGCCACTGCGGGTGTGTGCGAACCATGAACGCTTCCTGAATCTTCACGCCCGTCCGGTCGCGCGCCGCGAGGAGTTCGCGCGCCTCCGCCGCGCTCATCGCAACCGGCTTTTCGCAGAGGACGTGCTTGCCCGCCTCCGCCGCCTTCACAGTCCAAGGCGCGTGCAGGTGATTCGGCAGCGGATTGTAGATAGCTTCGACGCGTTCGTCCGCGAGCAGCTCTTCGTATGAGCCGTAAGCCTTCACGATGCCGAGCGCGCGCGCCGCCTCGCCCGCCCGCCCCGCGTCCCTCGAAGCCAACGCGACGACCTCAGACCACTCGCCCCGCTGCATCGCGGGGATGACTTTCTTGACGGCGATGTTCGCCGCGCCGAGGACTCCCCATCGCACCTTGTCCGGCATAAGATTTCCGCCCCGACGTTCGGCCCGAAAGCTCCGGCCCGCCGCTCACTTCTCAAACACGATGTTGTCAACGACGACCGTGCCTTTGGCCGGCGTGCAGGGGGCGCAGTAGGCCGTGACGGCGACGGCGGTCAGCTTCTTCAGAACGTCTTTGACCGCGACGCGCGGCTGCGCCCACTCCGGCTGGAGCAGAGTCTTGAGCGGAATCTTGTACGTGTTGAGGCCCTGCGCGACCTTGAAGGTCGTCTGCGGGAATGCCTGCGGCGCGCCGAGTCCCTGCCCGCGGCTCTGGAGTTCGAGCCGGAGCGAGGGCACGCCGGTCGCGTAGATTTGCAGCGAGACGAACTTGTACTCACTCAAGTCGTCGGCGACGGGCTTGCCGTCCTTGTCCGGCTCGCCGTGCACCTCGACGCCGACGCCCGCGTACTGGTTCGGCGAGGCGAGCTGGTAGTCGAAGGCGATGGCGTGGTTCGGGTCGCCCTGCTTCAGGCGGACGAGTTCGGGCGCGGGCGGGTTGCTGCCCGCGAGGCCCTTGAAGCTGCTCTGGCTCGAAGGACTCTCCTGGTAGGAGACGATCTGGATTAGCCCGCCGTGGCTGCTGACGGGCCTGTTGTCCTGCGCCGACTCGAAGTCGGCATAGACGAGCTTGTCCCCGTTCTGCGCGGGCTTTGCGTCCTGCGCGCTCGCCTCGCGTGCCCGCCCGCCCGCGAGGGCGGACAGCCCGGCCAACGTCATGGAGAAAACAATCGCGGATGCCTTCGCGAGTCTCATACGATTCACCTCCTCGCGGCGGGCGATGAACCCGCCGCTCGTCATGATTTCAAGCGTCAACGCGCGGGGAAGCGCGTGACCTGCCACTTGACCTGGCCGCGGAGCGGGTCGTTTTGCAGCGCGTAGCCGCCCGCGGAACTGCTCAGGTCGAGCGGCTGAAGCTTGCCCTGCGGCAGCGCAAAGACGCCTGCGACCGGCGTGTTGTCCGTCGAGAAGACGCGCAGCTCGACGTTCTTCCAGTCAATCTCCGAAGTGCTCTGCGCGGGGCGGACGTGCGGGATGACGGAGTGGTTACGCACGAGCAGCACGACCGGAATCTGACCCGCCGCGATCTGGTGCCACTGCGCGCCCGCGTATGTCTTTCCGGTCTGGTAATCAATCCAGTCGCCGGGCGGGAGATAGACGCGGCGGCCCTCGGCGCTCTCGAAGAGCGGCGCGACGAGCAGGCTTGAGCCGAACATGTACTCGTCGTCAACCGTCCAAGAGGTCGGGTCGTCGGGGTACTCGAAGAAGAGCGCGCGCAGCATGGGGTAGCCGTGCGCCGAAGAGTCAACGGCCTGCGCGTAGATGTAGGGCATCAGCGCGTACTTGAGATTGAGCGCGCGGCGGAAGTCTTCCGTCAGAGCCTCGTCGTACTCCCAGGGTTCGCGCGGCGGCGCGCCGTGCGCGCGCGTGTGCGAGGTCAGGACGCCCCACGCCATCCAGCGGCGGTAGAGGTCGCGCGGCGCGCGATTGACGAAGCCGCCAACGTCGTGGCTCCAATAAGTGAAGCCGGAGAGTCCGAAGGAGAGTCCGCCGCGAAGCTCCGCCGCCATCGCCGAGTCGGTGTTCTCGGCGTCGCCGCCCCAGTGGAGCGGGTAGCGCTGGCTTCCCGCCCAGGCGCTTCTGGCCCAGATGATGTTATCGCCCGTCGTCTCGCGCGTGATGTCTGCGACGGCCTTGTTGTAGCGAAGCGGATAAAGGTTGTGCTCGTACCAGCCCGTCCGGCCCGAAGCGAACTGGCCGTTCAAGGGCGCGCCCTCGCCGAAGTCAACCTTGATCGCGCCGACGCCCATCTTCAGAAGCGCCCCGAGCTTCGACTGGTACCACTTCACCGCTTCGGGGTTCGACATGTCGAGCACGGCGTCCTCGAAGGGAAGATTGCCCGCCATGTCTTTGACCTCGTAGCCGTGCGAGACGATCTCCTTGTAAAGCTCGTTCTTCGGCGTGAAGTATGTGTACTGCCAGAGGCTGATGTGGAAGCCCTGCTTCTTCAAATCGGAAATCATCTTCGCGGGGTCGCGGAAGCGTGATGTTGAAAATTGATAGTTGCTGCGCCAGTCGGTCTCGAACCAGCCCGTGTCGAGGTGGATGACATCGGCGGGCACTCGATGCTCGCGCAGCTTCGCCGCAACGTCGCGCACTTCATCTTCCGACTTGTAGGTGATGCGGCTCATCCAGAAGCCGAAAGACCAGAGCGGAGGCACCGGGCTGCGGCCCGTGAGCGCGGTGTACTCGGAGAGAATGTCTTTGGGCTGGCCGAGGAAGACGAAGATGTCGAGGTTCTCGTCGCCGGTGTAGATGGTGTTGTGCTGGTCGTAGGTCTTGCCGAAGTCGAAGGTGACGGGCGCGGAGGTGTGGACGAACATCCCGTAGCCGTTGCTTGAGAGGAAGAACGGGATCGGCTTGTACATGAACTCGTTCTGCACGCCCATGCCGTCGCGCGTCCAGACGTTGATCTTCTGCCCGCGCTTGTCGAAGCGCGTGAACGACTCGCCGCAGCCGAAAATCTTCTCGTCGTGCTGAAGCTCGAACGTCGCCGCGGTCATGCGCGAAAGATCGCTCGCGCGTCGGACGAAGGAGAAAGGAATCGGCGTGAAGTACGTCGCCGGGTCGCCGATGGTCTGCGTGCGCGTCAGGAGGTGGCCGGCGTTGTCGTAGAACTCCACATGCCACGGGTCTTTGATGAGACGCACCTGTCCGTAGGCGCTCGTGTACGTGACGCCGTTCGCCGTCTGCTCGACCTTCCACGAATGGTCTGTCGGCGGCGGGCCGACGAGCATCAATGAATCCGTGTCGCGCGGCATCTCGGCGCGCGAGGTGAAGCGCAGGCGGATTGTGCGAGGGCTGATGAAGGTGATGGAGAAAGGAAGCACCGGGTCCTGGTCGTACTCGGTGCCGGGAAACTCGGTGGCGCGACCGCGCGCGAGCGTCACGTCAATCTTGTTGAAGGAGAGTGTCGTCGAGCGCAGGTACCTGTCCCACTGGAGCGTTCCTTGTCCGCTCGCCGCGTCAAAATCCTTGACACGGCTGCCGACGAAGTAAGTCTGCTCCATCTTCTGAAACTCCTGGCTCACGTCAACGGGGTCGTTCAAGACCTGCGCCGCGACGCCCGCCGCCGGCACCAGCGAAAAAGCCAGCGCGAGAAACAGACGCGAGACGGCGCGGCGCGCTCTGCCGCCGGGATAAGGAATCAACTTCATGCTCTCCTCTCGATTCGATTGGCGACGGCGTTCGGAAGCAGTCGCCGCGCCGCGCGGGAACAAAGGCTGTTGACAAGGTGCGGCGGCGACGTTACGTTACCGCCCGCGGTCTTCTCAACGTAACGCAATTCCGAAATCACGCCGACGTTTCAGACGCCCGACGGCGGACGTTCGCGGAGAACCGCCGACTCTTAACGAAAACGCCGAAGCCTCTTATGAAGCACCGCATCAGCCGCCGACAGTTTCTTTTCAAGAGCCTGCTCGCGTGGGCCGCGACGCCGCTCGCCATCATCAAATCGCGGGGCGCGAGCCGCGAGCCGTTCGCAACGTCGCCGGCTTCGCCCGCGACGGACGAAGCGGAGTGGTCGGCGCTGAAACTCTGGTACGACAGGCCCGCCGCGCAGTGGGTCGAGGCTCTGCCCGTCGGCAACGGTCGCCTCGCCGCGATGGTCTTCGGCGGCACCGCGAGCGAGCGCCTGCAACTCAACGAAGACACGCTCTACGCGGGCGGCCCCTACGACCCGACGAACCCCGAAGCCCTCGCTGCTCTCCCGCAAGCGCGCCGACTCGTCTTCGACGGCAAGTACAAAGAGGCCAACGACCTCATCGGCGAGAAGATGATGGCACGCCCCGTCAAGCAGATGCCCTTCCAACCCGTCGGCGACTTGAACCTTTCGTTCCCCGATCACGACAGCGCCGCCGACTACCGACGCGAACTCGACCTCGACACGGCCATCGCCTCAGTCACTTACAACGTCGGCGGCACGCGGCACGCGCGCGAAGTCTTCTCAAGCCCCGTCGAACAGGTCGTCGTCGTCCGCCTCACCGCCGACCGCCCCGGCCAAATTACTTTCAACGCCTCGATGAAGACGCCGCAGGAGGCGAGCCTTTCGACCGAGTCGGGCCACACGCTCGTCATGCGCGGCAGAGGCGGTGACGCCTTCGGCATCCGAGGCGCGCTCAAGTTTCAGGCCCGCGTGCGCGTCCGTGCCGAAGGCGGGAAGATGACCGCGGACAAAGACGGCATCACGGTCACGGGCGCCGACGCGGCGACCATCCTCATCGCCGCGGCTACGAGCTACCGGAGCTACAATGATGTGTCGGGCGACCCTGAAAGGCTCGCCGCTTCAACTTTGAACAAGGCCGTCGCGCGCGACTTCGCGCGGCTTCGCGCCGAGCACATACGCGAACACCGAAGGCTCTTCCGCCGCGTCCGGCTCGACCTCGGCTCGACCGACGCCGCGAATCTCCCGACGGACAGACGCGTCGTCCGCTTCGCCGAGGGCAAGGAAGACCCGCAGCTCGCCGCGCTCTATTTTCAATACGGGCGCTACCTTCTAATTTCAAGCTCGCGACCGGGCACGCAGCCCGCGAACCTTCAGGGCGTCTGGAACGAAAGCATGACGCCGCCGTGGGAGTCGAAGTACACGATCAACATCAACACCGAGATGAACTACTGGCCGGCGCAGGTGACGAACCTCGCCGAGTGCCACGAGCCGCTCATCCGCATGGTCACGGAACTCGTCGAGAACGGGAGCCACACGGCCAAAGTTCATTGGCGCGCGCGCGGCTGGGTCTGCCACCACAACACCGACCTCTGGCGCGCGTGTGCGCCGGTTGACGGCCCGCTCTGGGGGATGTGGCCGACGGGCGGCGCCTGGCTCTGCAAACACCTCTGGGACGCATACGAGTTCGCGCCCGACAAAATCTATCTTTCAAAAATCTATCCGGTGCTCAAGGGCGCCGCCGAGTTCTTCGTTGACACGCTCGTCGAAGAGCCGAAGCACAAGTGGCTCGTCACCTGCCCGTCGCTCTCGCCGGAACACGTGCATCCCTTCGGCGTCGCCGTCTGCGCCGGCCCGACGATGGACACCCAAATCATTCGCGACCTCTTCAACCACTGCGTCGAGGCGGCGCGCACGCTCAAAGTTGACCGCGAGTTCGCCGCGCGTCTCTCTTCAATTCTCCCGCGCCTCGCCCCGATGCAGATAGGCCGTGCGGGGCAGTTGCAGGAGTGGCTCGAAGACTGGGACATGGAAGCGCCGGAACTCAACCACCGACACGTCTCGCACCTCTACGGCCTGCACCCGAGCAACCAGATCACGCCGCGCTCGACTCCCGAACTCTTCGCCGCCGCGCGGCGCACGCTCGAAATCCGCGGCGACGCGGGCACGGGCTGGAGCCTCGCGTGGAAGATAAACTTCTGGGCGCGTCTGCTCGACGGCGAGCGCGCCTACAAACTTCTGACGAACGCGCTCGCGCCCGTCTTCGCGCAGCAGGCCGCGAGCCGCGGCGGCGGCGTCTATCCCAACCTCTTCGACGCGCACCCGCCTTTCCAGATTGACGGCAACTTCGGCGCGACCGCAGGCGTCGCCGAGATGCTCCTGCAATCGCACGCGGGCGAGATACATCTGCTTCCCGCGCTGCCCTCCGCGTGGCCGAAGGGGAGCGCCCGCGGCCTTCGCGCGCGCGGCGGCTTCGAGGTTGACATCAGTTGGGACGCCGGAAGTCTCACGAGCGCGACCGTCCGCGCGGTCGCGGGGACGCGTTGCACGGTGCGCTACGGCGAGCGCGCGGTCGCGCTCGCCATCGGGCGCGGGCGCTCCGCCCGGCTCGACGCGAACCTCCGGCGTTCATAAAAAATGTTTCTTTGACTTGCGGCGGTGCGGGCCGCGGCGTGCGGCCCCGCGCGGCGGTAATAGTAAAGACTTTTATTGGGTCATGCAACAAAGTTTTTTGCCGCGCAAGACTTCGCCCGCCCGGCTGTGCTACAAGACACGACTCGGCGAACGAATGCGCGCACGAGTCCGCAGAGGAGGAGTTGATGGAGAAGAAGGAAGTGACCTGGCATCGCTGGGACGACATGCCGAAGGAGGCGGTGACGGAAATGCTCGACCGCCGTCTCATCACGGGCGAGCGCATGATGCTCGCGCACGTCTATCTCAAGCGCGGCGCGGTCGTGCCCCTGCACTCGCACGACAACGAGCAGATAACCTACATCCTCGAAGGCGCGCTCCGCTTCTGGCTCGGCCACGACGAGTCGAAGGTCGTGGACGTGCGCGCGGGCGAAGTGCTCTGCATCCCGCCGAACGTGCAGCACAAGGCCGAGGCGCTCGAAGACACGCTCGACGTTGACATCTTCAGCCCGCCGCGCCAGGACTGGCTCGACAAGACGGACGATTATTTGAGGCGGAAGTAGCGTCGTTGAACCTCGGACTCGAAAATAAAGTCGCGCTCGTCGCGGCTTCGAGCCGCGGACTCGGTCGCGCCGTCGCGGAAGAACTCGCGGCGGAGGGCGCGTCGCTCGTCCTCTGCGCGCGCGGCGAAGAACAGTTGAGCGCGGCGTGCGTTCACATCAGGAAGTCAACGGGCGCTGCCGTCGTCGGCGTGGCGGCGGACGTGTCCGCAACGGGCGAGGCCGAACGCGTCGTCCGCGCGTGCGTCGAAAGGTTCGGGCGCGTTGACATACTCGTGACGAACGCGGGCGGGCCGCCAGCCGGTCGCTTCGAGACTTTGAGCGGCGACGATTGGGAGCGCGCGACGCGACTGACGCTCACGAGCGCGGTCGAGTTGACGCGCGCGGCGCTGCCCGGCATGAAGGAGCGGCGCTGGGGCCGGATACTCAACATCACGTCCATCACGGTCAAGCAGCCGGTCGAAAACCTCATGCTGTCGAACAGCCTGCGCGCCGCCGTCACAGGTTTCGCCCGCACGCTCGCCGACGAGGTCGCGGCCTACGGCGTCACGGTCAACAACATTCTGCCGGGCTACACGCGCACCGAGCGCGTCGAAGAACTCGCGCGGACGATGGCCGGGAAGGAAGGCGTCGCGCCCGAAGAGTTCAGGGCGCGCTGGGAGTCGGAGATTCCGATGCGGCGGCTGGGCGAGCCGCGCGAGTTCGCGGCGCTCGCGGCCTTCCTCGTCTCAGAGCGCGCGAGCTACATTACAGGGACTTCGATCCCGGTTGACGGCGGCTGGATTCGCTCGCTGTTCTGATTGATGCTTTGAAGCCGTCGAAGCGCCGCCGCATCGCGCCGCATCTTTCTCACGTCAACGCCCCAACAGTTTTTGAGTGTGAAGCCCGAGCGCGGCTGCGGTCTGTGGGTCGGGTTCGGCGCTCCCGTCTTTTCTCACCGCGACGCCGAAGCCTCCGGCGTAATCCCACATCGCCCAACCGATGTTGTGCCTTTCGAGCGCGGTGCGAACGTCCTCGATCCAGCGCAGCCGCGCGGCGGGCGGCGAGTAGGCGCGATAGACTCCGAACTCGTTGCAGGTGAGCGGCACGCCGCGCTTACTCGCCCAGTCCGCCGCCGAAGCGATCATGCGTTCGAGTCGTTCGGCGTTCCAGCGCTCGTCGCCGTAAGCCTTCAGCGCGCCGCGCGCCGACTCGTTCTCGATTGAAGGCAGCAGCGAGGCGACCGCTTCGGGACTCGAAGGGTAGGGCACGCCCTTGAGGTACGGCCAGTACTGCGCGCCCCACGTCGCGCCCTGGTGCGTGAAGGTGTGCGGGTCGTAGAGGTGAAAGTTGTAGATGACGTTCCGGTCGGCGAGCGGCTCGATGCGGAGGAGTTCGTCCGCGGAAGACCAGCGCGGCCCGGCGGCGATGATGGTGTGGCGCGGCGCGCCCTCGCGAATGGCGGCGGCGACGCGCGCCTGAATCCCCATCCAGCGGTACGCGTCTTCGACCATCGGCTCGTTGAGGATTTCGAGGAAGAGGTGTTCGGGGTCGCGCGTGGAGAGGTGGCGCGCGAGCGCACGCCAGAACGACGCGAAGGCTTCGACGTGCTTGTCGTCCGTTCGGAGTTTGAGCTTGAACTCGTCGGACGGGTGTATGTCGAAGACGACCGAGAGGCCGTTTCCGAGCATCATGTCGAGCGCGTCGTCCAGACGGCGCAGGTATTCGGCGTTGAGTTCCGAAGGGTGCGCCTCGTCGAAGAAGGGCGCGGGTTCGACCGTGAAGCGGACGTGGTCGAAGCCGAGGGCTTTGATGAGCGCGATGTCCCGCGCGGTGGTGTGCGTCCGCAGATGATTCTCGGAGTAATCGCCGCCCGGCGACTGCGCGAACCAGTGACTCAGGTTGATGCCGCGCCGGAGGCGCGCGGCCCTCGACCACGCCACGCGCAAAGCTTCGTCGCGGGAGCGCGCGGCCTGCGCGTTGCCGTCCGAAGAAGCGTTCGCGCGCGCCGCCGGATAAGTCGCCGCGAGCGGCGCGAGCAGGGTTAAGAGCGCGAGGATGATTCGTCTGAACATGGTTGTGATTTTTACGGCTCGATTTTGACGAGGACGACGCCGTGCGCGGGAACGTCCGCGGTGAAGCTGCCCGTTTGCCTGCCCAAGTCCTTCTTCGCCCAGAGGTCGCGCACGGCGGCGGAGAGGTGTGCGGGATAGCCGATCTCATTCCACGAGACGGAAATCTTCGCGGGCGACGTGCCGCGATTCAACAGCGCGACCGCGCGACCGCCGTCGGCGAGCTGCTTCGCCCAAACGTCTGCGTCGCCCTCGCGCCGCACGCGCCGGCCCTGAAGTCCGAGCGAGTCCTGGTCAACG
>DASRCS010000293.1:0-31881 GCA_035652995.1 Pyrinomonadaceae bacterium
CTCGTCTCCGGCGGCACGGACAATCACCTCGTCCTTGTTGACGTTTTCATGGACGGCAAAGGCGTCACGGGCAAGGTCGCCGAGAAGGCGCTCGAAGCCGCGGGCATCACCGCGAACAAAAACACGATTCCCTTCGACACGAACAAGCCCTTCGTCGCGTCCGGCATACGGCTGGGCACGCCCGCGCTCACGACGCGCGGCATGGGCGAGGAGGAGATGCGGCAGGTCGCGCGGCTCATCGCCGCCGTGCTCCACGAGCCGGAGTCGGAAGAGGTTCGCACGCGCGTCCGCGACTCCGTCCACGAACTCGCCGCGCGCTTCCCGCTCTACCCCAACCGCCTGAAGCAGAGGCCGGAGAGCGAGGCCGCGGGCGCGGACTAAAAGCCGCGCCGCGATTGAAGGCCGCTTCGGCCCGCGTGCGCCGCCGTTAAAGTTGTTGTCAATGCGTGTGACGTGGGCTAGAATCCGCCGGCAGGCGGAAAACCAAATCAACAGCTTGCCCCGGTCGCCGAGTCGAGTGCGGCCACGGAAAGGAGAACCACGATGAGTCAGAACTTCAATAATCTCGTTGACCCTTCAGAGAGGCCCGACTCGAATTTCGTTGACCCTTCAGAGAGGCCCGACTCGAATTTCGTTGACCCCTCCGAAGCGCCGGAGGCGGCGAAAGCCAACCCGGCCCTCGACATCACCGAGACCGGCGAGGTAGGGGAAAAGGCGGACTGAACCGCGCGGCACGCGAGCCTTCAAAGACACGGCAACATCCGGTAGTCAACATAGAGGCGCAGCCTTTATACTGGCTACCGGTTTTTTTATGAAAGAGATTTTCGGCCCCGGCGGCCTCATCGCGCGAGCGCACCCCGAGTACGAGCACAGGCCCGGCCAGATTCAGATGGCCGAGGCCGTGCTGCGCGCGTTCGAGGAGCGGCGGCACCTGATCGTCGAGGCGGGCACGGGCACGGGGAAGACTCTGGCCTACCTCGTCCCCGCGATTGCCGCGGCGGTGTCGCGCGGCGGTCGCGTCGTCATCTCGACGGGCACGAAGAACCTGCAAGAGCAGTTGATGGAGAAGGACATCCCTTTCCTGCAACGCGTGCTGCCGAAGAAGTTCACCGCCGCCTACATGAAGGGGCGCGGGAATTACGTCTGCCTCAGCCGCGTGAAGCGCGCCGAGACCACGCCGATCCTCGAAGGACTCGACGACGTTGACCACTTCGACGAAGTCCGCAAGTGGTCGCGCGCGTCCGAGACGGGCGACCGCGCGGAACTCACAGAGCTTCCCGAAAACCTCACGTTCTGGCGACACATTGACGCGCGCTCCGAAATCTGCACCGGGCAGAAGTGCCCCGACTACGACGCCTGCTACATCACTCGGATGCGCCAGCGCGCTTCGGACGCCGACATCATCATCGTCAACCACCACCTCTTCTTCGCAGACCTGGCGCTGCGCGGCGGCGAGTACGGTCAGGTCATCCCCGACTACTCCGCGGTCATCTTCGACGAGGCGCACCAGGTCGAGGACGTGGCCGCCGAATACTTCGGCGCGCAGGTCTCGAACTATCAACGCGAAGACATGCTGCGCGACCTGCAAAACCTGCCCGTCACCGACGCGGGGCTGAACCGCGAGTTGACGCGCGCGTCGAACCGCGTCGGTCGCTTCGCCGAACAGTTCTGGCTGGGCTTCGCGCGCGAGGCGCGCGCCGACGAGGGGCGATACCCGATTGTGCCCGGCACGTTCGCGCGCAAGACCAAAGGCGGCGAGATCGAGCCGACGCCGCTCGGCGAGTCTTACCTGAGTCTGGACGGCGCGCTCGCTCGGATGGAGACGACGCTCGACGTGATCAGGGACAAGCCGCCCGAAGTCGAGAACCTCCTGCGCCGCATACGCGAGACTCGGTTCAACCTCGAGTTCATCGTCGCGGGCGACGACCGCCGCTACGTCTATTGGGTCGAGCGCCGTGGCCGCGGCGTTTTCTTGCGCGCGTCGCCGATAGACGTTTCAACTCTGCTCCAAGACAAACTCTTCGAGCGCGTCGAGACGGTCGTGCTCACTTCGGCGACGCTCGCGAGCGCGGGCAAATTCGATTTCATCCGTCGCAGGCTCGGCCTCGCAGCCGCAGGCGAATCGGTGGTCGAAGACGAAGATGACGCGGCAACCGTCGGCAGTCCTGCCGCCGAGAAGACCGACGAACTCGTCGCGCCGTCGGGTTACAACTACGAGGAGCAGGCCGTTCTCTACCTGCCGCCGCGGATGCCGGAGCCGCGCTCGCCGCAGTGGATCGAGCGCGCGGCAGAAGAGGTCACAAAGCTTCTCGAAGTCTCGCGCGGTCGGGCCTTCGTGCTCTCGACATCTCTGACGGGGATGCGCGCGCTCTACGAGCGCGTCGCGCCGCAGGTTGATTTCCCCTGTTTCATTCAGGGCAGCGCGTCGAAGGCGGGGTTGCTCGACCGCTTCCGCTCGACGCCGCACGCGGTTCTGTTCGCGACGGCGAGCTTCTGGCAGGGCGTTGACGTGCGCGGCGAACAACTCTCGTGCGTCATCATTGACAAGCTCCCGTTCGCCGTCCCGACCGACCCCATAGTCGCCGCGCGCCAGCGCTTCATCGAGGAGCAGGGCGGCTCAAGCTTCTACGAGTACAGCGTGCCGCAGGCCGTCATCACTCTCAAGCAGGGCGTCGGACGACTCATCCGCAGCGCGACAGACCGCGGCCTCATCGCCGTCCTCGACCCGCGCCTCCGCACGGCTGCTTACGGTCGCCTCTTCCTCGCATCCTTGCCGCCGTGCCGCATCACTTCGAGCCTTGAAGATGCCGCGCGCGTGTTTGAAGACGAGTCCGAGGGCGAGTTCAAAGTTCAAGGTTCAAGGTTCAAAGTTAACGGGCGGGTGTGAAAGGCTCGGCCCGCGGGCCGGGCGACAGCAGCTTGCGACTTTGAACCTCGAACTTTAAACTTTGAACCATGTTTGAGGTGATGATCGAGCGCAACTTTTCGAGCGCGCACCAACTGCGCGGCTACCGCGGCAAGTGCGAGAACCTGCACGGGCACAACTACAAGATTGAGATTTACGCGCGCGGGCGCGAGTTGGATAAGACCGGCCTGCTCGTTGATTTCGTCGAGTTGAAGGCCGCCGCCGACGACATAGTCAACTACCTCGACCACCGGAACATCAACGAGCTTCCGCCGTTCGACGAGGAGCTGAACCCTTCCGCCGAGAACCTCGCGCGCTTCATCCTCGAACGCGTCGCCTCGCGCGTCGGCGACGAGCGCGTGCAGGTCTTCAAGGTTCGCTGCTTCGAGACGCCGACGAGCGTCGCGACGTATCGGGTGGATTAGTCCCAGGTAAGATTTCTTCGTGCGCTGCCGGTCGAAGCGTTGATGGAAGGACTTCAATATAAGTTCACTCTGACTGCCGCGCCGGTTGAGGCAGAGGGCACAATCGGCGGTCATCCTTTCTATTTCCGGGCAAGGCATGAGCGCTGGACTTTCTCGGTCTCGGAAGACGCTGACGTTGATCCCGTGGATATAGATTCACCTGAAGAGGGCGCTGCTCACGGCTTCTTTGCCGCGGAGAAATACGGGCGCTCGAAATCCTCAGCGGCCAGTTATATGCCGCTCGACGAGGCTGAGCGAATAATCGAAAGGTGCGCCGAGTCGTACCTGCACGCGAAATCGGAACGTGAAATCTAACCGATTGCAGCGGACTTGCGCGGCGGCGCTCCCCGCGTGATCGCCGCCGCGCGTTCAAGGCTCAAAGTTGAAAGTTAAAGCGCCGGCCCGAATCACCCGTGGGCCGGCGCTTTGACTTGCCTTAAACTTTCGAGCCTTGAACCTGTATCTTTGAACTCGACATCCTACGACGCGATCAGCGCCGGGATGTCTATCTTGTACTTCTTGATCTTCGAGTAGAGGCGCGGGCGGTAGATGCCGAGGAGGTTGGCCGCCGCCTGCTTGTTGCCGTTCGTGCGCTGGAGCGTGCGCTCGATGACGAACTTCTCGATGTCTTCGAGCGTCATGTTGGGCGGCACGTCCCAGTTCGCGCCCGCCGCGTTCTTCTCAGGCAAAGAGCCGTTGTCGAACGGCAGGTCAACCGGCTCGATCTTGTTGCTCTTGGCGAGCAGCACCGCGCGCTCCATCACGTTCTGAAGCTCGCGGACGTTGCCGGGCCAGCCGTGGCCGAACAGCCTTTGATAGGCCGACTGCGAGATGCCGCCGATGGGCCGCTGGTACTTGCGCGCGTACTGCTTGAGGAAGTATTCGGCGAGCAGTTGGATGTCCTCACTCCGCTCCCGAAGCGGCGGCACGTGAATCGTGATGGTCGAGATGCGGTAGAACAAATCGTCGCGCAAAAGCCCGTCGCGTATCGCGTCGGCTGGTAAACGATTTGTCGAGGTGATGAGCCGGAAGTCAACCGGATATGTTTTCTCCGAGCCGAGCTTGCGGTAGCTGCGCTCTTGCAGGACGCGCAGGAGCTTGGGCTGAAGCTCGATGGGCATCTCGGCGATTTCATCTAACAGGAGCGAGCCGCCCTCGGCGTGTTGGATGAGTCCGTCCTTGTCGGCGTGCGCGCCCGTGAACGCGCCCTTCGTGTGGCCGAAGAGTTCCGACTCGATCAGCTCCTTCGGGAGCGCGGCGCAGTTGACCTTGATGAAAGGTTTTTTGTGGCGCAGCGAGTTGTAGTGAATCGCGTTGGCGATCAGCTCCTTGCCCGTGCCCGACTCGCCGACGATGAGGACGTTCGCGTCGGACTTGGCGACCGACTCGATGGTCTCGTAAATCTGCTGCATCTGTCGCGAGCCGCCGATGATGTTGAAGTATTCGGTGCGCGTCGAGAGCTGGCGGCGCATCGTCTCGGTCTCGGTCATCAGCTCGTGCCGTTCGAGCGCGCGCTCGACCAGAGGCAGCAGCACCTCGAAGTCGAAAGGCTTTTCCAAAAACCAGAACGCGCCGGCCTTCGTCGCTTCGACCGCGCGCTCGACCGTGCCGTAGCCGGTCATCACGATGACTTCCGTTGACGGGCGCGTGTCCTTGATGTGGCGGAGCACGTCCATCCCGTTCATGTCCCGGTCGGGGAGTTGCAGGTCGCAGACGACGAGGTGATGGCCGCTGCCGTCGAACATCTCGACGGCCTGCGCGCCGTTCGACGCCGTGTCAACCGTGTAGCCCTCCTCCGCCAAATTCTGCTTGAGCGAGTCGGTCATCATCGGCTCGTCGTCAACGACCAGAATTCTTACTTCCTTACGTTCCACCTTTTCTCCTCCATGATTGTTGACCGCGAGAGGTCGGGAGAGAGCTTCGGCCAGTCGCGCCCGTCGGGTGTCGCTTGCGTTCTTAAAAAAAATCCTGCGGCTACGTCTTCAAAAAACTACTTCGACAGAGGCAGGCGCGCGCGCGTCACGCCGCCCTCGCGCGCGACCTCGCCGCCGTGCGCGCGGATGATCTTCGCCGCCAACGCCATCCGCAGGCCCTCGCCGCCCGCGAAACTTCCGAAAGGATCGGCGTCGCCGTCCGCGTGAGATGCGCCGCGCCACTCGATGACTGCGGACGCCACGCCGTTCGCCGCCTCGCGTCTGAGCCGAACCGACGCGCCCTCGTCTTCCGCGCCCGCTTCGCCGCGACCGCCGAGCGTGATATTCTTCAGAGCCTCCGCAATCAAAGAAGGGTCGAAGTCGCCTTCGTAGTTGCCCTCGGCAACGTCGGCGTTGCTCGAAGCGTCAACTAACAGCCGCGCGAGGTCTGTGCCCGGCTGCCTGCGAAGTTCGAGCGGGCGACCGTAGCGCACGAGCAGGGTCGTGTCGGCGGCTGCGCGTTCGAGTCCCGCGATGAGCTTCGCTAAGGTCTCAAGCTCGTCCGCCGGGCGCGCGGCCTTCTCCATGCGCTTACGCAGGAACGTGGCATACAGTTTGAGACCGTTCAACTGGTTTTTGAGGTCGTGAACGACCTGCACGGATGCGCTGCCGAGTTCGCGAAGCGTCTCTGCATCCTGTGACTCTGTTTTTAAAGGCTTCATCGTGACTACAAAGTCGTCCGCCGGGTGCGTGACCACACGGACAGAGAGCTTTCAAGGGCTTCTCTTCATGTACGGATTAAGCCCGAACCACTTTCTTTTTTTGTCGCGTTTCGATGCGGCATCTTAACAAAAAAGTTGAGTGTTTGCTAGTAGTACGTGGAAGACGTGGGATTGAGTGTCTTAAGTTTGAACGGGGAGCACAGATAAATCCGGCATGGGTGAGACAAACGATTCGCGTCCCGTAGTCCTCGTGGTCGAGGACTTCGAGGACAACCGTTTTATGATGAGGCGGCTGCTTGAGATGAGCGGCTACCGCGTCGTCGAGGCCGTCAACGGCAAGCAGGCCGTCGAGGTCGCGGCGAGCGAGCGTCCCGACATAATCCTGATGGACTTGAGCCTGCCGATGCTCGACGGCCTCGCGGCCACGCGCCGCATACGCGCCTACGACGGACTCGGCAAAGTGCCCATCGTCGCCGTCTCCGCGCACGACTCCGCAGACTTTCACGCCGAGGCACTGGCCGCGGGCTGCAACGAGTACGTCACCAAGCCGATTGACTTCGACCAACTCGTACAGTTGCTCGACAGGCTGACGGGGAAGTGAGTGCTCGGCATTCGGCAATCAGCTTTCGTCGTTGTTGACTGTTGATTAACTTTGACGCGTGATGAGTGTCCGCCCGCGTTCATATCTAAAGCTCTACTTCATGTCGGCGCAATCAGGAACAGTGGCATTCACGAAGACTAAAGTCGGACACCTCGAAACTGATTTCGGACGGTCAAGGTCGGTCAGCTTAAAGCCGACTGCCGACCGCTGAATGCTGAAAGCTTCCAATGCCTCGCCGCTTCTCGACACTTTTCCGTCTGCATCTCGACTCCTTCACCCGCGCGTGGGTTGACGAAGTTTACGCCGACCGGCGCACAGACCTCCCCACGCTCCTCTCATTCCGAGAGCTAATCGAGCACGTCCCCGACTGCCTCGACGAACTCGCCCGCCTGCTCGACGAGAGGGCCGACGAGGGCGAGATTGAGGAGGCCGCGCGCTGCATGAGGGCCTACGCGCAGGCGCGCTTTCAGCAGGGCGTGCTGATTGATGAAGTGGCACGCGAGTTGATGTTTTTACATGATGCTCTGAGCGAGCTTCTTTGGCAGGAAGCGCCGGGCGTCGTCGGCGGCGACACGCGGGAGCTGCACGACGCGCTCAGGCGCGCGAGACTTTTCTTCGACGAGATGATCGCGCAGGCGATACTCGTTTACGCGGCGAGCCTCCGCCCGGTCGTCCCGACACGCGGCTCGGTCTGGCCGCCGGGGAGGCGTCGGAAGCTTTGACTGTGCGGGGCGAAAGGCTCTGGAAATCTGGGGGCGTGCGCGGCGCGCTCGACGTGCGCGCGAAACTCCTTCTGCTGCTCGCGGTGCTTTCGCTGCCGCTGCTCATCGTCGGCCTCTACCAGCTCCGCGTCTATCGCGTGAGCCTGAACGATCAGGCCGCCGAGATCGCGCGCGTCGAGGCCGAGGCCGAGGCCGGCGCGCTCGACTCCTGGCTCGAAGACCACACGGCGCTCTCCGCCGCGCCGCAGAAACTTCTTCAGTCGAACGCCGACGACCTCTACGCGCGCCTCGAACTCCGCTCGACGCCGGGCGTGGTCGTCGTCTTCGACCCGCAGGGCCGCGCGCTCGCGCCGCGCGCGAACTCAAGCGCGGTCACGCCGGAAGAACTCACTTCCAAAATCGAGCAGTTGAACTGGAGCGACGGCGCGAGCCGCGTGACCGCAATCGCGCGGGCGAAGCATCCGGGTTGGAGCGTCGCGGTCGGCGTGCCCGCGCCCGAAGGCACGCTCGCGGGGCGCTCGATTCTGCTGATCGCGGCGGCTTGGGCCTTGACGCTGACGGCCTCGTGCCTGCTCGCGATCTGGGCCGTCGGTCGCTTCACGAAACCCCTGCGACGGCTCGCCGCGTCGGCCTCGTCGCTCGGCGAGGGGAACCTGCGCGCGCGCGCGCGGGTCGAGACGGACGACGAGGTCGGCACGCTCGCCCGCAGCTTCAACGCGATGGCCGGCAGCCTCGAATCGAAGTTCGAGGCCGTCGCCCGCCAGAGCGCTTTCATCGGCGAGGTGCTCGACAGCCTTCCGATTGGGGTCATCGTCCTCGACGCGAAGCTCGTCGTCCGCAAGGTCAACGCGGCGTTCGCGCGCACCGTCGGGCGCGGCGCGTCGGACTTGACGGGGCAGGGGCTTTACGAGGCCGCAGCCGGACTCGCCGTGCTGAGCGAAGTGATCGAGGGCGTGCGGCGCTCGCGCAGCGCTTACGTCAGCTACGGCTCGCCGCTCCGTCTCGCCGCGCGTGACGGCGAAGGCTTCGACGGCGGCGAGGCGCAGAAGTTCTGGGACGTGACGGTCTGGCCCGTGACGGAACAAACCGAGGGGCGCGGCGATCTAATCCTCATCCTGTCGGAGGTCTCGAAGCGCGTGCGGGCCGAGCGGCTCGCGACCTCGGCGTTCGCGGCGGAGAAGGCGCGCGCGGCGGAACTCGCGAGCGTCATCGAGCAGATGGTCGAGGGCGTCGTCATCGTTGACGGCGGCGGTCGCTACCGCGTCAACCGCGCCGCCGCGCGCATACTCGGTCGCGAGCCGGGCGAGTTCCGCGACGGCGTTCAGGCTCTGATCGCCGACATGGCGCTGCGCGACATGGAGGGCCGGCTGCTCCCGCACGCCGAGACTCCGATCAGCCGCGCGCGCGAACGCGGCGAGTTCGTTTCGGGCGAGCGCTGCAAGCTCGTGCGGCGCGACGACGAGGAGCGCGTGCTGTCGGCGAGCGCGACGCCGCTCGTCGGCGATGGCGGACGCGCCGAGGGTGTCGTCGCCGTCTTCCGCGACATCACCGAAGAGGTCAGGCGTCACGACGAACTGCTCGCCGCATACGACCGCCTGCGCGAGCACGACCGCCTGAAGTCGGCCTTCGTCGCGAACATGAGCCACGAGCTTCGCACGCCTCTGAACGTCATCATCGGGCTGTGCCAGTTGCTCGCGCGCGACCCTTCGCTGCCGCTCGCGGCGCTTCAGTCCGACGCCGTGACGCGCATGCACCGCAACGCGCGCGCGCTGCTCGACATGGTCAACGACATGCTCGAATACTCGCGGCTCGAATCGGGCCGGACGGCGCTGCGCGTCGAGCCGACGAAGGTCGAAGAGGTCATCGGCTCGGTCGCGAAGAAGTACGGCGCGGAGGCGCGCGAGAAGGGCATCGAGTTGAAGGTCGAGGTCGCGCCCGAAGTCGGAACGGTGCTGACCGACAGGCAGAAGCTGACGCACGTCGTCTCGTGTCTCGTGAGCAACGCGCTGAAGTTCACGTCCGCCGGAAGCATACGCGTGAACGCGGGCGCGGACGGCGCGGAACGGTGGTATATTGAGGTCACAGACACTGGGATAGGGATTTCGAGCGACGCGCTCTCTTACATCTTCGACGGCTTCCGGCAGGTTGACGACCGCCTGACGCGCTCGTACAACGGCGTCGGACTCGGACTCGCGATCACGCGCCGGATCGTCGAGCTGCTCGAAGGCGAGATAGCGGTCGAGAGCAAGCAGAACGAGGGCAGCCGCTTCCGCATCACCTGGCCGCGCCGCGCGCGACCGAAGACCGGGACAGGCTCGCTCGTCATGCGTTCGTCGCCCGAAGAGTTGCAGCGCCGCCTGCGCGCCGTCTGATGTGAAGTCGTCAGCATTCGGCGGTCGGCTCTCAGCTTCCGGCGTTCGGCTTCCGCCCGCGTGTCGGAGTTGAGATTCCGTTCGTGAGGAGAAGAGTGATGCCGTCCACCGCGCCGTCGTTCGGTCGCCCGCGCGAAGAGAGAGACTCGACGCGCCTCGTCATTTTCATCGCCGTCGGGATAGTCGCCGTGCTGCTGCTCGCCGGACTCGCGTATCTCGCCACGCGGCCCGCGGCGCATCCCGGCGAAGAGAAACTCGCGGGCGCGATTCGCCCCGGCTCGCCCGACTTCCCCGCGCCCGACCGTCTCATGGTCGAGTTCGACCCGAACGAGAACGCCGAGATCGGCCCGACCGCCCTCGGCCCCTGGGCCGTGACGATGAGGCCGACGGTGCGCAACTTTACGGGGCGCACGATCAACGGCCTCGAATTCCACGCCGTGGGCGTTGACCCCAAAGGCAGCGTCATCCGCGAGCGCACCTTCGTCAGCGAGACCGAGATAGACCCGAACAAGGTCTTCGTCCCAAACATCGGGCTGAATTTTCCAGAAGACAACAAGCCGGCAGACCTCAAGCTCCAGTTGACGGGCGTGAGGTTCAAGTAGGCGGAAGCAAACGCGGGGCGGCACGGCGAAGGTTGGCGTAAAAATCAATTGGCCCGCGATTGAAGTCGCGGGCCAATTTTCTTTCTCCGACCCTGCCGGCCTCACTTGCCGTCGCTCACGAACAACTCTTCGAGCGCGTTGCCGACGGGCTGAATCGAGACGAGCCGCGCGCCCGCCGCGCGGACTGCGCGCAGCGCCTCGTCAACGTCGCGCTCCGAAGCGACCTCGACGCGCGCGCCTCCCGGCGTCGCCGTCACTCGCGCGTCCGACACGTTCGCGAGCGACGATTCGAGGCGCGCAAGCTCAGCGCCCGCGACGACCATCTCCATCGCGCGCTCACCGCCCGCGAGCTTCAACTCTTCGAGCCGCCCGACGTGCGCGAGCCGCCCCTGCCGCATGACGCAGACGCGGTCGCACAGCACTTCGATGTCCGAGAGGATGTGCGAGCAGAAGAAGACGGTCGTGCCCGTCGCGCGCAAAGACGCGATGAGGTCGCGCACCTCTCGCCGCCCGACGGGGTCGAGTCCCGACATCGGCTCGTCCAGGAAGACGACCGCGGGGTCGTTGACGAGGGCTTGCGCGAGACCGACGCGTTGCAGCATCCCCTTCGAGAACTTGCGGAGCTGCTTGTCCCAGCTCTTCTCTTCGAGGCGGACGCGCGCGAGCAGGTCTGCCGCGCGGCGCTTGCGCTCCGCGCGCGCGTAGCCGAAAAGCTCGGCGCAGTATTCGAGAAGCTCGCGCGCCGTCAGGTAGTCGTAGAAGTACGGCTGTTCGGGGAGGTAGCCGATCTCGGCGTGCATCGAGGAGTCGGCGATGTCGCGACCGAGTATGCGCGCGCCGCCCGAAGTCGGGTACATCAGGCGCATGAGCAGCTTGATGGTCGTCGTCTTGCCCGCGCCGTTCGCGCCGAGGAAGCCGAAAATCTCGCCGCGCTCGACCGTCAGGCTCAGCCCGTCGAGCGCGCGCACCTTCCGCTTCCGCAGGAAGCCGACCTCGTAGTCCTTCGTCAGATTCTGAATCTCTACGGCGGGTGTCATCGCTTCAAGTCCTCAACGTCTGTCACTCATCATTTCTTCGGGACGGGCGAGCGCTCGTCGAGCTTTACGTCGCACGCGTCCGGGTCGAGCAGGTAAGGGAAGCCCGCGGGGTCGAGCGGCGCGCCGGACGGGTCGAGCTTCAGTCCGGCGGCGCGGAGCGCGGGCGCGACATCGCGCCACGCGGCGGGGCAGCGCGATTGGCGCGCGCGGAAGTCGGCGAGCGCCGACTCGATGCGCTCGCGCTCGTCGAGCGAGTCAACCCACGCGAGCCGTCGGAGCGCGAGCGTCCGAACCTTCTCGTCGCCGGCCTCTTCGTACATGCGTCGGTACATCTCGCGCGCCACGTCGCGGCTCCCGCCGTGCGCGGCCATCTGCGCGGCCATCGCGCCCATCCACGCCGGAGCGCCGGGCAGACGTGCGCCCGACGAGTACGCCGCGCTGGCCTCCGCGTAGCGGTGCGACTGCCAGTAGATGTAGCCGAGCTGATTGTAGAGCTGCCAGTCGTTCGGGTTGTCGCGGATGCCTTTCTGAAGAAGCCTGACCGCGGCGTCGGGGTCTGTCGAAGGCAGCACGACCGCGCCGAACTCGTAGGCGGCCATGAACTGCGGGTCGAGCGTCGTCGCCGCGTCGAGCATCGCGCCGAGGTTGCGTATGCCGAGCGGCCTCATGTCGTCGAGCGTGAAGTCGCCGTGGTACGAGTCAATCTTCCGACCGACGTACTGCAAAGAGCGCAGCCAGTACCAGTCGGCCACAAGCCCGTTGAAGCCGAGGCTCAGGTGGCGCGCGGTCTCCGGCTTGACGTACTGCTCCTCGTAAGACGCGAAAGGGTCTTCCGCGGGACGGTGCGCGTCGAGGCGGCGCGAGAGGAAGAAGGCGCAGGCGAGTCCCGCGGCGACAACGCACGCGAGCAGCGCGTCGCGCAGTCGCTCGCGCTTCGCGGCTTCGGCGCGCGTGGCCGCGAAATCTTTTTCCGCTGCCTCGCTCATTTGAAGTTGCGTCGCTTGAAGACGAGCGTCGAGGCCGCGAGCAGGACGGCGATGTAGGCGAGTCCGTAGAGGACTGCGCCGGAGAAGTTCGCCGCCGTCGGCGTCTCGCCGTGCGAGGCGGCGGTGATGTAGGCGTAGTTCGAGAGGTTCGGCAGGAGGTAGTAGAGCGCGGCGAAGAGTGCGCGCGCGCCGCCCGACGCGAACGAGGCGGAGAGCGTCTTGAGTTCCGCGCTGAAGTGGCCGATGACGAAGACGAAGAAGGTGAGCAGGGCCGAGAGCGCGGGCGAAGAGAACGACGAGAAGAGGAGCGCGGCGGCGACGACGATCATCAGCTCGACATAGACGAGCGCGACCGCGGGCCAGATTTGCGCGGCGAGCGGGTCGTAGCCGCCGCGCACGTAGAGGAGCGCGAGCGAGACGCCCGCGCCCATCACCGCGACGTTGACGGCGAGCGTCGCGCAGAGGCCGAGATATTTTCCGAGCAGGAACTCGCCGCGACCGACGGGTTTCGAGAAGATGGCGTAAACCGTCCGCCGCTCGATCTCTTTGTAAACCAGCCCGACGCCGACGAAGATCGCGATGAAGACGCCGAAGAGGAGCATCGCCGACAGACCCATGTCCACGATGATCTTCGCCTCCTGCGCCGCCGAAAGCTCGCCGAGGAAGACCGCGCCGCCGGTCAACAGAAGAACGAAGATGACGAGGTTGTAGAGGACTCGGTCGCGCACGGCCTCGCGGAACGTGTTGCGCGCGATGGCGAAGACGCGCGCGGGCGAAGACGAGCGCGGGGCTTCGGGCGCGGCGGCAGTCGCGGCGTCACGCGCGGCGCGAGCATCAGCGCCTTCGTTTACGACACGAGCCTCAACGGCTTCGCGCGGCGCGCGGGTCTCCGCCGCTTCTCGCGCGGAGGTCGGTTTGACGGCGCTCTCTTCGGGCATAAAGAGTTCGCTGTTCATTGGACTCTGGAAAGCATGCGCGCGCGCCAGCCCGACGCGGCGGCCTGTGGGAAGCGAGGCTCGTTCTCGGTGAGAACGGCGAAGACCGCCTCCTCCGGCTGAAGCTCGCCCGGCATCGCCGTGGCGGCGGGGTCGCGCTTGGCCGCGGCGATGGCGGCGTCAATGTCGTTCTCGATCAGTTGCTGCCAGCCGCGCGCCGCACGCGAGTCTAGCAGGAGTGCGGCGGACATTTCCACGTCGGCGTCCGCGGCGCGACCCGTGCGGCGGAGCGAGGCGGCGTGGCTCACGCGCATCAGCACCGAGCGCGGATAGACGCGCACGCCTTCGGCGAGCGTGCGCTCGGCCTCGTCCTCGCGCCCGTCGTTCGACTCAGCGCCCGCGAGGTATTCGTAACAGGTCGAGCTGTGGAAGCCGCGCGCGAGCGCGTAGCGCAGGTGATCGGCGGCCTCAGATTCGCGGTGGCGCATCGCGAGCCAGACGCCGTAGTTGTAGTGCGTGGCCGCGTCGAAGGGGTTGAGCGCGAGCGCGGAGCGGTAGAGCGAGTCGGCGCGCGCCGGCGTCGCCCCGCTCGCCTGCGCCGTCGCGAGCATGAGGACGTTCGCCGCCTGCACGCACATCGCCGCGAGCACGAAGACCGAGAGGCAGAGCGAGAGCGCGTACACGCGACGCGCGGGGAAGGCGTGAGCCAGTCGCGCGAAGAAGAGACGAGGCCGAAGTGTGAAAGCAGTTTCGTAAGCGCGGCGGCGGGCGCGCGCTTCAATCTCGTCTTTCGCGGTCGCGACTTCCGCGGCGTCGCGCTGCCTTCTGACTTTCGCGAGCCTCGCGACGAGCGCCGCTGCGAAGAAGAAGACGAGGCCGCTGCCGAACCAGCGGAACGAGATCGAACTCGCGCCGGAACTGATGGCGAAGGCGGCGAGGCACGAGACTGCGCCTTGGGCGAGCGGGCTTGTCGAGCGGCGCAGGGCGAGCCACGCGGCCCACACGAGCGCCGCGCAGAAGCCGAGGAAGAGTGCGATGCCGACCGCGCCGAGTTCGGCCATGATTTGCAGGTATTCGTTGTGCGCGCCCGAACTCAGGTATCGCTCGTTGATCGCGACGAGCGACGAGTCCGGGTGACGGGCGACGAAGTCCGCGCGCGCCTGCGGGTACGCGCCGTCGTAGCCGTCCGCGCCGACGCCCGCGAGCGGGTGCGCGCGCCACATCTCGACCGCCGCGCCCCAGAAGAGCATCCGCGCCCGCGTGTTGAGATCAGATGTTGAAGTCTCCTTCAGACGCACGAAGACCTCCTCGTGCCGCGACTGCGCGAAGGGCGAGGGGATCGTCTGAAGCGCGAGGCACGCGGCGAAGGCCGCGGCGAGCAGGGCGACGCGGCGCACGCCGCGCGGTCGGAGTTCGCGCCGCGCGAGCATGGAGGCGGCGAGCAGCGCGAGGGCCGCGCAGACGCCGAAGAAGGGCGCGCGCTCGGCGATCTCAAGCATCGAGAGCCAGCCGAGAGTCGCCGCCGCCCCGCAGAGCAGCGCCGCGCGCGCGCGCCTGAGCCGGAGCGCGAGTGCCGCGAAGAGCGGGATCGTGACGGCCACAGGCTCGCCGAGTCCGTTCTGACTGATCAGAGAATCCTGCGAGCCGTAATAGCCGACGACGTTGGCCGCGGCGATGACGACGACGACCGCGGCGAGCAGGGCGATTGAATACTTGAGCGCGCGCGCGTCCGCGGCGGCGCGCCGGGCGTTGACGAAGAAGAGGAGGAAGAGCGTCCAGTTGAGCGCGTAGTGGAAGGCGGGAAAGACGTTCGTCGCCCAGAGCACGGAGGCCGCGCCCCAGACGACGAACGCGACGAGCGGTAGGCAGAGCGCCGACTCAAGGTTGGCTTTGAAAGGAGTCTGCGTGCGGCGTGCGAGCGGGTCGAGCGTTTCGCGGGCGGGTCTCGACTTGAACAGGCTGCGGAGGAGGAAGGCGAACGTGAGCGAGAGCAGGAGGGCGACGACCGACTCCTGACGCCAGGTCGGGCCGCCGTTGTGCGGGCGCGGGAGGAACGGGACGAAGGGCGCGAGCAGCGCGAGCGGCCAGAGGACGGCGACGATTCGCCGCGGCTGCTTCGTGAAGAAGTTTGCGGAGCGGGACATACCTGAAAAGCGTGCCGGCGCGTCGTGCGGAGCGTTCGGGCCTGCGCGCCCGGCGAAAGTCGGATCGTCTCAGACTTCGGCGCGTCGTCGAAGTCCGTTCGGTCTCGGAGGTCAGTTGAGCGGCGTCCCTCCCGTCGTCGAAGTCGGCGGGTTCGCCACGTCGAGCGGGTGGACGTAAATGATGTGCGGGTCGTCGGTCGAGAAGTTTCGCGTGCCGCTGATCGTCGTCGCGGGCGCGGCCCCGGCGCAGAAGCTCAGAGACCCGCCGGCGAGTGTGATGCCGTAGATGTAACCGCTCTTCGCGGTCGCGACGGTGGTCGCGCCCGCGAGGTTGCCGTCAATCAAACCGGAGTTGGCGAGCTGGCCGAGGTCGGCGAAGTTCGTGCCGTTGCCGTCCGTGGTTCGGTAAATCTCCTCGGCGGTTGAGAGGCTTCGCGTGGCGGAGATCGCCGACGCTTCGTTCGCGGCGCGGCGGGAGGCGAGAAGATTCGGAATTGCGATGGCGGCGATGATGCCGATGATCGCGACGACGATCAAAAGCTCGATGAGCGAGAACCCCGCATGACGATTATTGATTCGCACGTTCGTGCTCCTGTCAGCCGCGGCGGCATGGTTGCCGTTCACTCCAGAGCGTCGCCCGATTGCGAACTTGAAGCGCCGGTCTGCGCTCGACGTGACACTGACGTTAACAAGCCGGATGCCACGAGGACAGACTCGACGCCGACGAACGATAAAGTCCGGCCCGCGGCGTAAGGCGGGCGGGCATGAGGGGGGAGTTCGCTCAAAGAAACGCGGGGGCGGGCTTTTGCGGCCCGTGCCCCCGCGGAAGTAGCGTGCGCTGATAGCGCCCGGTCTTAGTTGCCGATGGGCGTGCCGCCCGCGGTGGAGGTCGGCGCGCTGCCGACAGCGCCCGAGGTCGGGTTGGCAACGATGACGCCCGTCTCGTCGCCGGCGAACTTGCGCGTGCCGCCGTTCGAGGTCGCGGGTGCCGCGCCCGTCGTGAAGCCGCCAGCGCCAGCGCCCGTGATGGCGAACATGTAGCCGCTCTTGGCCGTGCCGACCGTGGTGGCCGCCGCCAGCTTGGCGTCGATCAGGTTGTTGTTCGTGAGCGCGTTCATGTCGCCGTAGCTGCCGCTGCCGACGGTCGAGGAGTAGGTCGCCTCGGCGCTGCTGATGGTACGCAGCGACGAAATGGCCGAAGCCTCGTTGGCCGCCTTGCGGGAGGCGAGCAGGTTGGGAATTGCGATGGCGGCGATGATGCCGATGATCGCGACGACGATCAAAAGCTCGATGAGCGAGAAGCCTTTCTGGCCTTTTTTCTGTTGCATCTCTGTAGCGGTGCTCCTTGGAGAAAGTTTTTTGAGTGAATTTGGTTTCTCGCGCCGTCGGCCATCGTTTCAGGCTACGCGCCGTTCGCGCGCGACTTCTGACGCCAGCCGAGAAAACAAGGTGCGTGCCACGACTGGCGGCGTGCGTCGGAAGCGGAATATGCGCGGAAAATCGCGGCGAAGGTTCGGGCTTGAAGATTAGCGGGGTGGGTACGAAGTACGCGGGGTAACAAATTCCGGCAGTCGCGGGCTGACGGAATTTGACAGGCTAGGCGTGTCGGTCGAATTTCGGAAGTCGCCGCTTCGTCTTCCAGAAAACGGCGCTCAACTCTTCAAGAGAAGACCGCGGTCGGAGCTTCAGCCTTCCGCCGCGCCGCGGCCCGCCGCGTCCGAGCGCAGTTGCGCCGTCATGCTGCGGACGCCGTGCTTGTCGAGGAGGTGTCGCAAGGAGCGCACGGAGAGGTGAAGAATCTCGGCGGCGCGCGTCTGGTTGCCGCCCGTGCGGCGCAGGGCTTCGAGCAGGTAAGTCTTCTCAAGATGTTCGAGGTGCGCGACGAGGTTGAGTCCCTCTTCGGGCAGGTCGAAGGCGGAGGGCGCGACGCTCGCGGGGTTGTAGTCGGTGACGGTCTGCGGGAGCGATTCGGCTTGAATGGTGTCGGTGCGCTCCAGCGCGACGGCGCGCTCGATTGTGTGCTCAAGCTCGCGGACGTTGCCGGGCCACGAGTAGCGTTCGAGCAGTTCCTTCGCGCGCAGCGAGACGCCGAGCGCGCGCCCCGTCTGCTGGCAGAATTTTTGGACGAAGTGCTCGACGAGGTCGGGGATGTCTTCGCGGCGCTCGCGAAGGGGCGGAAGCTCGATGGGGATGACCGAGACGCGGTAGAAGAGGTCTTCGCGGAAAGCGCCCTGCTTGACCATCGCCGAGAGGTCGCGGTTGGTCGCGGCGATGACGCGCGTGTCGGTCGAGACCTCTTCGTGCGCGCCGACGGGTCTGACTTTGCGCTCCTGAAGGACGCGCAGCAGCTTGACCTGCATCGTCGGCGACATCTCGCCGATCTCGTCGAGGAAGATTGTACCTTTGTCCGCGGCCTCGAACAGTCCCTTGCGGTTCGCGGTCGCGCCGGTGAAAGCGCCGCGGACGTAGCCGAAGAGTTCGGATTCGAGAAGCGTCTCGGTGAACGCGCCGCAGTTGATCGGCATGAACGGCTTGTCGGCGCGCGGTGAGAGGTTGTGGATCGCGCGCGCGACCATCTCCTTGCCCGTGCCGGACTCGCCGGTGATGAGCACCGTTGACTGAACCTGCGCGACGGTCTCGATCATCTGATAGACGGCCTGCATCTTCTGCGAGTGGCCGATGATCTGGTCGAGGCGTCCGCGCTCGCGCTGCGCGCGGCGGAAGGCTCGGTTCTCTTGCAGCAGGCGGAGGCGTTCGAGCGCCTTCTCGACGATGAGCTTGAGTTCGTCAACGTCGAAAGGTTTCTGGATGAAGTCGTCCGCGCCGAGCTTGAAAGCCTCGCGCGCCGTCTCGACCGTCGCGAAGGCCGTCATCAATACGACCGCGACCTCCGGCAAAAACTCGCGCACCTTCCGCAGCAGCTCGATGCCGTTCATGTCCGGCATCCTCACGTCGGAGATGATGAGGTCTGCCGGCTCCTGCCTGAGAAGTTCGAGCGCCTTCGCGCCGTTCTCCGCCGCGCGCACGTTGTGACCGGCCCCGCGCCCGAAGACGTGCGAGAGCAACTGCCTCATGCCCGGCTCGTCGTCAACGATCAGAAGGTTTGCCATAGGTCAATGTGTTTCGCAGTTGCCGAGTCAATGCACTCAGCTTTGCTTTTGCGGAAGCTCAATCGTGATCGTCGTCCCGTGTCCCTCGCGGCTGCGGACGTTGATTGTACCACCGTGGTCGCGAATTATCTGATAGACGATTGAGAGGCCGAGGCCGGTGCCGCCCGTGGTCGAAGATGAGAAAGGCTCGAACAATCTTTCGACCTGCGCGGGCGACATTCCGCGCCCGGTGTCGGTGAAGACGACGCGGACGCGTTGGTCGCCGACGCGGCTCATCTCGGCGCGCAGCGTGCCGCCGTCGGGCATCGCCTTCAGCGCGTTGCGCGAGAGGTTCCAGAAGACCTGCCTGACGCCCTCGACATCGGCGAACGCGACCACCGGCTCGTCGGGCAAGTCCTCTTCGAGCGCGTGGCCGTCCAGAACTTCCGGGCTGTGTCGCAGCAGCGCGAAGGTCTCGCGCAGGGGCTCGCGCAGGTCTGTCTCGGCGAGCGAGAACTTGCGCGGGCGCGCGTAGGTCAGAAAGTCCGTGATGATCCGGTTGAGCCGGTCGCTCTCGCGCAGAACGATGTCCATCAGCTCGGCCTGCGCCGGGTCGGACTGAAGCTCCGAGCGCAAGACCTGGATCGAGCCGCGCATCGCCGCGAGCGGGTTGCGTATCTCGTGCGCGATGCCTGCCGCGACGCGACCGACCGCGGAAAGACGTTCCTGCCGCCGTGACGTTTCCTCCATCGTGCGAACGTCGGTCAAATCCTGAAACGTGATGACGAGTCCCGTCGTCTCGCCCGTCTCGGACGAGAGCGGCGAGATGCTGTAGCCGAGCTTGATGAGGAAGCCTTCCGAGGTCAGGCACTCGGCTTCGTAGCGCGGGCTTGCCTCGCCCTCGGCGGCGGCGCGCAGCGACTCTTCGATCTGCGAGCCGATGTCTCCGAAGAGAATCGAAACATCCTGCCCGCGCAGGTCTGCCGCCGCGTAGCCCGTCATCTCTTCCGCCGCCGAGTTCGACGTGAAGACGCGGCGGTCGAGGTCGGTCGTGATGACGCCGGAGCGGATTGATTCGACGATGCGCTCGTGCAGCGCGCGCAGAGAGGCGAGCGTGCGCGCGGCCTCGCGCATCTCGACCTCGGAGCGCGACTGCCTGTGCGACAGCCGCGCCGCGAGCAGACCGACGACGAGGAACGCCACGTCGTTGAGGCCGATGACCTCGACCGCCTCGGCCACCGACGCCGGAGTCAACTCCCTGCCGCCCGCGCCGAGCAGTCCGGCGACCAACACGAGCATCGTCGCCGTGTAGCACGCAGCGCATCCCACGGAAGTCAGCAGCGCGCCGCGCGCGCCGACGAAGATGCTCGCGACCGAGATGACGACGATGTAGAGCGCGGAGTAAGGCGAGTAGAGGTTGCCCGTCACCCAGACGAGCCACGTGACGAGCAGCACGTCAACGGCGAACTGCGCGCCCGCCTGCGCCCGCAGCGCGAGCCGCGTGAAGCGGAGCGCGACCGCGTACAAGACCGAGAGCGCGACGACGAGCGCCGTCAGCGTGAGCGCGCCCGACTGCCTGTGCGCTTCCGTCGCGCCCGCCGCGATGCCGCCCGTCCACAGCGCGCCCGCGCCGAAGAGCGCGAACGCTACGAGGACGCGCCCCGCGACGAGCCGCCAGAGCCAGACTCGTTGCGGCCCCGCGTCGCCGCCGACGTTTTCCGCGCGCCCCGTCATCGCGCCATAGCCTAGCACAAAAGCCCGCAGCCGACGCCGCCCGCGTAGCTTCCGGTGACAGGGGACTGGCTACCCGGCGCGGCCCGCGCGCATCTAAGACCACAGACAGACCGACTCTTGGGGCATCAGGACTCAAGGCTCGCCGGCGTCTAATCATTTTGAAAATTTCATGGAAGTGGGGTCATTTATGAGCAGGAAAAAACTTTTCTCGCCATCCCAGACCGGCGCGGCGCGGGCCGCTCGGTCGTGCCTCGCGCTGCTCTTCGCTCTGACGCTCGGCGCGTTCGCGGAGCGGAGCAGCCTCGCGCAGAACAACTCCGTCGGCCAGCCCGTCGCTGCGAGCAGCAGCGCGGCCAGCCTGCCGGTTCAGAACTCTTACGCGGCCATCGTCAGCCGCGTCGCGCCCGCGGTCGTCACCGTCCGCTCGGAGCGCCGCGTCAAGGCCGACGAGTCGCCGTTCGCCGACAACCCGATGCTGCGCGAACTCTTCGGCGACCGCATGCCGCGCGGCCAGCAGCAGCAACAGCAACCGCGAACCGAGAAGCAGGAAGGACTCGGCTCCGGCGTCATCGTCAGCCCGGACGGCTACATCCTGACGAACCATCATGTCATCGAAGGCGCGCAGCAGATCACGGTCGAGCTGACGGACAACCGCGTCTTCAACGCTAAGCTCGTCGGCTCCGACCAGCCTTCAGACCTCGCGGTTTTGAAGATTGACGCGACGAACCTTCCCGTTCTCTCGCTCGGCGACTCCGACCGCGCGCAGGTCGGCGACGTTGTGCTCGCCGTCGGCAACCCGCTCGGCATCGGCCAGACCGTCACCTCCGGCATCATCAGCGCCAAGGGGCGCACGACCGGCCTCGGCGACGGCGGCTTCGAGGACTTCATCCAAACGGACGCCGCCATCAACCGCGGCAACTCCGGCGGCGCGCTCGTCAACACGAACGGCGAACTCGTCGGCATCAACTCGCAGATTCTCAGCCCGTCGGGCGGCTCCATCGGCATCGGCTTCGCCATCCCGGCCAACATGGCCCGCGACGTGATGACGCAGCTCATCCACACGGGCAAGGTTCGCCGCGGCATGATGGGCGTCGGCATCCAGCCCGTCACCGCCGACATCGCGCAGAGCCTCGGCCTCAGGGACGTTCGCGGCGCGCTCGTCAACGAGGTTCGACCGGACAGCCCCGCGGCTGGCGCAGGCGTCGAGCGCGGCGACGTGATCGTCGCCTTCAACGGCACGCCCGTCCGCGACTCGAACTCGTTCCGCAACCTGGTCGCGGGCACTCAGCCCGGCACGCCCGTCTCGTTCACTGTCCTCCGCGACGGTCGCGAGCTTCAGCTCCACGCGACGCTCGCGGAACTGACTCTGGATAAGCCCAAGGGCGACGACTCAGACGCGGCGGCCAGCGCCACGACGAACGAAAGCGGCAAACTCGGCGTCGCCGTCGAGACTCTGACGCCGGAACTCGCCTCGCGCATGGACTTGCAGCGCGACGCGCGCGGACTCGTCGTCACGAGCGTCAACCCGGACAGTCCGGCAGCGGACGCCGGCATCAAGAAAGGCGACCTGATTCAGGAAGTCAACCGCAAGCCCGTCAGCACGCGCGAGGACTTGCGCGCGGCGCTCGCCAACTCCGGCACGCGCCCCGTGCTCCTTCTCGTCTCTCGCGACGGGCAGACGATCTTCCTCACGGTTCGCCTGGGCCAATAACGCCCCGCGCCTGAGAGTCAGGCACGGCAAGCGGACTTGAACATCGGGCGGGTTGACGCAAACTCTTCGGCTTTGCGTCACCCGCCCCTCATAAAACGCAGCGGGCCGCGCGCATACCTTCATAGGTATGCGCGCGGCCTCATCATTTTCCTGCCGACACATTCAAGGCCGTCCGCGCGCCTTTGATTCGGGATTGCCTCAGCAGAAGCCTTGAGCCTCTACAAATCGTTTCCGCCTTCTTCACTCGCGACAGAATTCGACGGCTGCAAAGGAATTGGCACTGTTTAAACTTGGTTTAATAAATTATTGAAAATAAAGAGGTTGACAGTCGCGGCAGACTTAGTTTATTCTCCGCGCCGGCTGAAGCTTCTTCGTGCAGATGGCGCTTTGGTCGAGTCTTGCCCCCTTTGAGTTCCGCTGAACATCAACTCACAAACGATGTAAGCAGGCGAGTGTTCACCCGTACCCAAAACTCGTGCGCCCGAATGGGCCGCGGGCAAAAATATTTAAATCACATCTCGGAGGTTCAAGTGAAAAAGACTCATCTCTCCTCAGTGACGGCACTGCTGCTGTCGCTCTCCATTGTTATCGGAATTCTCGTCAGCGACTTCGCCGGCGCAAGGTTTCTCACGACCGCGCACGCGGAGTCGGGCCAATGCACCGCCGCGACGGTCATCGCGCCCGCGGTCAAAATCGGCGACGGCACGACTGCCGTCCAGGGCATCGCCCTCAACGGAGTGACGGTCGGCGACCAGGTGGTCACGCAGGGCGTGATCGCCGGCAGCGTCCAGATAAGCGACAGCACGCTCGTCGGCATGAGCGGCGTGACCGTTAACGGCGTGGTCGTCAGCGACGGCGGGACGGACGGCGTGGTCGTCAGCGACGGGTCGCCCTGCACAACGGACGGCGTGGTCGTCAGCGACGGCGGCGGCAACAAAGACGGCGTGGTCGTCAGCGACGGCGGCGGCACCAACAAAGACGGCGTCGTCGTGAGCGACGGCGGCGGCGGGACGAACGGCGTCGTCGTCAGCGACGGCCTCGCCGTGGACGGCGTCGTGGTGAGCGACGGCCTCGCGGCGACGGGCGGGACGCTCGTGGGCGACGGCATCTCGGTCGTGGGCGGCGTCGTGACGGGCAGCAACCTCCGGCTCGTCGGCTCGACGATCACGACCAACTCGGCCACCGTCAGCGGCGTGATCACTTCGTTGCATCCGCACTAACAACCGGGTCGAGTCCTCCACCGCGACACAATCCGCCGGGGCGGGAGCGCGCAGCGATTCTGACGCGGCCCGCCCCGCTTTACGTCTCGGCCCCGCGGTTCTTTGACTGCGCCGTCCGCAGCCACTAGACTTTTAACGGGTGCCGTGTGAATGAAGGGTTCGGCGGCATCCTCGCCGCGCGCGACCCCCGAGTTATTCGCCCACGTCGCCGAGACAATGAACAACAGCACCCGCTCGCGAGAACTCTACACGCGCTTCGTCATCGCGCTCGGCGCGGTCACGCTTCTGCTCTGCCTCTACCAACTCTACAACACCGACTTCAAACAACTCGGCTTCAAGTTCCTCCTGCTCGCGGTCGTGACGATCCTCTTCAGCGCGCGCGTCGAGGTGCAGATACCGCATTCGAGCGGCCACATCACGATCTCCGACACCTTCATCTTCCTCACCATGCTGCTCTACGGCGGCGTGCCCGCGACGCTCCTGGCCGCGACCGAGTGCGCCTACGCCTCCTACCGCTTCCGCGACAAGCCGAAGACGGTCGCCTTCAACGGCGCGCAGATGATGGTCTCGACCTACGTCACGACGAACGTGATGAGGCTCCTCTTCGGCCCGATCACAGACCTGCCGCACAACGAGAACATGGAGGTCTTCCTCTCGGCCATCTGCGTCATGGCGCTCGTGCAGTACCTGACGAACTCCGGCCTCGCATCGATCTACATGGCCTTCCGCCGGAACCTGAGCATCGGGCAGACGTGGAGCAAGTATTACCTCTGGTCTTCGATCACGCACCTCGCGGGCGCTTCAGCCGCCGGACTCATCTCGCGCGTCGTCAAGAACACCGATAACTTCTTCTATGTCCTGCTGGCGATGCCCATCGTCTTCGTCGTCTATCTGACTTACAGGACTTACCTGAAGAGCGTCGAGGCTTCCGCGGCGCAGGCCGAGCAGGCCGAGCGCGAGCGGATGCGCGAGCAGTACGCGCAGATGGAGAAGCTCTCGGCGCTCGGCGAGCTTTCGTCCGGCGTCGCGCACAACTTCAACAACACGCTGACGGGCATCCTCGCCCGCGCGCAGTTGATGCTCGAGACGAACGACCCGCGCGAGATACGGCGCGGCCTCAACATCATCATCCAGACCGCCGAGGACGGCGCGAAGACGGTCAAGCGCATACAGGACTTCGCGCGCCAGCGCAGGGATCAGGACTTCGTCCCGATTGACGTTGACCGCCTGATGCTCGAAGTCGCCGAGATCACGCGCCCGCGCTGGAAGGATCGCGCCGAGGCCGAGAGCGTCCACATCAGGCTCGTGCGGCAGATAGGCTCGAACGCCGTCATCATGGGCGACGCGGGCGAGCTGCGCGAAGTGCTCGTCAACATGGTCTTCAACGCCGTGGACGCGATGCCCGAAGGCGGCACGCTCACGCTCTCGACGCGCGAAGCCGGCGACGGCGTCGAGATCAGCGTCGCCGACACGGGCACGGGGATGGGCGAGGACGTGCGCACGCGCATCTTCGACCCGTTCTTCACGACGAAGGGCAAGGCCGGAATGGGCCTCGGCCTCTCGGTCAGCTACGGCATCATCCGCCGCCACGAGGGCGCGGTCGAGGTCGAATCGGAAGTCGGGCGCGGCACGACCTTCCGCATCAAGTTCCCGCGCGCGGCGGAGTCGGCGCATCCGTCGAGTCCGCCGCGCGCGTCCCCGCCGCCGCCTCGCGACGGGGGCCGCATGGTGATCCTCGTCGTTGACGACGAAGACTACGTGCGCGAACTCCTCTCGGACATACTGGCGCACGAGGGCTGCGAGGTCGCGCTCGCCGCCGACGGTCGCGAGGCTTTGCGGCTCTTCGAGACGGGGGAGTTCGACGCGGTCTTCACCGATGTCGGCCTGCCCGGCATGAGCGGCTGGGAACTCGCGCGCTTCATACGCGACCGCGACGAGGAGATTCCGCTCGCGATCATCACCGGCTGGGGCGACACCGTCAGCCCCGAAGAGCAGACGGCGGCGAAGGCCGACTGGATCATCCCCAAGCCCTTCAGCGTTGACCGCATCGCCGGACTCGTACAGGAAATCTCGCAGCGCAAGTCTTCGCAAGACCTCGTCGCCGCGCGCGACAGCTCAAGATAAGGCAAAAGTAAAAAGGCAAAAGGCAAAAGTTAAGACGAAAGGATGGCGCGACTCTCATCACCAATGGTGAGAGTCGCGCCGTATTCTATCAGCTTTCTTTTGCCTTTTGCCTTTTTACTTTTGCCTTATTCGCCCTCCCGTAATAAGCTTGGCCCCAAAGCGATTCCAACAATTCAAGAGGAGGAAGGGCATGGCAGATAATTCGCGGCCCGCACAGGGCGACGAGCGTGAAGTGTCTTCTTCGGGGCTTCTGCTTTCGGTTGACCCTTTGCCGGGAACGGCGGGCTACAAACTCAGCGCCGACGACACGGACTTGACCGACGTTTCGGGCGACGACACCGACACGTCGGACGCGGACGGCACCGACGGCGGTGACTCCGACGGTTCGGACGACAGCGACTCCGACGATTCGGACGACGGCGACTCGGACGGGACGGACGGCGACGGTTCGGACGACAGCGACGGCGACTCCGGCTCTGACGCGGACGGCACGGACGTGGCCGACGCCGACGGCACCGACACCGGCGCGGACGCCGACGGCACAGACCCGCTCGGCATCGCCTCGGACAAGGGCGACTCTGACGGCACGAACTCGTGATGAGTGCGGTCGGTCGCAGCAAAAAAGGTTCTGGCTCCGAGAGCCTGAGCCGCATACTTGAGCCGCACGCCCCGGAGGAGTTCATCGCCTCCTCCTGGGGCGTCCGTCTCTTGCACGTGCGCGGTCGCGCGGGCAGGTTCTCTGACCTGATGCCCTGGCCGCGCCTGAACGAAATCCTGCGCCGCCACCGCCTCGGCTTCCCGCGCCTGCGTCTCGTTCAGGACGGCAAGCCGCTGCCCGTCTCTGCGTACCTCCGGCACGCTTCAGGCTCGCGCGGGCGCACGAGCATCCCGCGACTCAAACCCGCCGAACTCGCGAAGCATCTGCGCGCGGGCGCGACGCTCGTCCTCGACGCCGTTGACGAGTTGAGCGAGCCGGTCGAAGAGTTGGCCGAAGGGCTTGAGCTTCTCTTCCACGAGCACGTGCAGGTCAACCTCTACGCCGGCTGGCAGACCTCGCGCGGCTTCGATTTGCACTGGGACGACCACGACGTTTTCATTCTTCAGGTCGCGGGCCGCAAGCGTTGGAGCGTGTACGGCATGACGCGCCCGTTCCCGCTCGTCAACGACGTGGAGAAGGCACAGAAGCCGACCGGCGAACCCATGTGGGAAGGCACGCTCGAAGACGGCGACCTGCTCTACATCCCGCGCGGCTGGTGGCACGTGGCGCTGCCGCTCGCCGAGCCGACGCTTCACCTCACGGTCGGCATACACAACCGCACCGGACTCGACCTTCTTCGCTGGCTCTCTGAGCGAATGCGCGCGAGCGAGATTTTCCGCCGCGACCTCCCGCGCACGGCTTCCGCGCCGGAGCGCGCGGCGCACGTCGCGCGGATGCGCGAAGAGTTGCTCGCGGAGTTCGACCGCGCGGTGCTCGAACACTTCTACGAAGAGCAGGACGCGCAGGCCGCGCCCCGCGCTCGCGTGACTTTGCCGTTCGACGCGATGCCGCAAGCGCCGCTTCCCGCGCCCGGCGCGCGCGTGCGTCTGCTCGCGCCGCGGCCTCTAAAATTTAAAGTCAGAAACGCCGCGGTCGAATTCGACTGCATGAAGCGGCGCTGGCGTTTCGCGGAAGCCGCGTTGCCGATTCTGCGAAGGCTCGACGAAGCGCGTGAGTGTACGGTCGCGGAGTTGTGCGAGGCGGCGCGTGGTCACGCCGAAGAAAAGACGGTTCGCACGTTCGTCTTCGAGTTGGCGAGGCACGGACTCGTCGCGGTAATCAAGGGGTAAGCTCTTTGTCGGTTGAGTCCAGATTCTTCTGCTCCGAACTCTCGCGCCGCTCCTCGGAGGAGACTTTCGGCACGGCCTCGATAGGCGCGGTCTGGTTCCTGCTCGAATACCCGCACGGCTGGGGCGCGCACGCCTTGCGCGACAGCGCTCTCTCCGACCGAGTCAAACGCTTCTTCGCCGACGCGACGGCGCGGATCAAAAATTCACGCGTCCTCTTCATCAAGACCGACCGCGCGCGAAGGGAAGCGCGCATGAACTTCTTCGTCGTGCGCTGCCGCGAGCGCGAGCCTTTCGCCGTGCGCCTCAGCGTCGAGAGCTACGACGATCTGACGCGCTTCGACCTCGCATCAATCGCGCACGGCGAAGAGTTGCAGGGCGGCCTCTTGACGCGCGAGCCGCTCTTCCTCGTCTGCACGCACGGCAGGCGCGACAAGTGCTGCGCGAAATTCGGCGTCGCCGTTTACAACTCGCTGCGCGGTCACGCGGGCGACGCCGCCTGGCAGTCTTCGCACGTCGGCGGCGACCGCTTCGCCGCCAACGTCCTCTGCTTCCCGCACGGACTCTTCTACGCGCACGCCGACGACTCCTCGGCGCGCCGCATCGCCGACGAGTACCGGAGGGGTCGCGTCGTCAACGAAAAGTTCCGCGGACGCGCCTGCTACTCGCACTTCGTCCAGGCCGCCGAGTTCTTCGTGCGAAAGCAGTCCGGCGTCGCGGGCGTCGAGGACTTGCCCTTTCATTCGTCGTCGCGCGTGGACGGCTCGACCTGGCGCGTTCGGTTCACGCAGAAGGATACGCGCCGCCGGCACGAGGCATTCGTCCGGCGCTTCATCTCCGACATCGCGAACCCACTCACCTGTCACTCGGAAGAGGCGACGAGCGTCCCGCAGTTTCGGCTCGAAGACTACCGCATCAGCGACGATTGAAGACGCACGCCACAGCGCTTCTGGTTTTATAATGCCGCTGAATCTTATGACTGCGTGATACGCTTCGGCGGAGGAGGCGAGATGGGGAATCTGATTCGTGATGTGCGGCACGCGGCGCGGCTGCTGTTGAAGAGTCCGGCATTCACGGGCGTCGCGCTGCTGACGCTAGCGCTCGGTATCGGCGCGAACACGGTCGTCTTCAGCGCGTTCAACGCGGTGATGCTGCGACCGCTGCCTTACTCGCAGCCTGAACGCATCGTCACAGTCTGGGACTCGTTCCCGCAGTTGGGCGTCAAGAAGATCGGCGTCACCTACGCGAACTTCGTTGACCTCAAGGAGCGCAGCCGCGTCTTCGACCCGCTCGCGCTCTACGTCGCCGCGTCGAACACGACCTTCAACCTGACGGGACTCGCCGGGCCGGAAAGGGTGCAGGGCGCGCGCGTCACCGCGGACTTCTTCCGCGCGCTCGGCGTCGCGCCGCTGCACGGTCGGATGCTAACAGCCGAGGACGAGGAGCAGGGGCGCAACCGCGTCGCGGTGCTCGGCTACAACCTCTGGAAGCGCGACTTCGGCGGCGACGCGCGCGTGCTCGACTCCCCGCTCAAGCTCAACGACGAGGATTACACGGTCGTCGGCGTCATGCCGCCGGGCTTCGAGTTTCCGAGCGGCGCGGAGATGCCCGCGGGCCAGCAGTTCGCCTCGGCCACGGAGCTTTGGACTCCGCTCACGAAGCCGTCCACGCCCGCCGCGCTCAACGACCGGACGGTGCGCGGCTACCGCGCCATCGGTCGGCTCAAAGACGGCGTGACGATTGAGCAGGCGCAGGCCGACACCGCCGCGGTCATCAAGAGGTTGGTCGAGGAACACCCGACCGAGAACGAAGGACTCGGCGTGTCGGTCACGACGATGCGCGAGAATCAGGTGGGCGAACTGCGCCCGGCGATGATCGCTTTGCTCGCGTCGGTCGGCTTCGTTTTGCTGATCGCGTGCGCGAACATCGCGAACCTCCTGCTGTCGCGCGCCGCCGCACGACAACGCGAGTTCGCCGTGCGCGCCGCGCTCGGCGCGAGCCGCGGCAGGATTATCGGGCAGTTGTTGACGGAGAGCTTGCTTCTCTCGCTGACGGGCGGCGCGCTCGGACTCGCGCTCGCGTGGGTCGCCGCGCGGCTGCTCGTCGCGCTCGCGCCCGCTGAAATCCCGCGCATCAATGATGTGACGATTGACCTGCGCGTGCTCGCCTTCACCGTCGGCGTCTCACTTTTAACTGGACTCCTGTTCGGACTCGCGCCCGCGCTCAACGCCTCGCGAACTGACTTGTACGAAGGCGTGAAGTCCGGCGGGCGCGGCACGTCGGGCGGCGCGGGGCAGCGTCGCCTGCGCGGGCTGCTCGTCGTCTCCGAAGTGATGCTCGTCTTCGTGCTGCTCATCGCGGCGGGGCTGATGCTCAAGAGCTTCCGGCGGCTGCTCGCGGTCTCGCCGGGCTTCGACCCCGCGCACGTCCTGACCGCGCGCGTGACGCTGCCCGCCGCCTCGTACCCGGCTCAGAAGAAGACTCTCTTCTATCATCAACTCGTCGCCGGACTCGAACAGCAGCCCGGCGTGCAAGCGGCGGCGGTCGTCAGAGACTTGCCTTTGAGCGGCACTGACCCGCGCATCGGCGTCACGGTCGAGGGGCGCGCGCACGAGCAGCAGGGCGACGGCTACACGATCCGTGATCGAATCATCAGCCCCGACTACTTCAAGGTCATGGGCATCCCTCTTTTGAAGGGGCGCTACCTCGACGAGCACGACTCCGCGGACGCGCCCGGCGTCGCGATCATCAACGAGAGCGCGGCGGCAAAGCTCTTCCCGAACGAAGACCCGCTCGGCAAAGTCCTCGTGACGGGCGGCGCTTACGCGCCGGACAAGTGCGCCGTCGTCGGCGTCGTCGGCGACGTGAAGTTCGGCGGACTCGACAGCCGGGCCGACCCCGAAATGTACATCCCTTACACGAAGCTGCCCGACTCTTTTCAACAGGCAGCCATCGGCAGCATGGCCGTCGTCGCGCGCGCCGCGGGCGACCCTTCGACGCTCGCGAGCGCCGTCAGGCAGCAGGTGTCGGCGATTGACAGGGACGTGCCCGTCTCTTCGCTGCTCTCGATGGAGGAAGTGCTTTCAGGCTCGCTCGCGCCGCGGCGCTTCAACCTCGTGCTGCTCGTCGCCTTCGCGTCGGTCGCGCTCGTGCTCGCCGCGGTCGGAATCTACGGCGTCCTGTCTTACTGGGTGACGCAGCGGACGCGCGAGATCGGCATCCGCATGGCACTCGGGGCGAGCGCGTCGAACGTCTTCCGGCTGGTCGTCTTGCAGGCGATGGCGTTCGTCGCCGCGGGGCTTCTGATCGGTTTGGGCGTCGCGCTCGGACTCGCGCTCTTTCTTTCGGGCGAGTTTTCGGGCTTGCTGTTCGGCGTGAAGGCAACCGACCCATTGACGTTCGCATCTGTTGGTCTTCTGCTCGCGCTGGTCGCGCTCGCGGCCTGCCTCGTCCCCGCGCGCAGGGCGACGAAGGTCGAGCCTGTCGTCGCGCTGCGCAGCGAATGATTTTGCGAAGTTCAGAAAAACAGAAGAACGTCCACGCGAATGAACGCACGCGCGCGGGCGGCTCGCCCGGCGTCGTTGACAGCCGAAAATCGCGTGGTTATATTCGGACGAAAGTTTACCCCTCGCTGAAGAGTCCCGGCACGTGTTGACGAAGGTGCGTTCAAGATTAGACCCGGCTCGCTCGCGGCTCGCGCGTGCGCTGTCGTGCCTTCTGCTCTCGACGCTCGTCTTCAGCGCGACGGTCGGCGTCCTTCACCGCCACGGCCAGGAGAGTCAGCGCCGCGCGTCCGTCGCGAACGCTTCGGATGTCGTCTCCGTCGCGAGCGACGACGGCTCAGGTTCTCAGCCGGAAGACCTTCTTCAAAGCAAAGACTGTTCGATCTGCCAGCTGCAAAGGGGACTTTCGGGCGCGCTACTCTACGGGCCGGTCTTCACGCCCGCGCCCGCCGCGAGCCAATCCTTCGAGCCGATAGTCACCGTCCCATATCTCTCCGCGACCGCCTCGCCGCGCCGCGGGCGAGCGCCTCCCTCGACCTCCATCTAACTTCAGGTCGCGCCTTCGCGCTTCTTCTGATGCCGCACGCCGGCTGACGACTCGAAGCGAAGGTAGTCGGATTCGACCGCCGCCTGGACTTCGTCCGCGCACGCCACGGTTGTGCGCGAGCGTCGAAGTCAAAGCGGCGGCACTCCGCACGTTCAGGTTAGACGGAAAGGTTAGGGAAGATGATTCATAAAAGCTTTACTAAAGTCGCAATCCGCGCGGCGCTCCTGTTGACGGTCGCCGCGGCGAGCGTCGCCCCGTCGGCGGCGCAGGAACTCGCCGTCGGACAGTCGCTCGGCAGCGCGGGCACGGTGACGGGCACGGTCACAGACCCGAACGGCGCGGTCGTGCCGAACGCGTCGGTCACAATCGCGAACCCCGTGACGGGCTTCACGCGCACGGCCAACACGGACGCCGACGGCGCGTTCCGCTTCGACAACGTGCCGCCGAACAACTACAAACTGAGCATCACGGCCACGGGCTTCAGCGCCGCGCAGCAAGACTTGGACGTGCGGACGAGCGTGCCCATCACGCTGAAGATACCGCTCGCCGTGGGCGGCACGTCCGAGTCGGTGACGGTCACGGCGACGAGCGCGGCGGACGTGATCGAGAACGTGCCGACGGCGCACACCGACGTGGGACAGGTCGAACTCGCGCAGTTGCCGCAGCGCTCGCCCGGCTCCGGCCTGAGCGACGTGATCACGCAGGCCGCGCCCGGAGTGGTCGCCG
>DASRCS010000294.1:0-48670 GCA_035652995.1 Pyrinomonadaceae bacterium
AGTGAAATCAGGCTGCCGAACGTGATCGCCACGCCGTAGGGAATCGTCTTGCGGCGGTCGGCGGGGACTGCGAGGCGCGGCATCTTCCAGCCGGGCAGCAATCCCACGATCAGCATCAGAATGTTTTGCAGCGTCGTCCGCACCGCGCCCGCGCGGAACATCGTCACGACGCCGAGCACGCCGCCCACGAGGACGACGACGAAGAAAGTGGGCAGCACGAGCGACGACCCGACGACCGAGCCGATGGCCGCGAACAGCTTCACGTCGCCCGCGCCCATCGCGCCGAAGACGTGCAGCATGAACATCAGCACGAACGCCAGCGCGCAGCCGCCGAGGCTCGCCAGCGCGCCGCTCAATCCTTTGTCGAACGAATTGACGGCGATGCCCATCGCGAGGGTGGCGAGGACGAACGTGTTGGGGATGCGGCGGTAGCGCACGTCGTAGTAAGTGATGACGAGCGCCAGCGGCAGGAGGAACGCGAAGGCTATGGTTGCGAGTTGTCCCGGCATTGTTACTTGATGTAGCCCGCGAGGTTGTTGATGACCGTCGTGATGTTGGCGCTCACGTTCGAGAACGCGGCGACGATGGCGAGCGTGACGAGCGCGGCTGCGAGCGCATACTCCGACAGTTCGAGTCCGCTCTCGTCGCTGAAAAAGTTTCTGCCCCTCACGTCCCCCTCCTCTTTGCGAGACGGCGGCACGCCGCGGCCCGCCCGTGTGGAGGGAGCCGCGGCGCGCGCCTTCGCACTACTTGATGTAGCTGGCGAGATTGTTGATGACGCCGCTGATATTAGTGCCCAAGGTCGTGAAGACCCCGACGACGGCGAGTGCGACGAGGGCGGCGGCGACCGCGTACTCCGACAGTTCGAGTCCGCTCTCGTCGCGCAGGAAATTCTTAAACACCATCATGTCCTCCTTGTGTAGTTGACTGCTTGCTGGACGGCTGCTTGCTGGACGGCGGCGCGCCGGACTTGCCTGTGCGGGGGAGCCGCGGCGCGCCCGCCGACCGTCGCGCGACGCACTACTTGATGTAGCTGGCGAGATTGTTGATGACGCCGCTGATGTTCTTGCCGAGGGTCGTGAAGACCGTGACGACGGCGAGGGCCACGAGGGCCGCCGCGACCGCGTACTCGGAAAGCTCAAGACCGGACTCATCGCGAAGAAAGCTCTTGATCATTTTTGTGTTGCTCCTTTTTTCTGAATGTTGGAAGGGGTTTCGGGTCAAGCCCGGCCCCGCGAACGCTTCACCCGTGACGGACGCGGGTGCGAGGCGCTTGGCAATCTTCACCAGCCGAGATGCAGGGCCGATGCTTTTCTCGCCACCGAACGACGCGCGGCGACTGTGCCGACCGGCTCCGTCTTCTCCGCGCGCTCGCCGCGTGCGTTGAGCACGCCGGCTGAGGCGGCGGCGACGGCGAACGCGAAGAGGAGGAAGTTCTCCCTCAGCCCCGTCGCCGACTCGACGGCGCGCAGGCCGACGAGAACCGCCATCGCGAAGAACGGAGCGGTGACGGCGACGGCTGCGAGCGCGACGAACATTTTGGTTGTGACCTTCTTCATCTTTGCCTGCCTCCGCCTCCTTCGAGATTTGCCGCCGACCTTTCGTGTCGCTTGGACAGCACGGACATAAACAACAGGCGTGCCATTCACCGAGAACTTGATTTTTCGGCTGATTCGCGAGGATTCATGCGGAAGCGAGAGGCGAGTTTGTCGCCCGCGGTTGACGACCCGAAATCACGAACTCGCCCGCGCCGTGAGACCAGCGACGGACAAACGCGCGCGGATGAACGACTTAAATTCCTGTCGCCGCCGGTTTACAACGCGTCGCCCGGCGCTTCTCCCGAACGGCGACAACCGGCGAGCAAAAAGAGATTCGCCCGAACCGACAAGCGACCTCTCAACAAAGTCGCACTTCGATTCGGGCGAGATGCAAAGTGAGTCGAGTGTGCCCCGGCAGGGGCTTGCGCTCGCTGGCCCCTGGCTACCTTCTGCCGCGCCTCCGGCGCTCCGGTCATTGCGCCGCGCCTCAGGCGCTCCGACCTCGATGCCTCGCTCGTGTCGAACTCGCGCAGCTTTTAATGCTTCACTCTCTGACGAAGATGACCGCCTGCTCGTCCTCGAACACGTTGCGCCAGCTCGCGTCCTGCCGGAGCAGACTCGCGAGCGGCACGTCGGGCTTGACGACGACCGTGCGCACGCCCTCGCGCTCCAACGGCACGCGCCAGCCCGCGCGCCCGTCGTGCGTCTTCAAAAATTCTTCGAGGTATGCGTCGCCGTACACGTCCGCGCGCCCGTCAATATAGACGCGATAGTCCGGGTACAGATTCCAAATCATGTAGCCGCCCCAGCCGTACTCGTTGAAGACCGGCTGCGGCAGACTTCGACCCCGCATGAACTCGACCGCGGCCACGGGGAAGTTCTGCCTCTCGTCCTGCGCCTGGTCAGCCGCAACCCGCTCGACGCGCGCAAAGCAGATCGCGAGCGGCATCGCGACGAGTAGCACGACGTTGACCGCCGCCTTCAACACACCTGACTTCTCTGCCTCGACATTCGGCCTCGACAGGGACGCGCGCCAGCTCTGCCGCGCGAGCCAGGCCCACGCGTGCTCCGCCAGCAGCGGCAGCGCGACCAGCACGAAGAACGGCACGTTGCGCCCCGAACGCAGAGCCATGTATCCGGTCGCGACGAGCATCAGAAGTCGGCCCGGTCGCACGCACACGCGCGAGAGAGCCATCGCGCCGAACGTCGCGAAGAGCAGGACGGCGAGCGGCTGGAACATCGGCTCGTGGAAGTCGGGCGAGAACCACTCGTTGATGTACTTCATCATCGCGCGCGAGGTCAGCGTCTCGAACGGGTAGAGGTACAGGCGCACGCACGCGGGGTTCAAAGAGACCGCAAGCAGACACGCGGCGAAGACAAAGACCAGCGTCCGCGCTCGACGCCAGAACGCTTTAAATTTCAAGGCGAGCGTTTGGCCCTCGTCTTCCGAAAGCAAAGAGTCGAGCAGGATTCCCGCAATCGTCAATGCGACGAGCGCAAGTCCCATCGCAAAGCCGGCGTGCAAATTCACCCAGAGCGCCGTGAAGGGGACGAGCCACCACACGCGCCGATTGCCTTCGCCTCCGGCGTAATCGTCGAGCAGGAAAAGGAAGACGCTCGCGAAGAGGAACGAGAACATCTGCGGCCTCACGCCCCAAGTCGGCGACGAAGCGAGCGCGCCGAGCAGCAGCGCCGCCCCCGCGACGTAAACGTGACCAGCGCGCGCGGCGCACCTTCTGAAAGCCAGCCACATCGCCGCCGCAATCACGAGCGAGAAGAAGACGATCAGCCCCGCGTACCCGAACGCGAAGTGAACCGCGTACATCAGGACTTCCGAAAGCCACTCGTGCGCGACCCACTCGCGACCGGCGAAGGTCGAGGAGAAGATGTCCGCGTGCGGAATGCCGCGCGTCTCGAAGATAAGGCGGCCAGTCCGCAGGTGCCACCAGAAGTCCGGGTCTGTAACGGGGCGTGCCGCGAGGACGAAGACCAGAGACATCAGGACGAAGACGAGAAGCCGGCGCACGGACAGTCGAAGTCGGCTGGCGGAAAGCCGTTTCTCAATCAAGCCGACCCCGCCCTCGACGAAAGCGCCGCCCGCCTGCTCCGCGACATTTGCCGAATATTCCTTCACGTCACGCTCATCTCGGATTGAACTCATCTCCCGTGCAACCCTCTCGCGTGCTCCCCTTCCGGCTCAGCTTTGGCGCATGAGGAGCGCGGCGAAGAGTATGAGGCTCGCGCACCCGCCCGCGACTGTGAAAGTCCACTCGACGAGCGCGCTCCTGCGCCGAAGCGCCGCGCGCAGCATCACCATGCCGCACTTCCATCCGTCCTGCTGATAAAGCGGCAGGAGGTTCGTCGCCGCGAGCAGAAGGTTCATCGTCCCGAACCAGGTGCCCTGCACAAGCTCGGCGGCGAGCAGGTTGACGATGATGCCCGCGAGAAGAACCAGCACCTGACACGAAAGGCGCTTGCGCTGCAACTCTTCGATGTCGAGCCGGACGTATGCGCCGACGGGCAGAGCGCGCAGGTTGAACTCGACCCCGCCGAGCGTGAAGCCGCAGACCCGCGGCCCCCAGCCGACGCCGAGCGCGGTCGCCGGCACGCCGCACGCGCGCGCCGCCGCGAGGTGTCCGAGTTCGTGCACGAGCATGGCGAGCGCGAACCAGAAGATGTAGATGAGAAGCATGAGGGCGCGTGTCCCGTTCGATGTAAATGTTTTGTGAGTTGCGCCGGATGCGCGGGGCTTGGGTAATTCGCGTTCACCAACTCGCGGCGGCCACTCTTTCCGCGCACCGACGCGGCCCCGCGATTAATTTCAAGCGAAGCTCATTGGCTCTCGGCCCGCAGTTGAAGGCCGGGCTGCTGCTCGTCTTGCAGGAAGTCGCCGACGTTGATCGTCAGCCGCTTCAATTTTTTGTAGAGCGTCTGACGCGAGCCGAGTCCGAGCGCGACCGCCGCGCGCGCGACGTTGTAGTCGTTGCGCTTCAAAGTCTCCGTGATGACGCGGCGCTCGTAGTCTTCGAGCATGTTGTCGAGGTGCGCGTGCGAGTGCGACGCGCCCTCCTGCCGACTCGCGTCGGGCGTCGGGCGGATGCGCGGGCTGATGTGCTCGACGCCGATGTACGCGTTCTCGTCCGTGTAGAGGACGAGGCGTTCGATCTCCGCGAGCAGTTCGCGCACGTTGCCCGGCCACGCGTAACTTTGCAGCACGCCGATGGCCTCAGCCGTGATGCCCGCGACGGCGCGCTCGTTGCGGCGCGTGTAGTGCGAGAGGAAGTGCGAGATGAGCGCGGCGATGTCCTCCGGCCTCTCGCGCAGCGGAGGGACGTGAATCGAGAGCGCCGCGACGCGGTAGTACAGGTCTTCGCGGAAGGTGCCTTCGCGCACGGCCCTCAACAAGTCCTTGTGCGTCGCCGCAACGACGCGCACGTTCACCTTGCGCGGCGCGCGCTCGCCGAGCGTGTGGACTTCGCCCTCTTGCAGAAAGCGCAGGAGTTTCGGCTGCAAAGCGAGCGGCAGGTCGCCCATCTCGTCGAGGAAGAGCGTGCCGCCCTCGGCTGCGCGCACCAGTCCTTCGTGATCGGCGTGCGCGCCGGTGAACGCGCCCTTGCGGTGGCCGAACAGGAGGCTCTCGATGAGGTCGGCTGGCGCTGCCGTGCAGTTGAAAGGGATGAACGGCGCTTGCGCGCGCCGGCTCAGGCGGTGGACGGCGCGGGCGACGAGTTCCTTGCCCGTGCCCGACTCGCCCGTGATGAGAACCGTCGAATCCGAATCTTTTATCCGCTCGACCGAGCGCGCCAGCTCGACCATCGCGCGACTCACGAAGATCATTCCGGGCAGCGAGGCCGCGGCGACCTCGGCGTGCTTCGGAGTCTTCAGAGGCTTGTGCAACTCTTCGCGCAGAGTCGCGTGGGAGTGCGCGAGCCGGGCAACGTCCGAGAGGATTCTCAACTCCGAAGTCTGCGACTCGGTGAGCGGGCGGACGAAGCGCCCGTAAATCGCCGCGCCTTCGTGGTGAGGGGTCGTCGTCGAGAGGACGAGGCAGATGTTTCTGTCGCCCGCCTTCAACTCGTTTACTTCCGGCGCGCCGTTCAGCGCGGACTCCACGCTTCTCTCGGCTTCGGCGGTCTCGTCCGGGTCAAGCCCCTCGACCCACTTCAAACGCGGGCGCTCGCCCGCCGACTGCGAGAAGGTCGCCATGCCGTAAGTGTTCGCCGCCGCGTCAACCATCAGCGCCACCTTGAGCATGACATCGTAGAGGGCGTCGGAGCCTGTGTCCGCGGCCCTGCAAAGCGCCCGCACCATCGAGGCCAACGGCAATTGGAAAGACTTAGACGTATCGTTCGCACCCGACCCGTTGTGCGACTGCGGAAGCGTGCCTGACATCGAGAACCCCTTGCTGTATCTGAAGCTTCGGAATGAATGACGCTTCGACTCTGCGTCCAGGAGGAGGTCAGGGCAAAAACGGCGAAAGCGAACTGAGGAGAATTGCGCCGAAACGGATAAATGCAAAAGCCTGCGTCAACGACCAAGCTCATTTTCAGTCTATGGAATTGCCGACTCCGGTGTCAACTTTTTTGATTTTTCTTTAACAGCCCGCCCGATTTTTTGGAACAGCGTACCGGACGGTCGAAGGGTCATTCCTTTTCCACAATTGTGTTCGACCGATGCGCCTTCTATCTTGCTGCTAAGAAAGAGCCTCTTACGGTAATGCCCTTACCGCGGATTTCCGTTCGCCCGCTGTTCGCCAAAGCGATCACCGAAATGCGCTTACTTCAAGTAAATGTTGAGTTTAGCCGTATAAACCGTTGAAAACGAATATCTTTACAGAACACCACCCGCGTGCTAAATTCCCGAAACCTTGTCGCTTAATGTTTGCGACGGGCAAACAGGTTGTTACCCACCCCCTTTTTACTTGGAGTACCGACCACTCAAACTCTAGGTACAAGAATTCTTGAGCGGCTTCTAGCTCTGCTCGACTGACATTAAACAAGAAGGGCGTCCGACAAAGACGCCGGACGAAGACCCGGAGGTGACAATCTAAATGTCCGCAAATCCCACTTGGACAGACGCACGACTCGACGCGCAACGCCCCGCCGCGCGCGCCTTTTCGCTTCCCTCCCCCGCGCTGGAGATCGGAGCCGCGGCGGTCGGCTCGCGCGCAGCCGTCCGTCGGCGGGGCGCGTTCGTCCCTTCGTGGGTAGTCTTCAGCATGATCATGCTCGCGACTTTCGCCGTCTGCGTGACCGTGACGATGCGCACGCACGCCGCGATGGGTGCCGCCGAGTCGAAGTACAATCAGATGAGCACGGATGTCGAGAAGATTCGCGAGACGAACGACGCGCTGCGCCGGCAGGTCGAGCGTCTGCACAGCGACAAGCGCACGATTGAGGCCGCCGCGCGCGTGAACCTCAACATGGTTCACGCGAACGAGGTGGTCGTGCCTCTCGAATAGCACGCTACTTTCTTCGGCGCGTCAACGCAATCATGAGTTACCTGACGCCCGCCGAAGCTGATCCGCTCCTTTTACTACCGCCGGTCTCCAACCTGCACGGCGCGGCTGCCGCACAAGCGAACAGCCGCGCCGCCTTTTTGCGCGAAGACGCGCGCCGGGAAGTCGGTTGACACCCTTCGCGAGCGTCAACTAATATCGTTTTTCGGTTATTTTCCGCGACAAAGCGACTTTTTCACTCAAACGTTTTGCAGCACGTTTGAGGACGGAGACACGAGGTTCATGCCCGATACGAAAGAGATCACATCGCCCGCCGAAGCCTCGGTCGAGCGCTGGGAGCGCGAGACGCTTGAGCCTGTGATCAGGAAGCGGCCCGAACGTAAAGCGAGCTTCGAGACCGTCTCGCTCGACGAGGTCAAACGTCTCTACACGCCCGCCGACGCCGCCGACGTTGACTATGAACGCGACACGGCTTACCCCGGCGAGTTTCCTTATACGCGCGGCATACACCCCACGGGCTACCGCGGCAAGCTCTGGACGATGCGACAGTTCGCGGGCTTCGGCACGCCCGAAGAGACGAACGCGCGTTTCAAGTATCTGCTCGAACACGGGCAGACCGGACTCTCGGTCGCCTACGATTTGCCGACGCTGATGGGCTACGACGCCGACTCGCCGCTCTCCGAGGGCGAGGTCGGCAAGTGCGGCGTCGCCGTCTCAAGCTTAGCCGACATGGAAGTCCTCTTCGACGGCATCCCGCTTGAACAGGTCACGGTCTCGCAGACGATCAATGCGCCCGCCTCCGTCCTGCTCGCGATGTACCTCGTCGTCGCGGAGCAGCAGGGCGCGGACTTCCGAAAAATCTCCGGCACGCTCCAGAACGACATCCTCAAGGAATACATCGCACAGAAGGAGTGGATTTACCCGATCCGCCCGGCGATGAAACTCGTCGTTGACACCTTCGAGTTCTGCACGCGCCACGTCCCGAAGTACAACCCGATCTCGGTGAGCGGCTACCACATCCGCGAGGCCGGCGCGACGGCGCTTCAGGAGTTGGCCTTCACGCTGCGCGACGGCATCGAGTACGTACAGTGGGGCGTGGACGCCGGATTAGACGTTGACGAGTTCGTCCCGCGCCTCTCCTTCTTCTTCAACGCGCACAACGACTTTTTCGAGGAGATAGCCAAGTACCGCGCCGCGCGCCGCATCTGGGCGCGCGTCATGCGCGAGCGCTTCAACGCGAAGAACGAGCGCACGCTCCAACTGCGCTTCCACACGCAGACCGCGGGCGTCTCGCTCACCGTGCAGCAGCCCTTGAACAACATCGTCCGCGTCGCCATCCAGGCGCTCGCGGGTGTACTCGGCGGCACGCAGTCGCTCCACACCGACGCCTACGACGAGGCGCTCGCTCTGCCGACCGACCGAGCCGCGCTCATCGCGCTCCGCACGCAGCAGATCATCGCCGAGGAGACGGGCGTCGCGAACACGGTTGACCCGCTCGGCGGCTCCTACTTCGTCGAGAGCCTGACGAAGAAGATGGAGGACGGCGCGCTCTCGTACTTCGACAAGATTGATTCGCTCGGCGGCATGGTCGAGGCGGTCGAGAAGGGATTCCCGCAGCGCGAGATTCAGGAGTCGGCCTACCAGTACCAGAAGGCCGTCGAGCGCGGCGAGCAGACAATCGTCGGCGTCAACAAGTACGCGATGGACGAGGAGTCTGCCGAAGTCCCGATCCTCGTCATCAACGAGAACGTCCGCGACCATCAGGTCGAGCGGCTGCAACGGGCGAAGTCGAACCGCGACAAAGGTGCGGTCGCGAACGCGCTCGAAAAACTCAAGAGGTCAGCGCGCGACGGCGACAACACGATCCCCGCGACCATCGAGGCCGTCCGCGCCTACGCCACGCTCGGCGAAATCTGCGACGCGTTGCGCGACGTTTACGGCCTCTACGAAGAGCCGGCGTTTTGAGGTGAGACAATGGCTACGAATCAATTGGAAGAGCGCGTTTCTGTTTTAGAACATGAAGTGGCTCGCCTGAAGGACAGCCTGGCACGAGAGGTCTCGGCAGGAGTTGTTTGGTGGGATCGAGTTCATGGTTCTTTCGCCGGAGACTCAGAGTTCGATGAGGCTGTGAGGCTGGGGCGCGAACATCGTTTATCGCAGCGCTATCAACCCGCGGAACCACCCGAAGGCTAAAATGTACCTGCTCGACACGGATCACCTCACCGTCCTAGAGAGAGGCGGTGAAGAGTCGCGCCGACTGCTATCGCGACTTGAGAACACTGAGCCGGATGAGACGGCAGTCACCATCATTACCTATGAAGAACAGACGCGGGGCTGGTTCGCGTACCTCGCAAAGGCCCGCTCTCCTGAGGCTGTGCTGAAGGCTTATCAGCTACTCCATAAACACTTGGAAACCTTCTGCACCATCCCCGTAGTCGAGTACGACGAGAAAGCAGCCGAAGCGTTTAGAAACCTTCAAGGGCAGCGTCTGCTCATCGGTACGATGGACTTAAAAATCGCGGCCATAGCTATAGCGCGCGACGCCACATTGTTAACCAGGAATCTTGCGGACTTTAATCAAATTCATGGTCTGCACGCAGAAGATTGGACAATCTGATTCATACAAATTTCGATTATGAGTGAACGAAAGATTCGCGTCCTCGTCGCAAAACCCGGCCTCGACGGCCACGACCGCGGGGCGAAGGTGATCGCGCGCGCGCTGCGCGACGCGGGGATGGAAGTTATTTACACGGGCCTGCGGCAGACGCCGGAGATGATCGCGGCGGCGGCGTTGCAGGAGGACGTGGATGCGGTCGGCGTCTCCATCCTGAGCGGCGCGCACAACACTCTCTGCCCTCGCATCGTCGAGTTGCTGCGTGAGCGCGGGATGGACGACTGCCTCGTCATCGTCGGCGGCATCATCCCGCAGGAGGACATCGCGCAGTTGAAGGCGCAGGGCGTCTCGGCGGTCTTCCTGCCCGGCACTTCGACCGAAGACATAGTCAAGTTCCTGCGCGAGAACGTCGGCCAGCGCGCCTGAGCGACGCCGCGTCAGAATCACGCACATGAACTCCGTCTCCCGCGGCGACGCACAAACTACTCACGTCGTCACCGAGCGGCGCGGCGCGCACGTCATCGTCCGCATCAACCGGCCCGAACAACGCAACTCGCTCTCCGCCTCGACGCTCAACGAACTCGAAGAAGCCTTCGACCGTCTCTCGCGTGACGCACAGATCAAGTCAGTCGTCTTCACCGGCACGGGCGACGCCTTCGCCTCCGGCGCGGACATACGCGAACTCGTCGCGCTCACGCCCGAGGCAGCACGCGCGTTCGCCGAAAGAGGTCAAAGCCTCTTCGCGCGCATCGCCGACGCGCGGCAGCTAACAATCGCGGCGATCAACGGCTTCTGCATGGGCGGCGGACTCGACCTCGCGCTCGCCTGCCGCGTCCGCGTCGCGTCGCCGCGCGCGGTCTTCGCGCATCCCGGCGCGTGCCTCGGCATCATCACCGGCTGGGGCGGCACGCAGAGACTCCCGCGACTCATCGGCTCGGCGCGCGCGCTTGAGATGTTCGCGACGGCGCGTCGAGTCAACGCGGACGAGGCGCTTGAGTTCGGACTCGTCAGCCGACTGCACGAAGACCCGCTCGCCTGCGCGCTCGAAATCGCCGCGCGCCACTGATTCCGAGACCGATGACCGTGTTCGGCGGCGAACGAGCGTGCCGCTTAAACGGAGGCGGACGGGAAGTGCGATTGAATGTCTGATTGAAATCGGGGCGAGTGCTTTTAAGAGTCGCCGGGCGCGTCCGCGCCGACTTCCCATTCTTCGACGCCGCCTTCGACCACCTTGAAAAGCGGGTGCGTGTCGGGCCACTCCGAGCCTTCCGCTTCGACGTACTTCCCCGCGTCCCTCGCCTTCAGCTTCCGCTTCAGGTGCTCCCACTCGTAAGCGACCTGACCGCGCGTGCAGTTTATCTTCCCGTCGAAACGTGACGCGGCGATCTTCTCGCCGCCGAACTTGTAGCCGCGGCGGACGGCCTCCGCGTGCAGGCCGCGCAGGTATTCCGCAATCGCGCCGAGCGGATCGGGCGAAGCTTTGAACCTCACTAGCTGCGGGTGATTTCTGTAGCCGCGCGTCTCGCCCCTCAAGACCTTCTGCGCGAGAAGCCCCTCACGCCAGGCGGCGAGCAGGCCCTTCGTGTCGAGATGCCTCGGATGAATCGTCCAAAGTCTCACGCGTCAATTTTGGCTTCGCCGCACGCCGACTGATTCAGTAATCCTTGAACATGAGAATGGGCATCGCCTTCATTTCGTCTTCGAGAGGAAGCGCGCGACGCCCGCGCGGCAGTCTTCGGTCATGCGCGCGACGGTGTTCACGTCCGCGCCGGTCTGGAGCGCGGCGTCGAAAGTCATGCCGTCCATCTGGTAGAGCAGACGTTTCGTGAGGACGACCGCCGACCGGCTCACGCGCTCGAAGCCCGCGACGTAAGCCTCGACCTTCGACTCGAACTCCGCGTCCTCGAAGACCTGATTGACGAGGCCGGCGCGCTCGGCCTCCGCCGCCGAAATCTCCGCGCCGCGCGTGATGAGTTCAAAGGCGCGCTTCTCCGAGACGTTGCGCCGCAAGATAGCCATGACCATCGCGGGCACGAAACCTATTTTGACTTCCGGGTAGCCGAAGCGCGCCGACGCCGCCGCGAGCACGATGTCGCACGCCGTCGCCAGCCCGCACCCGCCAGCGAGCGCGCGCCCGCGCACCGCGGCGACCACGGGCACGCGCACTCTTCGTATCAACGAGTAGAGTTCCATCAAAGAGCGCGCGTCCTCAAGGTTCTCCGCGACGCCGCCCTCCGAAATCTTTTTCAACGCCGAGAGGTCTGCGCCGGAGCAGAAGTCCGCGCCCGCGCCCGTCAAAAGAATTGCGCGCACCTCATCGCGCGAGTCCGCGTCGCGCAGCGCCTCTTTCAAGCCGGAGACGAGCGCGTCGTCGAGAGCGTTTCGCTTTTCAGGACGGTCGAGCGTGACGAGCGCGACCGAACCCTCGACCGCGTAGATGAGAGAATCGTTTTCCATAACGCGGGGCTAAAAGCAGAGGTCAGAGGTCGGAGGTCGGAGGTCAGTAATAATCTCCACGTCAAGACCGTGTGCTTACGGCCAGTAAAGTTTTCAACTGACCTCCGACCTCCGAAGATCATTCTTCCAGAAAACTCAAAAGCGCGGCGTTAACTTCCGAAGTAAACTCCTGCTGAACCCAGTGATTGCTCCTGCCGAGCCGGACTTCGCGGTAGGGCGCTTCGACGTAGTCCGCGACGCCCTGCACCGTTTCGGGGATGATGGCGAAGTCGCGCTCGCCGTAGATGAAGAGCGTCGGCACGCGTATGCGCTCGTGCTTCGTGAACGCGTCGCGCCTGAACCCGCCTTTGAGGAACGCTCCGAGGTTCGCGCGGTAGTAGTTGATGCTCGCCGTCAAAGCGCCCGGCTCGCGCATCGCGGATTTGAGAATCGCGATGTCTTCGTCCGAGAACGTGCCGGGGCGCGACGTGCTTCTGAACATCCGTCCGAGTCCGGCGAAGTCGTCGCGGCTGATCCACCATTCGGGTATCGAGGGGAGTTGGAAGAAGAACATGTACCAGCTTCGCAGGAGCTGTCGCAGGCTGAGGTTCTTCGCCCACACGGCGGGCGGCGGCACTTGCAGCGCGGCGAGTTTCCAAACGTAGTCGGGGTAGTGCTGCGCGACCGCCCACGCGACCGCAGCGCCCCAGTCGTGCCCGACGACCGCGGCCTCGCGCGCGCCGAGGTGACGGATGAGTCCCGTCACGTCGTCAACGAGTCGGCTGACGCGGTAGTCCGAAACGTCCGAAGGCTTGTCGCTCAGGTTGTAGCCGCGCATGTCCGGCGCGACGACGCGGAAGCGCGCGCCTAGAGCCGCGAGTTGATGCCGCCACGAGTACCAGCATTCGGGGAAGCCGTGCAGCAGAACGACGAGCCGCTCGCCGCTTCCACATTCGGCGTAGTGAAGCCGCACGTCGCCGACCTGCGCGTAGCCGTGGCGCACGGACGATTCGAGACTCGAAAGCGCGTCGCTCATTCCCGTCAACTTTCGACACCGGGTTCCCGCGCCTCGCCGTCCGGCACTTCGATCTCCATCCGAAGCAGCGCGGTCGAGAAGGTCTTGCCCTGCGCGTCGGTCATCAGCGAGAGCGTGCCGCCGCCGCCGAGGGATTCGTGCAGGAGGAAGTTGAGCGCGCCGAGGTTCGGCAGCTCGAAGCGCTCGACCTCGCCCATGCAAATGCCGCGGAAGTGTTCCTTGACGCGCGCCGCCGTGACCTCGCGGACGAGCACGGGGTAGAACTCTTCGCGGAGGGCGATGAGTCCGACGTTCGCCGTGTCGCCCTTGTCGCCGGAGCGCGCGTGCGCGAGTTTGAGCAGCTTGACTCTCATCCCTTTTGCTTCCCGTAAAGTCCGAGCCAGTGGAATCCTACCACGACGAGCGAGTGCGTTATCTTCCCTTCGCTGATGAGCGCGGGGATTCGTTCGAGCGGCGCGCGCCGCACGACCGTGTGTTCCGTCCCGTCGTTCCGCGGCTCGCCCTTTCTTTCGACGCCTCGCGCGAGGAAGGTGTGAATCCAGTTGTTCTGAATCGCGGGGTTCGGGCGCGTCTTTCCGAGGAAGATGATTTCGGAAGACTCGTATCCCGTCTCCTCTAAAAGCTCGCGCGCCGCCGCCTCCCTCGGAGACTCGCCCGCGTCAACCATGCCGCCCGGAATTTCGAGCGAGACCTCTTCGGTGCCGTGCCGATATTGTTCAATCAGCACGACCTCGCCGCCCGCCGTCAACGGAATCACGTTAATCCAATCGGGAGCTTCGATGACGTAGAAGTCGTGCGAGCGACCGGCGCGCGGGTCTGCGCTCACGTCGCGCCTGACCTTGAAGACGCGGCAGTCCGCGACCTGCTCCGAGCTTTCGCGCTTCCACGCGAGCGACGACACGGCGTCGTCCATTTCGTCAACATCTTCGCTGCTTGTCTCGCTGCTCAAGCTTCGGGCCGCCTCCGCTCAGAAACAATCGCGTCAACTCAGACCTCGGTCACTTCAACCCGCGGCTCGATTTCCGTTTTCGGAATGAGCGCGGGCCAGTAGGCGACGACCTCCTCGACCTTGGGACGACCGCCCGCGAAGCCGGTCACGGCGGGCGGGCCGGTGAGGATGAGCGGCGCGATCTCTTTCGTGAAGCGCTCGATTGATTTTCTATCCCCGCCGCGGACGCCGACGCGGAGTTGGACTTCGGGCGCTTCGGGGCCGGGTTCGCCCGCGAGCGGGCCGTGCGTCGCGTTCGCGCCGACGAACTCCGTCAGAATCTGATCGAACTTCAGTCCGAGTCGTTCGAGCCGCGCGCGAAGAATCCGGTCTGCCGCGCGCGCCTTCGCGTATGCATCGGGCCACGCATAGACGAGCGTGCCGACGGCCTTGAAGCCCGCGGAGTAGCTGATCGAGACTTTCAAAAAGTCGGTCGCCGGTCTTCCCTTCACGCCGAAGACTCGCACGCGGTCGCGCCCCGCGTCTTCGAGATGAATCGTCGTGAAGTCGGCGACGCAGTCGGGCGTGATGTACTCGTGCGGGTCGCCCATCTCGTAAACGAGTTGTTCCTTGACCGAAGGGACGTTGACGCGCCCGCCCGTGCCCTCGTGCTTGGTGACGACGAACGTGCCGTCAGGCTTAGCCTCGACGATGGGGAAGCCGACGTTCGCGAGGTCTGGAATCGTCTGCCACTCGTACTGGCAATTGCCGCCTGTGCATTGCGCTCCGCACTCGATGATGTGCCCCGCGACCGTCCCGGCGGCGAGCCTGTCCCAGTCGGTCTCGCCCCAGCCGAATTCGTGAATCAGCGGCGCGAGCGTCAGCCCCGTGTCGGTCGAGCGGCCCGTGATGACGACACGCACGCCGCGACTCAAAGCTTCGACAATCGGCCACGCGCCGAGGTACGCGTTCGCGCTCTGCACGCGGTCGCGCACCGTCGAGAGCGGCTCGCCCGTGTCCATGTTTCGGAGTTCGACGCCGCGCTCGATCAACTCGTCGAGCCGGGACATGATGTCATCGCCCGTGACGATGCCGATTTTGAGTTGACCGCAGAGACCGAGTTCGCGCGCGACCGCACGCACGGCCTCGGCGCAGCCACGCGGGTTGACGCCGCCCGCGTTGGCTGTGACGCGGATGTCCCGCTCGACGCAGCGGGGCAGAATCTCGCGCATGAGCGGGACGAAGTCGCGCGCGTAGCCAGCCGAAGCGTCGCGCGCGCGCTGCTTCTGCATGATTGACATCGTGACCTCGGCCAGATAGTCGAGCATCAGGTAGTCAATCTGGCCCTCATTCACCTGGCGCACGGGCGCGTCGAGCAGGTCGCCCCAGAAGCCCTGGCCGCAGGCGATGCGAACGGTCTCTTTTCGTTGGCTCATAATTTCGCGTGAATGATTCGACCGCAGTTTAAATCAATTGCGTGCCGCCGGGCGAGCGGGGAGAAGTGAGTTCAAAGTCCAAGGTTCAAAGTTTGAATGCAGGCTCTCAATGTTGAACCTTGAACTTTGAACTTTGAGCTAAAGATAAAGCGGCGCGAGTCCTCGAAAGGCTCGCGCCGCCCTCTCCGTACAGCACGACTCCCGCGCGGCGCTGTGTGCGCCGCACGCGCGTCCTTGATTCATTCAAACTCCGACGCCCGCGATTAGAACTGCGGCGGGGTCGAGTTGGTGTTTCCTCCGCCCGCGTTGCTGTTGGCGTTCGTGCTGGTGCCGCGACGGCTGCGGCGCGGCGCGCGATGGCGGCGCGGCGTGGTCGTCGCGGGCGTCGTCGTGTCGCCCGTCGCCGGAGTCGCCGACGTGTCGCCGGTCGTCGTGGTCGTGTCGGTCGCTGCGGGCGTTGCCGCCGCGCCGCGCCGGCCTCGACGCGTGTGGCGCATGCCGCGTGTGCCGCCGCCGCTCGGCGTGAACGAGCACTTATTCATCTCGCCGGGGACGGGCGTCAGCCACAGGCGGTCGCCGCTCTTCTTGGCGCGAACCGAGACGCTGGTCGGCGTGCCGCCGCCGGCAGCGTCGAAGCGGAGCGTCGCGCCCGTGTAGCCGCGCGTCGTCTCAGCCGTGATGCGGCCCGAACCGCTCGAAGCGCCGCTCAGCGTGAACTGGTTGCCGTTGATGGTGAGCGTCGCGTCGCCCGTCATGCTCATGCAGTTGATCGTGCCGGTGTAGGTGCCGGACAGGTCAGTCTGCTCGCCGCCGGTGTTGGCCGGCGTGGCCGCGGCAGCCGAGGAAGCGGCTGCCGCGCCTCGGTGTCTGCGGCGTGTGCTGCGGCGTCTGCGATGGCTCGTCTTGGGCTTCGCCGCGTTAGCGTTCTGCGTCGTGCCGCCGCTGGTGTCCTGTGCGAACACGCAGAGGTCTGCGAAGACGAGCGCGGCGGTTGCCAAGGCTACACTGAGAAGGACGACAAGGAATCTTGCGCTGCTTTTCTTGCTCACGGATGATTATCCTCCTACGGTTGACATCTGCGCGCGCCAACTCTTTCCGAACGCGCGTCAGAAAAGTTTTGTGACGACCTGCCGGTTCTCCGCCGCGCGTTCGGCGCGTGTGGAAGCGCCTGTCGGTCGGCGGTAGGGGAACGTCTCGAACTGGCTCGCAGGGTTGCGGCATAGTGTCGCACAACAAAGGGTTTGTTGCACGATTTTTTTTACACGCCGGCCCGGAAATTTCAGGCGAGCGTCGCGGGCAGCACGAACTGGCCGAGGTGCGGCCCGGCGTAATTCAGGCTCACGGCGAGCGCGAGTTCGAGCGCGTCGCGCGTCTCTTCGGGCGCGATGACGGCGTCAACGTAGCCGCGCGCCGCGGCGTATCGCGCGTCCAACTGCTGCTCGTAATCCTCGCGCACGCGCTCCATCTCGGCCTTCAACTTCTCGTCCGGCTCGGCCCCCGCGCGCTTCAGCTTGTCGAGTTGCGTCCCGTAAATCGCCTGCACCGCCGAGTCGCCCTCCATCACGCCCATGCGCCCCGTGGGCCAACTGAAAATAAAATCCGGGTCGAACCCCTGCCCGGCCATCGCGTAGTAGCCCGCGCCCGAAGCGTGGTTGACGGTCAGGACGATTTTGGGCACGGTCGCGGTCGCCATCGCCTCGACGAAGCGCGCGCCCGCGCGGATGATGCCGGAATGCTCGGCCTCCGCTCCGACCATGAAGCCGGAAACGTCCTGTATGAAAAGCAGCGGCGTGCGCTGGCGGTTGCAGGTCTCGATGAAGTAGGCGACCTTCTCCGCCGACTCGGTGTAGATGATGCCTCCGAACTTCGGCGGCTTCCCCTTCTCGCGCACGAGGCCGCGGCTGTTGGCGATGACGCCGACCTGAATCCCGCGCACGCGCGCGTGTCCCGTGATCATCTCGCGCGCGTAGTCGGCCTGAAACTCTTCGAGCCGTCCTTCATCGAGGATGCAGGCGAGGAGTTCGCGCGCGTCATACGGGTGCTTGTGGTCTTCGGGGATGAGTTCGTAGAGGTCTTCGAGACGCCGCGCCGAGTTTTTGCTTTCGACGATTGAAGCGGAAGCTTTCTCGGCGGGCGGAAGCTCCGAGACGATTTCGCGAATCTTCTCGATGCACGCAGGGTCGTCGGCCACGCGGTAGTGCGCGACGCCCGAAATCTCTGTGTGCGTTCGTGCGCCGCCCAGCGTCTCGTTGTCAATCGTCTGCCCCGTCGCGCCTTTGACGAGGTTCGCGCCGCCCAAGCCCATGAACGAGGTCTTCTCGACCATGATGATGATGTCGGAGAGCGCGGGCAGGTACGCGCCGCCCGCGACGCACGGCCCCATCACCGCCGACACCTGCGGCACGCGCAGGTAGCGGCGCATGATCGAGTTGTAATAAAAAATCCGCGCCGCGCCGTACTGACCGGGAAAGACTCCGCCCTGATACGGCAAATTCACGCCCGCCGAGTCAACCAGATAGATGATCGGCACGCGCGAGCGCATCGCGATCTCCTGCGCGCGCAGGATTTTCTTGATCGTCTCAGGCCACCACGAGCCGGCCTTCACGGTCGCGTCGTTCGCGACAACGACGACCTCGCGACCGCCGACACGACCGACGGTCGTCACAACTCCCGCCGCTGGCGCGCCGCCCTTGTACTGGTCGTATGCGACGAGCAGGCCGATCTCGCGCGAGTAGGAGTCGCGGTCGAGCAGCCGTTCGACGCGCTCGCGCGCGGTCAGCTTGCCCTGCTCGTGCTGCCTCTGGATTTTTTCGGGGCCGCCGCCCGCGCGCAGTCTCTCTTCGAGTTCGCGCAACTCCTTGGCGAGCACTCGGAGGCGCGACCCCTTTTCGGCCTGAGCCGTAGGCGCTTCAGAACTCATCTCGTTTTCGCGCCACCTCACGCTTCGTCTTTTGACGGGGCATGAACGCGGTCGCTGTTGAAAAATTCCCTAAACTTTGAATTGGCTGAAAAATAGCACAGCGTGCGGCGCGAAAACAATCGGGTGACCGCCTGCAAGTGCTTGAAAAACCCACGGCGGTTACAAAATCGCGGCGAAATAAGGTAAACTTTTCGCCCTGTATTCAAAGCAGCACGAAAGCAGTTGAGCGCCGCTTATCATCCCGCGACTGAAAAGCCCGGAGGACTTGTTTGGCAGCCGCCGCATTCTACGACCTCGAAGGCACGCTCGTGAGCACGAACCTCGTGCACACGCTCGGCTACTACGCGCGCAACCAGCAGGGCGTGCTGCGCTCTCTTCGCAAGAGCGCGACCACGCTCGTCAGCATCCCGCTCTTCGCCGCCGCCGACTCTTACAGCCGCATGGCCTTCAACGACATCTTCTTCCGCCGCTACAAGGGAGAGTCGGAAGACCGCCTGCGCTTCTTCTCGCAGGAGCTTTTCGAGAACGTTCTGAAGCCCGCGGTCTTCCCCGGCGCGAAGACGCTCATCCAGAAGTCGCGCAGCCTCGGACTCCGACAGGTCGTCGTCACGGGCGCGCTGGATTTTTCGGTCTCGCCTTTGATGGAGTACCTCGGCGTTGACGACTTCGTCGCCAACCGCCTTGAGTTCGTCAACGGCGTCGCCACGGGCCGACTCCTCCCGCCCGTGCTCGCCTCGGCGACGAAGGCTTCTTGGATTCGCACCTACGCCGAGCGCGAGGGCATCAACCTTAACGAGTCATATGCCTACAGCGACAGCATGAGCGACCTGCCCATGCTCTCAATCGTCGGCCACCCCGCGGCGGTTAACCCCGACATGAGGCTCCGCCAGACGGCGCTTCATCACGATTGGCCGATACTGAATTTGAAGTGATGAGTGATGAGTTAAAAGCTCACCCGCTCATCACTCATCACTCATCACTTGATAAGATGGCACTACAACTCAGAAGAAAAGTTCACGAGTCGGTCGTCTATATTGACCGCGACAGCGCGCCGCGCATCATCTCTTCGGGCATGGACTTCCTCCTGGAAGACCTGCCCGTCGGCACGCGCGTCATCTACCCGAACGCGCCCATCAAGGGATTGCCGAACCGCGAGGCCGCGATTCGCTACGCCTTAAACCACCCGCACGACTGCGACCCGCTCTACGCGCAGCTTGAGCCGGGCATGAAGGTCACAATCGCGATTGACGACATCTCGATGCCGCTGCCGCCGATGCGGACGCCCGACATCCGGCAGACGGCGCTCGAAATCCTGCTCGACCTCCTGCACGCGAACGGCGTTGACGACGTGCACCTCATCATCGCCGTCTCGCTCCACCGCCGCATGACCGAGTGGGAGATCAAGCGCATGGTCGGCCCGCGCGTCTTCAAGGAGTTCTGGCCCGAACGCCTCTACAACCACGACGCGGAAGACCCCGACGGCATGGTGACAATCGGCGAGACGCGCCACAAGGAAGTCCTGCGCCTGAACCGCCGCGCGACCGAAAGCGACCTGCTCATCTACCTCAACTTCAACTTCGTGCCGATGAACGGCGGACACAAGTCGGTAGCCGTCGGCCTCTGCGACTACGAATCTTTGCGCCCGCACCACGAGCCGAAGACCATCCTAGAGTCCGACAGCTACATGGACCCCGCGAACTCGGAACTCACACGCAAGATCAACCGCATGGGCAAGCTGGTTGACGAGCACCTCAACGTCTTCCACATCGAGACGACCGTCAACAACCAGATGTTCAAGGGCGAGCTTTCGTTCCTGACCAAGAACGAGGACGAGTTCTCGGCCTACGACCGCATGAAGTACGAGGCCATGCGCTTCACCATGTCGAAGATGCCGCTCGCGGCGAAGCGCAAGGCGTACAACGCTCTTACATCGGATTACGAGATGATCGCCGTCGAGGCCGGGCGCACAGAGCCGGTTCACGAGCGCATCATCGAGAAGTCCATGCAGCAGTACATCGTCCCCATCGAAGGACAGTGCGACATCCTCATCTGCCCCATCCCCGAAATCTCGCCGTACAACGTCTATTCGGCGCTGAACCCGCTGCTCGTGCAGGTGATGGCGCTCGGCTACCACTTCAACATGTACCGCGGCAAGCCGCTGCTGAAGAAGGGCGGCGTGCTGATACTTCATCACCCCTGCTACGACGAGTTCGACCACGTGCAGCATCCGAGCTACATCGAGTTCTTCAACCGCCTCCTGCCGGAGACGCGCGACTCTTACACGCTGCGCGAGAAGTACGAGCGCGAGTTCGCAACCAACCCCAGTTACATCGAGATGTATCGGCGCGGCAACGCCTACCACGGCGCGCACCCTTTTTACATGTGGTACTGGGGCGAGAACGGACGCGCGCACGTCGGGCGCGTCATCGCCGCGGGCGCGGAGAACGCGCACGTCCCCGCCGCGATGGGCTGGGAGCGCGCCGACAACCTGACCGAGGCAATCGCGATGGCCCGCAGCTACATGGGCCGCTCCGCCCAGATCACGATGCTCCACCAGCCCGTTATCGCCATCTGCGATATGAGTTAGAATGTCGGCATCAGAGGTGAAGCTATGAGCACGACCACACGCCTGATTACCGCCGACGAGTTGGAGGAAATGCCACACCGCGACGAGCACGGCAACGACTGTCGGCTGGAACTTATCAGAGGAGAACTAATCACAATGTCTCCCACAAAGCCCCTTCACGGCATTGTTTGTGCTCGGCTGACGACCAGGCTCGGCAATTTCGTAGAGGAGCACAACTTGGGCGAGACGTTCGGCGCGGAGACCGGGTTTATCGTCGAGCGCGAACCCGACTCGGTTCTCGGCGCGGATGTGGCCTTCGTCAGCCGCGAGCGTTTAGACGCCGTCGAGAACTTTGACAAGTTTTTCTCCTTCGCTCCTGACCTTGCCGTTGAGGTCCTGAGTCCGGGCAACACCAAAAGCGAGATAGACCTGAAGATTGCAATGTATTTCGCAGCCGGTTCTCGTGCGATCTGGGTTTTCAACCCGAAGCGGCGCGCCGCATCCGTTTACAGTTCGCCGTCCGCGTTTCGCGTTCTGACGGAGCAAGACACGCTCGACGGCGGCGAAGTTCTGCCGGGATTCAGGCTTGAGCTTTCAAAGCTGTTCGCCGGACTGAAGTAGATGGTGAGTTACGATTCAGTAAAAGATGAGATTATCGCCCACAGAAATTTATAACGGCAGGAACGTCTTTATCATCGGCGCGACCGGGTTCGTCGGCAAGGTCGCGCTCTCGATGCTGCTCGACCGCTTCCCCGGCGTCGGGCGCGTCTATGTCACGGTGCGCGCGCGCTCGAAGGAAGAGTCCGAGACGCGTTTCTGGAACAACGTTATCACCGCGCCGCCCTTCGACCCCGTGCGCGAGCGCTACGGCGCGGCCTTCGAGGACTTCATCCGCGACAAGGTTCGCGTCGTCAACGGCGACATCGGCGAGGAGCGCCTGGGCTTCACCGAGGAAGAGGCCGAACAGGTCGCCAAAGACATTGACGTGCTCGTCAACAGCGCGGGCAACGTCACCTTCAACCCGACGCTTGAGAGCGCGCTCCGCACGAACGTCGTCGGCACGCAGAACGTCGTCGCCTTCGCCAAGAGGATGCGACGACCCGCGCTCGTCCACATCTCGACCTGCTTCGTCGCGGGCAACCGCACGGGGCCGGTGTGGGAGAGCGACCCCGTGCTCGGCTACTTCCCGCGCAAGGACGAACTCGTCGGCGTCGAGTTCAACGTCGAGCAGGAGATACGCGACTGCGCCAAGCTCGCCGAGCGCGTGCGCGAAGAGGCGCGCGACGCCTTGCAGGCCGCGCGCTTCCGCGAGAGCGCGCGCAAGCGTCTCGTCGAAGAAGGCCGCGACCCCGACGACCTCGACGCGATGGGGCTGGCCGTCGCGCGCGAGCGGAAGCTTTGGACGCGCGAGCGTCTGACCGAACTCGGCATCGAGCGCGCGACCTTCTGGGGCTGGCCGAACATCTACACCTACACGAAGAGCCTCGGCGAACAGCTCGTCGCCGCCGAGGGTGAGATGGTGCGCGCCATCGTCCGCCCTTCAATCGTCGAGTCGGCGAAGGACTTTCCCTTCCCCGGCTGGAACGAGGGCTTCACGACGACCGCGCCGCTCATTTTCATCGCGCTCAAAGGCCAGCAGCAGATTCCCGTCAACGACAAGCTCATCCTCGACATCACGCCCGTTGACCAGGTCGCAGCCGTGATGCTCGCCGTCGCGGCGGAAGCAATCGAGCGCGAGCCGCGACTCGTCTATCAGGCCGCCACGGGCGACAGCAACCCGAACACGATGGATCGCATCGTCGGGCTGGTCGGACTCTACAAGCGCAAGCACTTCGCCGAAAAAGAGGGCGGGTTCAAGCTCGTCAACGAGTTCGTCGCGCGCATGGAGTCGAAGCCGGTCACGCCCGAACGCTTCGACATGATGTCCACGCCGATGATCAACGCCGCGGCTCGACGGGCGTCCACGCTCCTCGACCGCGTGCGACCGCGCTGGGGCGGCGGAAGAATCACGGACATCGTTGACAGCGCGAAGTCTGCCGTCTCGCGCGTCGAAGAGTTCACGCGCGAGACCAAAGAGGCGTTCGACATGTTTCGCCCCTTCATGGTGGACAACGCATACATCTTCCGCGCCGACAACGTCCGCTCGCTCTTCTCGCAGTTGCGCGACGACGAGCGACAGTTACTAAAGTGGAATCCAGAACAGTTCGACTGGTACGACTACTGGATGAACGTCCACTTCCCCGGCCTCAAAAAATGGGTCTTCCCCAAGCTCGAAGAGGACATGCGCGCGCAGCCGAAGCGCGTTTACACCTACCGCGACCTGCTCGAACTCTTCGAGACCTCGGCCAAGCGCTTCGAGACGCGCGTCGCCATGCGGATCGAGCGCGACGGGCAGAAGGAGCAATACACCTACGCCGACATTCAGGAACTCGCCACGCGCGCCGCGGCCTTCTTCGCCGCGCAGGGAGTAAAGCCCGCCGACCGCGTCCTGCTCGCGAGTCACAACGCGCCCGAATGGGGCATCAGCTACTTCGGAGTTTTAAAAGCGGGCGCGACGTGCGTGCCCGTTGACCCCGAAAGCTCTACCGAAGAACTCGTCAACTTCACGCGCGCGAGCGGCGCGACCGGAATCATCCTCGGCGAGAAGGCCGACGAGAATCACCCAGACCTTCAGGAAGCGCTCGCCGAGGCGGGACTCGAAGCGCGCCTGTGGCGCTACGCGGAAATCTTCGAGCTGACCGACGAGGCGACCGAGGATCAACGCATCGCGCTCTTGCCGCCGCGCATCTCGCCAAACTCAGTCGCCTCGCTCATCTTCACTTCGGGCACGACCGGAGTCCCGAAGGGCGTCATGCTCTCGCACAAGAACCTGACGAACATGGTCTCGATGCTCGCCTCGGTCTTCGAGATGGACACGGGCGACGGCATCCTCTCCGTCCTCCCGCTCTACCACACGTTCGAGTTCTCGACCGGCTTCCTCACGCCCTTCAGCCGCGGCACGCAGATAACTTACCTGCCCGAACTGAACGGCGAGGAACTCGCGCGGGCCATCAAGAACGGCCACGTCACCGGCATGGTCGGCGTGCCCGCGCTGTGGGAACTCCTGCACCGGCGAATCATGTCGCGCCTGCGCGAGAACGGCGAATGGGTCGGAGACGCAGCCGAAGCTCTGATGCGCCTCAACAGTTGGCTCCGCGACAAGACGCCGCTCAACCTCGGCCAGATCGTCTTCCGCCCGATTCACAGCGGACTCGGAGGTCGCATACGCTATCTCATCAGCGGCGGCTCGGCCCTGAACGAAAAGGTCAAGCGCGACATGCACGGCCTCGGCTTCACAATCCTCGAAGGCTACGGCCTGACCGAAGCCTCGCCCGTGCTGACCGTGACGCGCCCGCAGAACGCTCTGAACGCGTCGAGCGTCGGCAAGCCACTTCCCGGCGTCGAAGTCCGCATCCTCGACCCCGACGCCACAGGCATCGGCGAAGTCATCGCGCGCGGCCCGAACGTCATGCTCGGCTACTACAAGAACGAGCAGGCGACGCAGGCCGCGATCTCCGGACGCTGGCTCTACACGGGCGACCTCGGACGCTTGGACGACGAAGGCAATCTTTATCTCGTCGGTCGCTCGAAAGAGATCATCGTTGACACGAACGGCAAGAACGTTTACCCGGACGAGATCGAGGAGCTTTACAAGGACTCGCCGCTCGTCAAGGAACTCGGCGTCGTCGGACTCGCCGAAGGCATCGGCGAGAAGGTCGCGTGTCTCGTCGTCCCCGACTACGACTCAGACATAAGCCTGCAACGCGAAGAGGTTCACCGCCGCATCGAAAATCACTTCCGCGAAGTCTCTTCGACCTTGCCCTTCTACAAGCGCGTCAAGGCGCTCTACTTCACCGACGAGGAGTTGCCGCGCACGGCGACGCGCAAGGTCAAGCGCCGCGAGGTCGTGCGGATGATCCAGTCGCTCGAAGCCAGCAAGCGCGCAGGCATCACCGAACGAACAGCGCCGCGCGAGCAGCACCACGACGCCGACTGGCTGCTCGGCCTCGTCGCCTCGGTCTCTGGCCGCGCGCGCGCGGAGGTCTCGCTCGACTCGCGACTCTCCGAACTCGGCTTCGACAGCCTGATGTTCGTCGAACTCGCCACGTCAATCGAGCAGGCCGGCGGCACAATCGTCTCGCCCGACACCTTGAACGAGGTCGTGGACGTGCGCGAGCTTTACTCGGTCGTCCGCCGCCGCGAGGCTTCCGCCGCGCGACGCGCCGCCGAGGCGCGCGCCGAAGAAGACCGCCGCGTCGAGGAGCGCGAGATTTACGTCCCCACGCTCGTCCGCAAGGTCGGCAACCGCGCGGCTGACGTGCTCCAAAAAGTTTTCTACGAGCGCGTCCTCGACTCGAAGATCGAGGGGCAGTCGAACGTGCCCGTCCACACGAACTTCATCGTCGCCGCGAACCACACGTCGCACCTCGACATGGGGCTGGTCAAGATGGCGCTCGGCGAGCAGGGCCGTGACATGGTCGCGCTCGCGGCGGCTGACTACTTCTTCGACAACAAGTACAAGCGCGCCGTCATGGACAACTTCACGAGCCTCGTGCCCATCGAGCGCTCCGGCTCTCTGCGGCAGTCGCTCCGCCACGCGCGCTCGTTCCTAGAGCGCGGCTACAACGCGCTCATCTTCCCCGAAGGCACGCGCTCGATGACCGGCGAGTTGGCCGACTTCAAGCCGATCATCGGCTACCTCGCTATCAACACGCGCACCGGGATTCTTCCAATCCACGTCAGCGGCACTTACGAAGCGTTCCCCAAAGGCTCGACGCTCCTGAAATCGCGCGAGGTCGGCGCGCGCATCGGACGCTTCCTCGCCGTCGAGGAGTTGGAGGAGCTGTCGAAGGGGATGCCGCGCGCCGAAGCCTACCGCCTCGTCGCCGCGCTCGTCCGCCACGAGATCGAGAACCTCCGCGACGGCACGCGCCACGCCTTCGACGCCACCGCGCTCCGCCGCCGCTTCAAGGCCGAGCGGCGAAACGGCGGCGACACCGGCGAAGAGGCGCACGACGAGGGCGAGCTTGCGACGACCGGAGACTGAAAGGCAGTTCAAAGTTCAAGGTTCAAAGTTCAAAGTCGAGAACATGGCCTGAACTTTGAACCTTGAACTTTGAACCTTGAACTCTTGATGGCTACGACAAAGAAAAGCACCGCGAAGAAGGCGGCGACGAAAACCGCTTCGAGGGCTAAAAAAAGTGCGGGCGCTGAGAAGTCAGGCGCGCTCGTGCGGAGGCAGAAGCCCGCGACGCTCGTCACTGGCGGGACGGGCTTTCTCGGCTCACATCTCGTCAGGCTTCTTGTTGACGAAGGCGTGAAGCCCCTGCGAGTGCTGACGACGAACGCTCCCGCGTGGCTCGAAGAACTCGGCGTCGAGGCGGTCGAAGGCTCGATCACTTCGCCCGAAGCGGTCGCGCGCGCGGTCGAGGGCGTCGGCGAGATTTATCACTTGGCGGGCAAGGTGTCGCGTGCCGAGGAAGGCGCGCACGAGATGTACCGGCTGCACGTCGAGGGCACGCGCGTGCTGTGCGAGGCGGCGCGCGCTGTCGGAGTCCGCTCAGTCGTCATGGCCTCGTCGAGCGGGACGATTGCCGTGACCGAAGACGGCGATGTCGTGCCTGACGAAGACTGGCCCACGCCGCTCGACATCATTTCGCGCTGGCCCTACTACGCGAGCAAGCTCTACCAGGAGCGCGTCGCGCTCGAAAACTTTTCGGGGAAGAATCAGCGGCTCGTCATCATGAATCCGAGCCTGCTGCTCGGCCCCGGCGACGAGCGCCTGAGTTCGACGAAGGTGGTTCTGGACTTTCTCGCGCGCAAGATTCCGACCGTGCCGAAAGGCGGGCTGAACTTCGTTGACGCGCGCGACACCGCCCGCGCTTTTTACTCCGCGATGCAGAACGGCGCTCACGGCGAAAGGTATCTGTTAGGCGCGTCGAACTGGACGTTTGAAAAATTCTTCGGGCGGCTTGAGCGCATCACGAAGGTCTCCGCGCCCTTCATCTCGCTGCCGTCGAAGCTCGCCGTCGTCGGCGCGCGCGGCCTTAGCTCACTCTTCCGCCAGTGGAAGCTCGCGCCGCCCGTCGAACCCGCAGAGATCGAGATGGCCGAATACTTCTGGTACTTCGACTCGTCGAAGGCGCGCACGGAACTCGGCTTCGCGCCGCGCGACCCGCAGGAGACTCTGCTCGACACTGTGACTTACGTCCGCGAAAACTTCCTCGGCGGCGAAGCCTTCCGCAACTCCGCCTGAAACATTTGCGCCTTCACTTCGGGCAGCGCACGCGCAGAGCGCCCGGCAGGATTTCAAACGTCGCGGGCAGGCGACCGACCAACTCGCCGTCAATCTCAAGCTTCACGACTTCCGTCCCGACCGGGCGCGCTTCGACGCGGCGCGAGCGCGCGTGCCGAACGTCGCGCATACCGAGGTGCGTGCCGAGATAGACGCGGTAGGAGTTCGCCAGAACCGACAACGCGCCCATGTCGCCGATGGCGATAACGTCGAAGCGCCCGTCGTCGAGTTTCGCCGTGGGCGCGATCTTCATCCCGCCGCCGAAGTAGCGCGCGTTGGCGACGCAGAAGTTTGTGACCGTCAGGCGCGACTCGCGCCCGCCGTCGAGCGAGACGCGCACGGTCGGGTTTTGGAACGCGAGCGTCGCCTGCAACGCCGCCGCCGCAAACGTCACCTTGCCGCCGAGCAGACGCGACGCGCCCGCGGGCAATCCGGCACGACTCTTCACGCGCTTGATCACGTCGCCCGCTATGCCGAACGACGCGACGTTGACGAAGAATCTCTCTTCCGTCTCGCCGCGACTGTTCACGAACGAGACGCGCCCCGCGTCCATCGCGCGCGTCTCGCCCTCGCGCAGAGCGCGCGCCGCGTCCGCCGTGCGCGTCGGGATGTTCAGCGTGCGCCGGAAGTCGCCGCCCGTGCCGCTCGGCAACACGCCGAGTTCCGCCGACGCGCCCGCGCGGAGTATCCCGTTCGCGACCTCGTTGATCGTGCCGTCGCCGCCGCACGCGATGATGAACGGGCGGCCCGCGCGAGCCTCGCGCTCCGCGATCTCGACGGCCTCGCCGCCGCGACGCGTGAACGCGACACTGAACGCGCCGAAGTGATGCCGTACCTCGCTCGCCGCCGCGGGCCAGGCTTCGCCCGTCGCGCCGTTTGCGGAAGCGGGGTTGACGATGATGAGAGGCAGCGCGGACATTTTCTGATTTTAGATTTTAGATTTCTGCCCGCGCGCCATGTCGGTATCGCGGGTGGTGGACGTGCCCGCCTGGTCGAGTTGGATCATTTGTTTGGATGACACCCGCTCGCTACTGCTCGTGGCTCTGTGTTCGTGTTCGGCGCGATCCTGTTCGGCGAGTTCGGCGATTTTGGACATGACGAGTTCCGCGATCTCCATGTGCGTGCGGACGGAGTCGCGCTTGTCCTGAAACTCCGAGAAGTCAATCAAGGGGCCGAAGCGGACGCGAACCTTCTCGCCGCCGCGCCAGTTGCCGGCGACCTGTCGCGGGAGGTCGTTGCCGAGTCCCGCGATGAAGACGGGGACGACCTGCGGGCGCGCGTCTTTGATGAGCTTGCCGACGCCGGGGCGCGGTCGGAGGAAAGTGTAGGGGCCGCCGGTCTTGTTGCGCGTGCCTTCGGGGTGAAAGCCGATGACGTTGCCCGCGCCCTCGCTCGACAGGTTCGCGAGCAGCCGCATCGAGAAGCGGTCGAAGTCGCGCTTGTCAACCTTCGGGTTCTCGCCGCCCGCGAAGAAGGGCGGGTACATTGACCACCAGCCCATGATGAAGTTGACGAAGAGTCCGGTGAAGGTGTCGTAGAAGAAGCGACCGCGCACGGGGAAGAAGAGTTGCTTGCGCCAGCGCGTCCGCTTGAACAGCACGGTCGAGACGACGTACATGTCGAAGAACGAGCGGTGATTCGCGACGAGCAGCAGCGGGCGCTCGTGCGAGACCGCCTCGACGTTCTCCAGCCCGTAAACGCGCAGCAGGTTGTAAGTCGAAATCTGAATCCAGCCCGCGCCGAGCGTCCGCTGGCACAGCGTCCAGAACCTCTTCCAAGCGCCGCGGTTCATCCGCCGCGTGAGCCGGAACGCGAAGCGCTCAAGCGGAGAGAGCACGGCCAACTCTTCCGCCGTCGGCTCAAGGCCGGACGCGACCCCGCGCTTGTTTGTTTCGATTGATGTCCCCGCCGAACTGTCCATGAGCGCTCGACCCAAAGTTAATAGACAGGCGTGAAGACGCGCAAGCGACGGCAATCAACTTTCGCGTGTTGCGGATGGGTTCGGCAGTCTTCTTTTCAGACGGCGTAGAGCTGCAAGTCCGTGCCGACGGCGTCGGCCAGCTCAAGCGTCCTCTGAAGACTCGGGTGCCGCACGACGACGTAGCCGTCGGCGATGAGCGTCTGACGCCAGTTGCGCCGAGGCTCGCCGACGCCGAGCAGGTCAATACACGCGACGTGCTCGCCGAAGTGCGAAAGGATGCGGTCGAGTCCCTCGACGTGGCGTATGCGCCCGCCGCCCTGCGCGCGCTTGTAGATGATCGCCGCGTTGTAGCGCCGCTCGAACTCCTGCGTGAAGCGCCCGCTGACGACGGCCTCGGCCCAGCCCGTGAAGAGGTCAACGTCCGAGGCGTAGTTCATCACGTCAACCGAGCGCGCTCCGGGCGGTCGCGCCGCGATCTCGCCGAAGACCACCTCGCCGTCGTCCTTCCTGAACCATTCCATGTGTGTGAAGCCCGCGCGGAAGCCGAGCGCGCGCAGCACCGCGCGCCCCATCTCGCACCCGCCCGCGTACTCTTCGGCGTCCACGTCGCGCAGCATGACGATCTGCGGGCTTATCCATTCCACCGTGCGCGCGATCAGCGGGCGCGGGCGATACCATGAGAGGCTGTGATAGACGATTTCGCCCCCGGCGCAGACGGTGTCGAACGTGTACTCCTCGCCGCCGATGAACTCTTCGACGCTCACCTCTTCGACGTGGCCGAGCTTCGTGAGCACGCCCTCAAGCTCGCGCTCGTCTTCGACGCGGTGCGTGTCCGCCGAGCCTGCGCCCGCGATTGGCTTGATGATGAGGGGGAAGCCTATGCGTTGCGCGGCGTCGCGGCAGCCGTCCTTGTCGGTCGCGGTCGCGCTGCGCGGCGTGCGTATGCCGGCGGCTTCGAGCTTCTGCTTCATCAGGTCTTTTTTGCGGAAGGGCAGAACCTCCTCGACCGTCATGCCGGGCACGCCCAGTGCCTCGCGCAGACGCGCGGCCAGAATCACGCCCGGCTCCCACAGGCACTCGACCGCGTCAACGTTTATCGGAGAGACCCAGCGCCCGACGGCGGCGACGACCGCGTCCTCGTCCTGAAGCGACTCTACCTGTAGGAACGCGCTCAGGCTCTCGCGCGCGACCCGCGGCAACTGGCTTTCGTGCTGGTCGCTCACGCCGAAGACGCGCGCCCCGACGCGCGCCAGCCCCCGCGCGAAATACTGCATCTCCGCCGGGTAGCCCGGCGAGATCATCAAGACGTTCATGTGCGTCTCCAGTTCAGAGGCCAGAGGTCAGTAATTAAGACCTCTCGGCGTCGTGTGTTCAAGTCCAACGCTCAAGGCGCGGAGTGCCTTTCGACCAACCTCTGACCTCTGACCTCTATCCTAATTCGACACGAACCAAAGAGACGAGACGAAGCAGCGCCTGTTCGACGACCGCCGTTTCCTGATGGCGCAGGATGACGTAGCCTTCGCCCTCGTAGCTGCTGGCGGGAGCCTGGCCCGGAGCGGGGAGTTTCACGTCACAGACGAGCGAGCCAAGCTCTCGCTCGGCCTGCTCCAAGCCGTGAACCGCTTTCACCTGCCCTCGCCCCTGACCGCGGAGGAACGCAGCGCCGCCGGCGTAGCGTCGCGCGGGCGGCTCGAACTCGCCGTAAACCATCACGCGCGCCCACGCGAGCATGAAGTCAATGTCGTTGGCGCGCGAGATGAGCGTCGTGATCTGCGCGCCGGGCGGACGCGCGCCGACCTCGGAGACGGCGACGCTCCCGTCCGCGCGCCGAAACCACTCCATGTGGCTCAGCCCCGTGTCCATCCCCAGGGCTTCGAGCGCGCGGAAGGCGACGCCGCGTATGTCGTCGTACTTCGCGTCGTCAACCTCCCTCGGCAAAACGACGCACCACTGAATCCAGGGGTTGCGTAGGACTTCGAGCGGCGTCGGGTAGTAGTGCGTGAGCGAGTGCCAGACCGCGCGCCCGTTGACGGAGATGGTCTCGAACGAATGCTCGTCGCCCTTGACGAACTCTTCGAGCAGCACAGGCTCGTGCGCGCCGGCGAGCGAGAGGCGCAGCGCTTCGCCGAAGGTCTCGGCGTCGTTGGCGCGGAAGGTTGACTGCGAGCCTGCGCCCGCGGGCGGCTTGACGACGACGGGGTAGCCGACCTCTTCGGCGAACGCGAAAGCCTCGGCCTCGCTCGACGCGAGACGGTGGCGCGCGCACGGCACGCCAGCCGCGCGCAGGACTGACTTCATGCGCGCCTTGTCGCGAAAATTGTGCGCGGCCTCGACGCTCATCCCTTCTATCCCCAGACGCTCTCGCGCCTCCGCGAGCGGCACTTGTAGCTGTTCGAGTACGGCGATGAGGCGATGCGCGGGGCCGAGGTGTTGAGAGAGTGCGCGCGCGGCCTCCGTCACCTGGCCGCCGTCGAACACGCTCTCGACGCGCCAGTGTGCCGCGACTTTCTCCCGGAGCGGTTGCGCGAGGTTCTCGCGCGCGTCCTGATTGATGACGGCGAGCCGAACGTCGGGCAGGCGCACGAGCGCCTCGATGGCCTGCAAGGCGAAGCCCGAATACCACGGGGCGACGAAGATCACGAGCGGCATGGAAGCCCCCTCTCTGCCCTGCTTGAACGTGGCGTATGAGCCGAGCGCCGCGCTCGGACATGGGCAAGAATGCCTGTTGCGCTAATCTATCGAAAAGTATTTCGCCTCTTCGTGGTGGACTATGATGGCCGACGTTGACTGCTCAGGAATCAACTGAAACTCTTCGCTCAACTCAACGTCAATCCGCGACGGCTCAAGCAACTCGAACAGCTTTGTCTGGTCTTCCAGATTCGGGCAGGCCGGGTAGCCGAAGCTGAAGCGCGAGCCTTGATAGCCCTGATGGAAGAGTTTTGCAAGCTCCTTCGCGTCGCGCCCGGCGATGCCTAGCTCTTCGCGGATGCGCTTGTGCCAGAGTTCGGCGAGCGCTTCCGCCGACTCGACCGAGAGGCCGTGGAAGTAAAGATAGTCGGAGTAGTTGTCCGAGCTGAAGAGCTGCCGCGCGTACTCGCTCGCGCGCCGCCCGACGGTGACGAGGTGGAACGCGACCACGTCCATGCGCCCCGACTCCTTCGACGCGAAGAAGTCGGCGAGGCACAAGCGCCGCCCGGTCGTCTGCCGCGGGAAGGTGAAGCGCACGCGCTCGGTGCGCTCGTCGTCTTGATAGACGACGAGGTCGTTGCCTTCGGACTGCGCCGGGAAGTAGCCGTACACGACGCGCGGCGTCAGGAGCTTTTCTCGTTCGGAGCGCCGCTTCAACTCGTCGTAAACTGGGCGCACCTTCTCGGCGACGAGCGCGCGGTACTCCTCCGCCGTGCGCCTTCCCTGCTTGAACTGCCACTGACCTTTGAAGAGCGCCGTCTCGTTGACGAACGAGAACACGTCTTCGAGCGGGATGTCGTTGATGACGCGCGAGCCGTAGAAGGGCGCGCGCGGGATGGGCGCGTTCGGGTTCACATCCGAGCGCGTCGTGTCCGAAGTGTCGCCCGTCGAGACTTGCGCGGCGCGCGCCCGTGCGGGACGGCGGATGCCGAGTTTCGCGTCTTCGCCGACGAGTTCTTCCGCGTCGTCCGCTGCTTCGGCTTGTGCGTCCCCACTCGCCGCTGCGTTCGCCGCGGCGGCCTTCGCCGCCTTACCGTTCTGCGCCTTCGCGGTCTTTGTTGACTTGCCGTTCTGCGCCTCTTCCGAACTTTCCGCGCCGCCCATCAGCGCGTCCATGACGTGCAGGCCGTCGAAGGCGTCGCGCGCGTAGAAGAGCGTGCCGCGGTAGAGCGACTTCAAATCGTCTTCGACGTAGCGCCGCGTGAGCGCCGCGCCGCCGAGGACGACGGGCACGGTCAGGCCGCGCTCGCTCATCAGCTCAAGGTTCTCCTTCATCACGAGCGTTGATTTGACGAGCAGCCCGCTCATGCCGATGGCGTCGGCCTTGTGCTCTTCGTAGGCGCTCAGGATGCTTTCGACCGTCTGCTTGATGCCGAGGTTGACGACGCGGTAGCCGTTATTGGTCAGGATGATGTCAACGAGGTTCTTACCGATGTCGTGCACGTCGCCCTTGACGGTGGCGAGCACCATCGTCCCCTTCGCCGTCGCGCCGCCCTTCTTCTCCATGAACGGTTCGAGGAAGCGCACCGCCGACTTCATCACCTCCGCCGACTGCAAGACGAAAGGCAACTGCATCTGGCCGCTTCCGAAGAGTTCGCCGACCGTCTTCATGCCGTCGAGCAGGATGTTGTTGATGATGTCGAGCGCTGGATAACTTTCGAGCGCGAGTTTCAGGTTGTCTTCGAGTCCCTGCTTCTCGCCGTCAATGATGTGTTGCTTCAGGCGCTCTTCGACGGGCAGGCTCTCGTCAACCTTCTGCTCCTTCTTCGCCTTCACGCCCTCGAAGAGCTTTGTGAACTCCGCGAGCGGGTCGTATGTGCAAACGTCGCCGTCGAAGCGTCGGCGGTCGTAGATGAGGTCGCGCGCGACTTCCAGTTCGCGCTCGCCGATGCGGTTGAGCGGGACGATCTTGCTCGCGTTGACGATGGCCGAGTCGAGTCCGGCTTCGACCGCCTCGTGCAGAAACACCGAGTTCAGCACGACGCGCGACGCCGCGTTCAGGCCGAACGAGACGTTCGAGACGCCGAGGATGGTGAAGCAGCCGGGCAGTTCCGACTTGATGCGGCGCAGCGCTTCAATCGTCTCGGCGGCGTTGCGACGATCCTCTTCGATGCCCGTCGAGATTGGCAGCGCGAGCGGGTCGAAGAAGATGTCCGTTGCCGGGAAGCCGAGTTCGTTCGTCGCCTGTTCGTAGGCGCGCTTGGCGATCTTCAACTTCCCTTCCGCCGTGCGCGCCATGCCGTCTTCGTCAATCGTGCCGACGACGACGCCCGCGCCGTACTCCTGCGCCAGTCCAACCACCTTCTTGAAGCGCGGCTCGCCGTCCTCGTAGTTCGTCGAGTTCAGGATGCACTTGCCGCCCGCGTGCTGGAGTCCGGCCTCCATCTTCTCCCACTCGGTCGAGTCGAGCATGAGCGGCAGGCGGACGTTCGTCACCAGACGCGACGCGAGTTCGTGCATGTCGCGCACGCCGTCGCGACCGACGAAGTCAACGTTCACGTCGAGGACGTGCGCGCCCTCGCGCTCCTGCTCGCGCGCGAGCGAGACCAGCCCGTCCCAGTCTTCGGCGTTCAGGAGGTCGCGCATCTTCTTCGACCCCGAAGCGTTGACGCGCTCGCCGACGATGAGGAACGAAGTGTCCTGACGGTAAGGCTGCTGGATGTAAAGCGACGAGCACGCGGGCACGAGCGGCGCTTCGCGCCGGACGGGCGTCACGTCTTTGACGGCTTCGACGACGGCTTTCAAGTGTGCTGGCGTCGTGCCGCAGCAGCCGCCGACGATTGAGACGCCGAGGTCGCGCGCGAAGTGCTGAAGCTCGGCGGCGAGCGATTCCGGCGTCTCGCGAAAGACGGCGTGGCCGCCGACGTTGTCGGGGATGCCGGCGTTTGGGATGACCGAGACGGGAAAGCGCGAGTTCTGGCAGAGGTAGCGGACGTTCTCCGTCATCTGCTGCGGCCCCGTCGCGCAGTTCATGCCGAAGATGTCAACGGGGAAAGGCTCGATGGCTGTCAGCGCCGCGGCGATCTCCGTGCCGAGCAGCATCGTGCCCTGCTGCTCAATCGTCACCTGCGCGATGACTGGCACGCGCGCGCCGCGGCGCTTGAACTCGCGGAAGATGCCCGCGAGCGCCGCCTTCAACTGAAGCAAGTCCTGGCACGTCTCGACGATGAGCAGGTCAACGCCGCCGTCCAAAAGCCCGCGCGCCTGCTCGTTGTACGCGTCGCGCGTTTCGAGGAACGTGACGTGGCCGAGCGTCGGGAGCTTCGTCCCCGGCCCCATCGAGCCGGCGACCCAGCGCGGTTTGTCTTTCGTCGAGAAGTCGGACGCGACGCGGCGCGCGAGTTTCGCGGCGCGCAGATTCAGGTCGTAGGCCATGTGGCCGATGCCGAACTCGTTGAGGACGATTGAAGTGCCGTTGAACGAGTCGGTCTCGATCACGTCACAGCCGACTTCGAGGAAGCCCGCGTGAACTTTCTCGACGGCGTCGGGGCGCGTCAGCAGCAGGTGCTCGTTGCAATTCTCGAACTGCGGCCCGCCATAGTCCTCAATCGTCAACCCCTGCGCGTGCAGGTTCGTCCCCATCGCGCCGTCGAAGACGACGATGCGCTCTCTCAAAGTCTTTAGGAAATCACTCATCGGGTTTGCCGCCTTACTCCTTCCGGCATCGGCTTCGCAAAGAGAAGCCCCGCGCCAAACAACGCGGGGCTTGACTCTCGAAGCCTTCTTTTGTCGGTCTCCCCTGCGAGACCAAGCCGAGCTGTTTAGCTGTTTATTTTACGTGGCCGCAAGTCGCCTTAACTCACCACGTTTGTAGAGTATTGAAGCACCCGTGCCCGCCGCTGTCAAGAATGCCCGCGCTCCCGGCGAAGACCTGACCCGGATTGCTTCCGCTGGAATTATTGTCCTCGCCGCCGCGCTGTGCTAAGTTCGCTGGCGGTTCTTCCGTCTCTGAATCTTCTTCGTCTTCCGAAATGCGACGCGCCATCTACCCCGGCTCATTCGACCCCGTGACGAACGGCCACCTCGACATCATCGAGCGCGGCGCGAAGCTTTTCGACGAGATCATCATCGCCATCCTCGTCAACTCCGAAAAGAAGGCCCTCTTCACCGTCGAGGAGCGGCGCGAGATTCTGGAAGAGGTCTTGCCGCTCGTCAAACCGGACGGGTGCGCGATACGCGTTGACTCGTTCGAGGGTTTGCTGATGCGCTACGCCGTCGAGCAGAAGGCCGACGCGGTCGTGCGCGGCATCCGCGCCATCTCCGATTACGAGTACGAGCTTCAGATGGCCTTGATGAACCGGCGGCAGGAGCCGAGCATCGAGACCGTCTTCATGATGGCCGCGGAAGCCTACTCTTACGTCAGCTCGCGACTCGTCAAGGAAGTCTTCTCGCTCGGCGGCACCATCGAGGGACTAGTGCCCGCCGCCGTCGAAGAGCGTATGCGCCTGAAGCTTCACAAAAGTTGAAAACGCGCGCCGCCTTTGGTGCTATAATCCGTTCACCTTTCCCTTAAACTTAGCGCGCACCGACCCGGCGAGTGATCGTGCGCGTCAACGACGAACATTGGAGGGACAAGAATGCCAAGAGGTGACAAGAGCAGCTACACGGACAAGCAGAAGCGGAAGGCCGAGCACATCGAGGAGGGCTACGAGAAGCGCGGCACGTCGAAGAAGGAGGCCGAGCGGCGCGCTTGGGCGACCGTCAACAAGGAGTCGGGCGGCGGCAAGAAGAGCGGTTCGGGCAAGGGCAAGAAGGGGAACAAAAGCTCTTCCAAGAAGGGCGGCAAGAAGGGCGCGGCCTCGCAGAGCCACGAGACTCGCGTCAAGGCCGGCAAGAAGGCCGCGAAGACGCGAGCACGAAAGTCCGGCGGCTCGAAGAAGAGCTAGCCCAACGGGTAAGGCAAAAGTAAAAAGGCAAAAGGCAAAAGAGGGAACGCGGTAGGCGCGACTGAGAGCGTTGCGCTCTCACGCCAGCAGCGACGCTGCTTTAGCAACGACGCTGCTACCCTCAACGAAGACGCGAGGCGCATTGGCCGTCTCCCCTTCTTTTGCTTTTTGCCTTTTTACTTTTGCCTTCGATGCGGATACCATCGTGCCTCCGCTCGAACGAAACCAAAAAGGCCGGGGACACGAATGGCAGAGACGAAAACGCAGGCCGACTTCAGGCCGTCGCCCAACGTCGCGCGGATGCAGCCCTCTTCGACGCTCGCCGCGATGCAGGCCGCGATGCGGATGAAGGCCGAGGGCGTTGACGTTGTTGACTTCGGGCCGGGCGAGCCTGACTTCGACACGCCGGAGCACATCAAGCAGGCCGGCGCGGAAGCGATGCGCGCGGGACAGACCAAGTACACGCCCACGGGCGGCACGCGCAAACTTCAGGAGGCAATCGTCGGTTACTACGAGCGCGAGTTCGGCGCGCGCGTCGAGCCTTCGACCGTGATGGCGACCGCCGGCGGCAAGCAGGCCGTCTTCAACGCCGTCGTCACGCTCTGCGGCCCCGGCGACGAGGTTCTGATCGCGAGACCTTACTGGGTCACGTTCCCCGAAATCGTCATCTTCGCCGGCGCGACTCCCGTCTTCATTGACACCGAAGCGACCGGCTTTCACCTGACCGCCGAGCAGGTCGCCGAAGCGATCACGCCGCGCACACGCCTCGTCATCATCAACTCGCCCTCGAACCCTTCGGGCCGCGTCATCGCGCCGCGCGAGTTCGAGAAGATCATGGAGGTGACGGCGGAGCGAGGCGTTTATGTCGTCTCGGACGAATGTTATTTGCGCTTCGTCTATCCGCCGGCGGAAGTCTTCACGGCGGCGGCGCTCGCGCCGGAGTTGCGCGAGCGCCTGTGCATCGCGGGTTCGTTCTCGAAGACCTACGCGATGACGGGCTGGAGAGTCGGCTACTCGGTCGCGCCCGCCGAGTGGACGCGCGAGATGAACAAGGTGCAGAGCCACTCGACGAGCAACCCCAGCTCGATCTCGCAGGCGGCGGCGGTCGCGGCGTTCACGTCGTCGCAGGAGTGCGTCGCGCGGATGCTCGCCGAGTACACGCGCCGCCGCGACTGGCTCGTCGAGGCGCTCGCCTCCGTGCCCGGCTTCCGCTGCCTTAATCCCGAAGGAGCTTTCTACGTCTTCCCAGACGTGCGCGGCTGCCTCGGCGGAGACGTGAAGACCTCCGCCGACTTCGCAGACCTCCTGCTCCGCGAGGCGCAGACGGTCGTCACCGACGGCGCTGGCTTCGGCGAAGAAGGCTTTATCCGAATCTCCTACGCGACCTCGATGGAGCGCCTCGAAGAAGGCGTCTCGCGCATCCGCCGCGTCGCGGAAAGGCAGAGGTCAGAGGTCGGAGGTTAGAGGTCAGTTGTAAACATCCTCACCGCTTGCGGCGAAACATCAAGAGCCTTTCGGTAAAATGTGCCGGGCCGCCCGTTTTCATCACGAGCGGCCCGGCATTTTTTTACTGACCTCTGACCTCCGACCTCTGACCTCTCCGTCAGTAGATGTTGAAGTTGTATTCGAGCGTCACGTACTGCGAGACCGCGTGGCCGTCCTTCTGCGCGGGGCGAAACTTGATCTGCTTCGCCGCCTCGATTGCCTTCTCCGTGAGTCCGTCGGACAGTCCTTTGACCACGGTGATTCCCGTCACAGCGCCCGACGCCGACAGCACCGCGCGCAAACGCACAAGCCCCGTCACGTTGTCCTTGCGCGCCGCTTCGGTGAACGAAGGCTCAGGCTTCGAAGTGATGAGTGCGCGCTGCGTCACGTCTTTCGGTGTGAAGATTCTGTTGTAATCAACCGGGCCGCCGCCGCCTTCGCCGCCGCGACCGCCGCCGCCTTCGTGGTAGTCGCCGCCGCCGATGTTGCCGCCGCGGCCTGGGCCGTAGCCGCTGCCGTCGCCGGAACCGACTCCGCCGCCATTGCCGTCACCCATGCCGCCGCCGTGGCCTGAGCCGGATGAAGGCGTCGTCGCCGTTGACTTCGGGTCGCCGTAGGCGATGTCGCGGGCGTCGGGCTTGATGAGCATCGGGTCAACGTTGATCGTGACGGGCGTCGGCAGATGCGGGTTCGCAACCGCGGGCGGGTTCGGGTTCGCCGTCAAAATCGGCGGCGCGAGTTGGGCCGCCGGCAGCTTGCCAGTCGAAGCCTGTAACTGTTCGTCCCTTCCGCCGCCGCCGCCGCCGTGCGCCGCGTCCTGCTTCGGCTTCGAGCCTCCGCCCTTGCCCGTCTCCGTCCCGGCTGTCCCCTTCTCCGGCTGCTTCTGCTCTTCCGGGATCGGGTCGTCGGGGTTAATCATCCCGACCACCTGAAGATTCTCGTAAGGGTTCGCGCCCGCGAGCTGGTTGCCGCGCAGACGTTCGAGCGCGAAGACCGAGCCGAGCAAAAGCGTGATGAAGAGGAACGACGAGAAGGTGGCGAGCGCGACGTTGCGCTGCGAGAAGAACGTCAGCCCCGCCTGACCGTATGCGCCGAACGAGCGGCGCGTGAAACCGACGGGGTCGCGTTTGAACTCCGGCCACGTCAACCCGGCGTCCTCGGCCACGGACTTCAACTGCCGCGCGAGGCGGCGCGCGAGTCCGTCGTCTTCGACGAACGTCAAATGATACTCGCCGCGCGCGAACGGGAACGCGGCCTGCCGCCAGAAGTCGGTGCGAATCTCTTGTGCCATACGCGTCCTCAACCTTTCTTCGTATCCGTTCCAGAAAGTTTCACCGGGGAGAACCGCCTCTGCCGCTTCGTCGAACACGCGGAGCGTCTCCGTCATCCGGCGGTAACGCCGCGCGCACGACTCGCAGCGCACGACCTCTTCGAGCAGCGCGCCGCGACGCTCGTCCTCGACCTCGCCGAACAGGAGGTCAACCAACCTTTCTTCCGTCGCCTCGCAATCGTGTCTCATCGCGAAAACCAAATCTCAACTCTTCCCGCCCGCCGCCAAAGGGACGCGCTCGTCTTCATCCGCGCCGACCCCGAACGACGCGCGAAGCTTCTCGACCGAGCGGAACAGAGACTTCTTCACCGCGCCGACCGAGCAACCCAACTCTTCCGCTATCTCGCGGCTCGTCATCCCCTCGCGGTGTTTGAGAAGGAAGATCAGGCGCTGCTGCTCGCTCAACTCTCCGAGCGCGCGCATGACGCGCTCCGAGAGAATCTTCCTGTGGAATCCTTCTTCCGCGTCGGCGCGCGCGGGGCCACGCGTCATCGAAGGCTCTTCCAAAAGTTCTTCGAGGCTGTCGAGCCTGACGCCCTCCCGCTCGCCGTCGCGCACGACGGTCGCGCCCCGCCTGTCGTTCAGAAAAGTGTTGACCATGATCCGGCGCAGCCACGTGTAGAAGCTCGACTCGAGACGGAAGCCCGCGAGCGACCTGAAAGCCTTGAGCCAGACCTCCTGCGAGAGGTCTTCGGCGTCCTCGCGCCCGCGGCAGTAGTGGAGCGCGAGCGCGAAGACCCGCCGCTCGTACCCGCGCGCCAGCAGGCAGAAGGCTTCGAGGTCGCCGCCCTGCGCACGCCTGATCAGTTCGTTCTCGCTGGTCAAATCCGAAGTCCCCGCGGCAAGCTCCGAATGCATAGACACGCCCGCGCGAAAAAGGATGGCAAGCGCGGAAGAATTTTCTGCTCAGATGAGAATTCCGGTCGGGATGGTTGGATTGGCAGGAAGGCCGATTGCGGAATGCGGATTTCGGATTGCGGATTGTTGAAGACAAACCGTCTTCCCTAATCCGCAATCCGAAATCCGCATTCCGCAATCCGGCGGCTCGCGGTTCTGATGGTCTGTTCTTACTCCGCGCCGCCTTCTTTCTTCTCGCCGAGCTTCGACGCGACGCCCGACAGGAGGCGCGGGAACGCGCCGAGCGGCGTGTGGCCTTCGACGTAGAAGCCGTCGGCGCGCATCACGCCGTAAACGAAACTCGGCCTCAGGCTCGCGGTCTGCCCTTCGGTCTTGAACGTGTCGTCGCTCGACTTCAAAGCGTGTCCGAGGTGATTCAGGTAGTCGGCGTTCGAGTTGTAATAGACGAACTGCGGCTGCCCCGTCATCGCGGCGCTCGCCGACGTGTACGCCGCGCTCGACTTGAGCGAACTGCCGCCCTGCGCCGTGTCAATCACGCGCTCGATTGCCGCGCCCTTGCCGCTCGCGACGAAGTTGCCGCCGACGATTGCGTACTCTAGCGCGTGTCCGTTCTCGCCCTCGACGTGATGAATCGTCGTGCCCTTGTAGTCGCGCTCCGTCGTCGTGTGGTGCTTGCTCGCGGCGATCTTGGCGAGCGCCTGCGTGAACGCCTGCGCGTCGTTCAGGTTGACGATGACGACGCCGCTCGGCGAGTCGCCCGCCGTCAGTTGCGCGGCGCAGAACTCCGTGCCGAGCGAGTTCAGAATCTCGCCGCGGAAGTCAACGCCCGTCTTCTCCGTGAACTCGGCGAGCGCGTCCGCGGGACTCTTCTTGCCCGACTGCTCGGAGAGTTGCGTCGCGAGCGCGACCACCTGCTCGAACGTCTGCGGCGCGTTGGCAATCGAGGCGTCGAAGGCCGCGACCGAGTCCGAAGGGACGAGCGCGAGCAGCGCGCCTTGCGTCGGCTGGTTCGCGGCGACCGTGGCGAGCACGCCGTCGCGGTTCGGCGCGACGAAGAAGGCGCGCTCCGCGACGCGTCCGTCCTCGAACGTGGAGGTGAACGCGACCGACTCGACGCTCGACGCGCCGACGCCGTGGAAGAATTCTTTGAACGCCTCGACGCCCTTGTTGTCGGCGTTCGCGGGCGTCGAGTCAACGAGCCGCGTCAGCGCCGCGCCGTCGAGGAAGCCGAACATCCCGTCAACAGACTGCGCTTTCGCGCGAGCCTGCGCGAACGTCTGGTTCGTCTCAAGCGTCGGCTGCTTGCCCGCGCGAACGTCGAGCAGGCGTTTGACCGCGTCACCCGCGTTCGAGAGATAGAGCGTGTTGCCGGCCTGCGCGTATGCGAAGCCGTGCTTGCCCTGCGGCGTGACGGTACTGATCGTCGCGTCGCCGTACTGCTCCGTCTTCGTCTCGACGCTCTTGCCGTCCGCATTCTGCGCCAGGCGCAGCACACGGCTCTCGAACGTGCGGCGGGCAGCCGAGCCGTCGAACTCGGCGACGACGGCGAACTGCGGCTCGCGCTTTCCCTCCGCGTTCGTGCCGACGCCGAGCAGCGCGACCGCGTAGCTCGCGTCGAGCGCGCCCGTGTGGTTCGCCGTCATCATGAAGAGCGAGCTTGCCTCCTGATTCTCCTTCGCGAACGCGCGCCACGCCTCGGAGTCAATCACCTTGAGCGCCTGCGAGCGCAGGTCGTTCACCTCGACGAAGCCGACGGTGTCGGCGGGCAGGTAGCGCTCAAGCCTCGGACTCTGCGCCTTCGACGGTCGAGCGAAGTGAGCAGCCGCCGCGACGACGACGACCAAAGCCGCCGCGAGTCCGAACAGGTACGGTTTGCGTTTCAGTCTTTCCACGATGAACCTCCATTAGAGCGAGTGATGAGTGATGAGTGATGAGGAAAACAGGGTGCGCGTTCTCTCCAACTTATCACTCATCACCTATCACTCCCTATTTCATTTCCTTGCGCGCGAAGACGTACTGCGCGGCGAAGTAAAGTCCCGTCGAGACCGCGAGCATGACGAGGATGGGCACGGGGTCAATCCGACCGTAGAGCGAGAGGTCAATGTCGCCGTTCCGGTTGCGCGTCGCGGCGCTGATGATCCAGTCGAAGATGTCGCTGCCGACGAAGTAGAACATCCCGACGAGCGAGACGGCTCCGGCAATGACCGCAATCCACCACTTCTCGAAGAGCACCGAGAAGAGGAACGTCGCCGAATAGACCATCAGCCCGATGGTCATCGTCCAGACGGTGCCGCGCAGGCCGTTCGAGACCACCCCGACGAACGAACTCCACGAGCCGGCGAGCGTCACGTTCGTCGCCGCCGCCGCCATGATGAAATAGACGAGCGCGAGTGTCGAAAGTATCGAAAGCCCCACGCACGTCGTCGCCTGCACCGCGCCGACGACGTACTTGAAGAGCAGGACGTGCCAGCGCCTGACGGGCCGCTCGAAGAGGAAGAACATGCTGCGGTTATCCAGCTCCGCGCCTATCGAGCCGACGGCGAAGAAGGCCAGAAGGAAAAGGCCCGCCGTTATCAGAAAACTTGACTGCGCGATGAGCGCGACCTGCAAGCCCTGCTTCGCCACGGAGTCGGAGAGCGCGTAGAGGTCGAAGCGCGCGCTCTCGCGCAGGGTGAAGACCAGGCACGCGATGCCGAGCGGGATGTGGAACGCCGCGGCGAACGCCAGCCACTTCCAGCGCGTCTCGCGCCACTCCTTCCAGAGCATCGCTTTCAGCATGGCTTTGTTCACGCGTTCGCCCTCCGCTCGCGCTCGGCGCGCACAGTGTCCACGAAAATATCTTCGAGCGAGACGGGCAGAATCTCCGCGCCCGCCACTCCGCGCTCGGCGAGCGCGTGCAACGTCTCGTCGCCGAAGCCGTGGACGGTCAAGACCTGCTCGTGCCGCCCGTTCTCGACCGCGAGCACGCCGGGCACGCCCGCGACTTCGGGCCGCCTGCCGTTCGTCGCGTAGCGCACGCGCTTGTACGAAGCCTTGATCTCGTCGAGCGAGTTCACGAGAAGCATCTCGCCTTCGTTGATGATGCCGACGTAATCTGCGACGCGCTCGACCTCTTCGACGATGTGCGACGAGAAGAGAACCGTCTTCCCCTCGTCGCTGATCTCCGCGACGATGTTCTCGATGAAGTCGCGGCGGACGATGGGGTCAAGTCCCGAAGTCGGCTCGTCGAGGATGATGAGTTCCGGGTTGTAAGAGAGCGCGAGCAGGAGGCAGACGCGCGCGCGGTTGCCGCGGGAGAGCTGCCTGATCTTCTTGTCGGGCGGCAGGCTGAAGCGTTTGAGCAGACTTTCGGCCTTCGCGTCGTCCCAATTTTCGTGGAAGGCGCGCGTGAACTTGATGCTCTCGGCGACGGTCATCCACTCGTAGAGGTATCGGTTCTCGGAGACGTAGGCGACCCGGCGGCGAATCTCGACGAGGTCTTCTTCGAGCGTGCGACCGAGGACGCGAATCCGTCCGCTCGTCGGTCGCAGGTGGCCGACGATCATCTTGATGATAGTTGATTTGCCCGCGCCGTTGACGCCGAGCAGGCCGAAGACCGTGCCCTTCGGCACGCGTAAGCCCACATTCTTCACGGCCTCGAACGCGCCGAACTTGCGACCGAGGTTTTCGGTCTCGACCGCGTATCCTTCGGGCGCAAACAGATCGTCAGCATTCATAGACTGCTCTCGAACTCCGCCACTGTCGCGATCAATAACGTTCGCGACTACTGCCGCTCATTTTCTTTCGGCCACGACGCCGCGCGCCGCCATTATCTTTTCGAGCGCCTCGTCGAAGGCGTCGCGCATCTCGTCCTTGCCGAGTCCGAGGTGAACGCTTTCGACGACCGCCTTTTCGAGATGCCGCACGACCGCCCTGCGCCGCTCCCGCTTTGACATCTCGACGCCGTGCGCGGAGACGAACGTGCCGTGTCCCTGCCGCTTGTAGATGACGCCCTCGATTTCGAGGTCGAGGTACGCGCGCGCCACCGTGTTCGGGTTCACGCGAAGCTCGGTCGCGAGTTGCCGCACCGACGGCAGAGGGTCTTCCGGCGCGAGCCGCCTCGTCGCGATTGCGGCCTTGATGTGGCCGACAATCTGCAAGTAGATCGGCAGCCCGCTCGACGCGTCAATGTTTATGAACACGGCCCCTCCGCACATCCACTGTATTAGTCCACTAATACAGTGTCTCAGAATACGGGCGGCGTCAACGGCGGGTTTCAAAAAAATTCGGCCACCCGCGAAGAGTGGCCGAACCTGCTGTTTTACCGGCTAGAAACGACTACTTGACCGTCTTCACGCCGTTTCCCGCCGGCTGCTCCAAGCCCAAACGGTCGCGGAAGAGGCTCAGGAGAAGAAGCGTACCGATGCCGCCCGCGCCGTCGCCTGAGCCGCCGGAGGCGAGGATGTCGGGGGTGATGCGGACGCCCTTCTCGCCGATGACCTTCAAGGTCTCGACGAGCGCGACGCCCTGCGGGCCGAGCGCGTTGACCTGCTCCTTGTAGGCGACGCCCTGCGCCTCGCCCATCAAACGAACCTTCTCGGCCTCGGCCTTGCCGGTCGCGAGGATGTAGTGCGCCTCGCCCTCGGCCTCGGCCTTGCGCTGCTCGGCGCGGCGCGAGGAGATTTCGACGCCGACGGTCGCGGCCATCAGGTCGCGCTGGTTGTCGGCCTGCGACTTGGTCTTCTCAAGCTGGATGCGCTTCTCCTCGGCCTCGCGCTGCGCGTTGAACATGTTCTGCTTCTGCTCGGCGAGGATTTTCTCGGTCTGCGTCTTCATCAACTCTTCGGGGAGATGAATGTGGCAGATGAGAACGTTGACCACGTCCACGTGGTACTTCAGGAGGTGCGTGCGGACTCTGGCCTCGGCGCGCTCCTGCTCCTCGTGGCGATTTTGAAGATACGCCATCGCCGAAGACTCCGACGCCTGGTTGCGGAAGATGGAGTCAATGAGCGGGTGCATGACGTTCTGTATGAGACGGTCAATCCCGCCGATCTTCGCGACCATGAAGGGCGCGTCCTCCGGCTTGACGCGGAAGACGACTCTCACTTCGAGCTGCATCGTGAAGCCGTCTTTGGAGATGACCTCGAACGGGTTGAAGGTGTTCGAGGTTTCGCCCGAAGTCCACTCGACCGTCTGGTTGGTCGTCGGGATGATGATCGGCGTGACGGCTAGAGTGTTCACGTAGTAGCGACCGGGGCCGACGACCGACTCCTGAATGCCGCGGTAGCCTTCGGGGACGACGTATGCCTCGTGCGCGCCCTCGTCGAGCCGGCGGTCGGCGGGGTCGGTCATCATCAAGTCCTGCTCGATCTCGGCCTTCGAGCGGTCTTCGTCGTCGAGCTTGTCGAGGCGCGTGGCGGCCTCCGTGACGTGCTCCTTCTCCTCGCGCTCCATCCGCTCGCGAACCTTGTTCGCCATCTGTCGGCGCACGTCCTCGGTCGGGTCTTTGCCGACGTTCGAGACGATGACGGCGACCTCGCCGGGCTTGACCTCGCCGGCCTTCTCCGGGATGACCTTGAAGAGTAGTGGGTTGACGTAGTAGGTGCCGGGCAGAAGGATGTCTTTCTGCGGCCCGCGCTGTCCGCCGCGGCGGATGAACTCGTTGCCGTCGGTGAAGTTGTCGTGGCCTTCGACCTGCGTGGCGACGTAGTCGCGCGGGTCGAGCGGCGCGCCGTCGAGAGCTTCGACGAGTCCGACCTGGTTCTCGTTAATCACCGTCGCGTCGAAGAGGCGGATGAAGAAGAGGCCGGGCTTCGGGTCGCCGCCGTCAATCGGCAAGCTCTGCGTGAGGATGCGGTACGTGCCGGGCGTGAGCGTCTCGACCTGCGGGCCTTTCTGCCCGCCGCTGGCGATGAACTGCTCGGCGTCCTGAAAGTTTCGGTGGCCTTCGATGGCCTTGCCGTTCAGGCGACCGGGGTCGAGCGGGTCGCCGTCCGCGGAGGTGACGACGCCGACCTTGCCCGGCGGGATCATCGTCGCCTTCGAGATCGAGACGCGGAAGAGGTACGGGTGAATCGGCCAGAGTCCCGGCGGGAGCGTGCGAAGCTGAATGCCCTTGACGCCGCCGCGCTTGATGAAGGCGATGGGGTCTTGAAAGTTGTTGTGCGCGTTCTGCGCGCGGTCGGGCGCGAAGTTGCGTCCGGGCGGCATCGGCTCGCCGTCAATCGCCTCGACGATTCCGAGTTCGTCCGCGCCGATCTCGATGAGCGGGACTTTGCGGACGACTTTCTCAAACGGCCACTTGACGAAGTGGAGGCCCGGCTTCAAAACGTCGGCCTGAATGCCGACCTCGCCCTCGGTCGCGACGACTCTTCCGGGCGGCATCTTCGCGCCGACGTAGCGGCGCTCCTTGATGGCGATCTCGCGCGCGCCGACGTTGACGAGCCAGCGCCGGATGATGGCGACTAGCACGAGCAGGGCGATGAAACCGACGAAGAGGTAGATCAATAAGGGAAGCATCGTGTTGTTCATTGTCTTTCTTTCTGCGCGGAGGCTTGTGTACTTTTACCTCCGGCGGCTGGGGAGTTGTCGCGCCGCGCTTCGGCTGAAAGCTCGCGGCGCGCGTGTGCGAGTCTCTGTTTGAGCAGGAAGCCCGCCCCGGAGCGCTTCGCCTCCGAAGAGAGCAGCCAGTATTCACCCTCGAAAAGCGCTTGCAGCTCGTCCGCGCGCAGGCCGTCGAGGCGGCCATCTTTGCGGGCGCGCGTGACTGAAGACACGGCGCGCTCGAAGACGGACGCGTCGTCCGAGAGCGCGGCGACGCGGAGCAGCCGCAGGACTGAAGCGCGCGAAGGATTCTCCTCGAAGTCTTCGAGCAGCAGTTCGGCGAGCGCGGCGTCCGCGCGCAGGCCCTCGTTTCGCGTAATGAAGTCGGCGAGCGCGCCCAACTCTTCGGCGCTCACCGCGTTCTCGACGAGGCGTTTGAGAACGAGTCGGTACAAACCGGCGTCGCCGCCAGCGTCCTTCAAAACTTCAAAGTCACACTGCGCGGCTCGCGAAAGCAGGCCCTTTCGGAAAGCCTCCGAAGCGTCTTCGGCATCACTGTCAGTTCCGCCTGTCTTGTCTTCGCCGCCGAAAAGGAGCGGCGGGCGCGCGTCGGGGTGAAAGTATCCGGCGGCGTCGCGAGACGGCTGGCGTTTCGTGCGGAGAATCGCGATGGAAGCTACGACGATCAGGAAGACCGAGATGATGAGAATGGCGCTCACTTTTAACGCCTACTGTGCGGGCGGCAGCACTGTCAACGACCGAACGTTTTAGAAGCCGTCTGTCCTTTGCGCCGTCCGAGGATATTATACGCAAGGCTGTTTGGGAAGTTCTGGCGCGGCCCCGGAATTTTTGGAATGGAAGCGGGGCAAGCCGCCCTTCCCGACCTGTCAACTTACGGGCGTCGAGTCCTACGCTCAACGCCCGTGTGTTCGCAAGTCGGGAAGGGCGGCTTGCCCCCGCTTCCCTGATAACTCGACGTACTCTCCCCTGCTTCCGAAGTCTCAGAAGCTGCGGCGGATGAGGTAGGAAGCTTTGATGAAGAAGGTTCTGCCGTTGCGACGGAAGCCGGGTTCGAGCCGTCCCGAAAAAGGGTTGTAGAAGTCCCGGTTCATGTCGTCGTTGTAGCCGACGTAGAAGGCCGTGCCCGGATTCGGCGTCCAGCCGAAGAGGAACTGCCCGCGGTAGTTTGAAGTGATCGAGTCGTAGTCAACGCGCGCTCGCGCAAAGGCGAAGCGCGTGAACTGGTAGGTCGTCTTCAGGCTGAAGATTTTCGAGTCGAAGGCGACGCCGCGCGTGTCGTCGCGCGTGAGCCGGTACTTGCTGAAGCTGAGCGCGAAGTTCAGGTCGTTCGTCGCCTTGTAGGTGACGTTGCCGTTCGTCGAGAAGGAGTGGCCGGGGCCGGGGTCTTGCACGCCGAGGCAGACTTCGGGCGGGTCTGCCGCGCCGCAGAGTCCGGCGTCGGTCGCGCGCTCGGCGGCGATGGCCGAGGGGCTGACGCGCGGGTAGCGCGGCCCCGCGCCGAAGTCGAAGTCCATGTCGCCGCGGTTGAGCGCGACGAAGTAGAAGAAGTTTACCCTGATTGCTAGTTGATGTTTGAACACGCCAGCGCGAACAAAGAGGCGTGTACCTTAATCTCAAATCCGGTGTTGGTGCGCGCGTGCAAATGTTGCAACCCCATCTTCTCTAGCTGAGAGTTGACCACCTCGATGCCTTT
>DASRCS010000295.1:0-10834 GCA_035652995.1 Pyrinomonadaceae bacterium
GTGTCGCGGCTGGTGCGCAAAAGTCTTTCGTTTTCAAAGAAGCTTGAGAATCACATCGGGGCGATCAAGTATTTCATCTGCCACTACAATCAGGAGGTGGTTCGCCTTGTCTGACCAGCATTACCTGTTGAGCACTACCAAATTTTCTTCGCTCACGATACCCACGGCCCAGCGCCGTGGGCTACACTCTGCCGCCGACTCCGTCGGCTCGTTGCGCGCTCTCCGGCCACGCTTTCTTACGCCAATCGTAACTTCTTTTATTGGCCTCCCCAACGACCTCGCCTTGATGCGCGCGGCGCTCGTCCGCTTTTTCCTTTTGCCTTTCGCCTCCGTATAATCGTCTGTCATGGAGATTCCGAAGACTTACGACCCGAAGCAGGCCGAGGAGTCGCACTACGCGCGCTGGGAGGCCGAGGGCTGCTTCGCGCCCGAAATCAACAAGGACGCGAGCGCGCCCGTCTATTCAATCGTCATCCCGCCGCCGAACGTCACGGGTTCGCTCCACATGGGTCACGCGCTTCAGCACACGATCATGGACGTGCTGACGCGCTACCACCGGATGCGAGGGTTCCGCACGCTCTGGCTGCCGGGAATGGATCACGCCGGAATCTCGACGCAGCTCATGGTCGTCAGGCAGCTTCACAAGGAAGGGTTGTCGCGCCACGACCTCGGTCGCGAGAAGTTCACCGAACGCGTGTGGAAGTGGAAGGAGGAGTACGGCGGGCAGATTCTCAAGCAGATGCGGCGCGAGGGCGCGAGCGTTGACTGGTCGCGCGAGCGCTTCACGATGGACGAGCACCTTTCGCGCGCCGTGCGCGAGTTCTTCGTCCGCTGCTACGAAGACGGGCTGATCTACCGCGGCCCCGGCATGATCAACTGGTGCCCGAAGGATCAGACCGCCCTCTCCGATCTCGAAGTTGACAAGGAGCCGACGAAGCCGGGCGAGGGGAAACTCTACTACCTCCAATACCCGGTGAAGGACAGCGAACGACGTTTGACCGTTGCGACGACAAGACCAGAGACGATGCTCGGCGACACGGCGGTCGCGGTGAACCCGAACGACGAGCGTTACGCAGACCTCGTCGGCAAGACTCTTCTGCTGCCCATCGTCAACCGCGAGATTCCAATCGTCGCCGACGAGTTCGTTGACCCCGAGTTCGGCACGGGCGCGGTGAAGGTGACGCCCGCGCACGACCAGAACGACTACGAGATGGGCCTGCGCCACAACCTCCCGATGGTCGTCGTCATTGACCAGAACGCGCGCATGACCGCGGAGGCGGGCGCGGAGTTTGAAGGACTCGACCGCTACGACGCGCGGGCGCGGGTCGTCGAAAAATTCGGGGAACTCGGGCTGCTTGAGAAGGTCGTTGACTACGAGTTCGCGATCACGCGTTGCAGCCGCTGCCGCACGGTCATTGAGCCGCTGGTTTCGACCCAGTGGTTTCTGAAGCAGGCCGAGCTTGGCCGCGCGTCGCTCGAACTCGTCAAAGAAAAACACGAGCCGCGCTTCGTCCCCGAAGTGCCTTACGAGAAGGTCTATACGAATTGGCTTGAGAACCTGCGCGACTGGACGCTCTCGCGTCAACTCTGGTGGGGCCACCGCATCCCCGCGTGGTACGACGAGGCCGGCAACGTTTTCGTCGCGCGCACCGAAGAGGAGGCGCGCGCGAAGGCGGGCGCTGACAAATTGGAGCAAGACCCGGACGTGCTCGACACGTGGTTCTCGTCGGCGCTCTGGCCGATTTCAACTTTGGGCTGGCCGAACGAAGACTCGCCGGACTTAAAAACTTTCTACCCGACATCCGTGCTCGTCACCGCGCGCGACATCATCTTCCTGTGGGTGTCGAGGATGATGATGACGGGGCTGCGGTTCACGGGCCGCAAGGCTTTCGACGACGTGTTCATCACGGGCACGATCTTCGACAAGCACGGGCAGCGGATGTCGAAGACGAAGGGCAACGGCGTTGACCCGCTCGACGTGTTCGACAAGTACGGCGTTGACGCCACGCGCCTCGTGCTCGCCTCAATCGGCTCGACCGACACGCGCTGGAACGACAATCAGGTCGAGAGTTACCGCAACTTCGCCAACAAAATCTGGAACGCCGCGCGCTTCTGCCTGCTCAACTCGGAAGGCGCGCAAGTGGGCAAAGGCTTCGAGGGCGAGCCGAAGTCGTGGGCGCTGCATGACCGCTGGATCGTGTCGCGCCTGAACAAGACTGCGCGAGACGTGGGACGCGCGATTGAGTCATACCAGTTCCACGAGGCGGTCTATGCGCTCTACCACTTCTTCTGGGACGACTTCTGCGACTGGTACATCGAGCTTTCAAAGTCGGACGTGACCGCAACAGATGCGATGCCCGCGAGGGACGCCGCGCGCAGCCGCGTGCTGACCGTGTTGGAGCAGGCGCTCAGGCTCCTGCACCCGTTCATGCCGTTCATCACCGAGGAGCTTTGGCAGCGTCTGCCCGGCGTCGGTCGCGACTCGTTGCACGAGGCTTACCGACAGTCGGACGTGACGCCGACCGTGATGCTCACGTCGTTCCCGCAGGCCGACGGGTCTTTGATTGACGAGCGAGCCGAGGGCGAGATGCGGTCGGTCATCGAACTCGTCTCGCGCGTGCGAAACATCCGCACCGAGTTGAACGTGAAGCCCTCGGAGGAGGTGCGGCTCGTCATCGGCGCGGGCGCGAACGGCCTCGGCGAAATCTTCAGCGCGAGCCTGCCGCAGATCAGGCGGCTCACACGCGCGGGCGACGTGTCGGTGCGCGAATCGCTCGCCGACGTTCCGCGCGCCTCCGCGCGCGCGGCGCTCGCCGGAGGCGCTGAGGTCGCCGTGCCGCTCGAAGGCTTGATTGACTTCGCGCAGGAGCGTGCGCGGGTCACGCGCGAGATCGAGAAGCAGCGGAAGGAGTCGGAGAAGGTCGAGGCGCAGCTCGCCAACCCGCAGTTCGTCGAGCGCGCTCCGTCCGAGAAGGTCGAGGAGTTGCGCGCGCGCGCGGCGGACATCCGGCAGAGAATAAACGCGCTCGAACAGATGTTGGAGGCTCTCGGAGAATGACGTGGCTCGACGAGGGCGCGCTCTTCTCGCAGATCGGCGCGTTCCTGAACGAAGACATCGGGCGCGGCGACATCACGACGCAGTCAATCGTGATGCGGAGCCAGAGCGCCAAGGGACGCTTCATCGCGAAGGAGGCGATGGTCGTCGCCGGACTCGAAGCGGCGGAGGCCGTCTTCTCCACGCTCGACGCGCAGCAGCAGATCGAGGCGTTCGTCTCCGACGGCGACGAGGTCGAAGCGGGCAAGGTCATCGCGCGCACTAGCGGCTTCGCCGACGTTCTGCTCGCGGGCGAGCGTCTCGCGTTGAATTTAATGCAGCGTCTTTCGGGCATCGCCACCCTGACGCGGCAGTTCGTTCGCGCGGTCGAGGGAACACGAGCGCAGATCGTTGACACGCGCAAGACGACGCCGGGCTTGCGGATGCTTGAGAAGTACGCGGTGCTGACGGGCGGCGCGCGCAACCACCGCTTCGGACTCGACGACGGAGTGCTGATAAAGGACAACCACGTCGCGCTCGCGGGCGGCGTGGCTACCGCGGTCGGGCGCGCGCGCAAATCGGTCGGCCACCTGCACAAGATCGAGGTCGAAATCTCGAAGGAGCGCGACCTGCGCGAAGCCGTCGAGGCGGGCGCGGACATTCTCCTGCTCGACAACCTGTCGCCGGACGAGACGCGTCGAATGGTCGAGATCGCGCGCACACTCTCGCCTAACGTTCTGCTCGAATCGTCGGGCGGCATAACTCTGGAGAACGTGCGCGCATACGCCGAGGCGGGCGTTGATTTGATAAGCGTCGGCGCGCTGACGCACTCGGCGCGCGCCGTGGACATCAGTTTCAAGATTCAGTCGGCGTGAGCGGGAACAAACCGCACCGCGCTGCGTGTAAGGTTTGGTTGGTTTGTGTGGGGAAGATTTAATTAACAGGGATGGACAGGATAGACAGGATTTAAGAATTTGAAATTTCAAATTTGAAGTCTTCAATCCGACAGTTCTGTTTTTATCCTGCCCGTCCTGTCCATCCCTGTTAATTCTTCCCCAGCCGGAAGCAGTTGGTCGGAGGTTTGTGATGAGAGCGAATCTGGTTAGGGGCGTCGGTGTTGCGTTCGCGGCGATTCTCATTCTCGTTTTGTTTTTGCCGGTCGCGCAGTCGCGGCAGCGCAGGCGAACTTCGCGGCGCGTCACGCACCCCGCGCGCGCGCAGGCGACGCCGACGCCGAACACGGACGAGCCGAGCGTCGTCAGCACGGCGGACGAACCGCAGAGCGGCAACACGACACAGCGTTCGACCTCGCGCACGACGAGCGCCACGCAGACCGAGAACGAACAGTTGCGCGGGACGGTCAGAAATCTCTCTTCGCAGGTCGAGCAGCTTTCCGGCCAGCTCAACCAGTTGAAGACAGACCAGCGCGCGATGTTCGACCTCGAACGCCTGACGCGCGCCGAGCAGCACGCCGAAGACCTCCGCACGCAGCTTCGCGAAGTGACCGACAAGGAGCTTCAGTATCAGGAGCGGCTCGCCGAGATTGATTACGAGTCGCAGCCCGACTCGATCCAGCGCCGCGCCGCGCTCGTCGGCACGCTCGACCCTTCAGCCGTCCGCGACGCAATTCAGCAGAGCCTGGAGCGCGAGCGCACGCGCATACAGAAGCAACTGGAACTGCTCGAAACAAGCCGCACGCACCTCGAAGCGGCCATCACGACCGCCGACGCGCAGGTCGAAAAACTCCGCCAGCGCGTTGACGCGGCGGATCAAGAACAGACCAACGCGCCGCCGACGAACGCAGCCGCGACCCCCAACACGAACACCAACGCCACGCCGCAGCCGAGTCCGTCGCCCGCGGCGCAACCACCGGAATAAAGTGATGAGTGATGAGTGATGAGTAATGAGTGAAAGCCTCCTACTCATCACTCATCACTCGTTACTCATCACTTTCATGGCTACCATCCCGCAGTCCGAACTCTACCGCCTGATCGAGGAGGCGAACGCGCGCGGCGAGCGCGTGGTCGTCGCGACCGTGGCGCACACGCGCGGCTCCACTCCGCAGCGGCGCGGCGCGAAGATGCTCTTCTTCGAGGGCGGCGGCGTGGCGGGCACGGTCGGCGGCGGCTGCGTCGAGGCCGAGGTCTGGGCCGAGGCGCGCGAGACGTTGCGGACGGGCGTGCCCGCCCTCTACCGCTTCAGCCTCACTGCGGACGAGGCCAGCGAGGAGGGGATGGTCTGCGGCGGCACGATGGAGATTTTCCTCGACGTGTGGAACGGAGACAAAAGTCGTGACGAGTGACGGGTGACAAGTGACGAGTTTGAAAGTATGCTTGCTCGTCACTCTTCACTTGTCACTCGTCGCTGCTTTCGGAGGTTATCATGCCGGCTTCTTTCGTCGAGAACTACAAGGCCAAGCATCGGCACCCGCTGAACCGTCTGTCGCATTCAATCGGCATCCCTTTGATCGTCGTCAGCCTGCCGCTGTTTTTCTGGAACTGGCGCTGGGCGCTCGCGCTCTTCGTCGTCGGGTGGGTCTTTCAGTTCGTCGGACACGCCATCGAAGGCAACAGCCCCGCGTTCTTTCGCAACCCCGTCTATCTGATCGTCGGCCCCGTCTGGCTCGTCCGCCGCGGACTCACAGCAGCCGGCGTCCTCAAAGAGCCGCGGAAGTCACTCGACGAGCGCGCGCCTTCGGCGAGATGAGCGGCGCGCACGACACCAACTCTTCAGCACAATTTACACGCGCCGTCGCACGCGTCCTCGGCGAGGGCTTGCTGGCCGCGCTCGCGACCGTGGTCGAAGCGCCGCGCGGCGTCGGCGCGAAGGTCTTGATCGAAGCGGGCGGCGAGCGCACCGGCTCGACCGGCGACGCGGCACTCGATGACGCGCTCGCGGGTCAGGCCGCAGCTTTTTTGTCTTCGCGCGCCGAGACGGCGACGTTAAAAGTCGAGGAGTTCGCGCCGGCCCTTGCCGAGTGGCGCGGCGCGCGCGTCATGTTCGAGCGGGTCGAGCCTGAGCCGCACGTCGTCGTCTGCGGCGCGGGCCACGTCGGCGCTTCGCTCGCGCGTCTGGCGCGCGCGGTCGGCTACCGCGTCACGCTCGTTGACGACCGCGCGGATTTCGTCGCGCGCGAGCGCTTCCCCGAACAGGAGATCGAACTCATCGCCGCTTCGAGTTGGGCCGGCGCGCTCGAACGAGTCGTCGGCTCTGGCCGCGGCGTCTCGGTCGCCGTCGTCACGCGCGGACACAACGAGGACGAGGAGTGCCTGAGCGCAGTCCTCAGGTCGCGGCCCGACTACGTCGGCATGATCGGGAGCCGCAGGCGCACGAACATCGTGCTGGCGCGGCTTCGCGAGTCCGGCTTCGACGAAGAGTTGCTGCGGCAGGTGCGCGCGCCCATCGGCCTCGACATCGGCGCGGTCTCGCCCGAAGAGGTCGCGCTCTCCGCGCTCGCCGAGATCGTCGCGCACCGACGCGGCGGCGCGGGTCGTCCTCTCTCAACTTGGCGTCGCGAGTGAGTCGCGACTTCACACGACATCATTCGGGCATGGCACGAATCCTCAAGACAAGGTTCAGAAAAACTGCGCGGCGCTGGCCGTCATAATCTTCGCGCTCGTGGCGTGGGCTTTCTGGCTTGAGCCTGCTTCGATAACGGCGCGTCGCGTTCACTCTCGCGCGATCTTCTCCTCGATCCTCCGCCTCCGCCTGCCCATCGTCCAGCCGTGGAGGAACTGAATTGGGCCGATGAGCCAGTACACGAGCCACGAGAGGGAGAACCAACGCGGGCCGGCAAAGGCCGCGATGCAGACCGAGAGCAGGCCGACGGCGGCCATCAGCGCGTTCTCCTGAAGGCCGTGGCGCGTGTCGTAAACCTCAAGCTCGTTCAGCCCGAGCGCGGCGCGCTTGCGGTACGCGTGCCGGTAGAGCAGCGTGAAGACGGTGAAGACCGCGGAGTAGCCGATCCCGACCATGACCATCATCGTGGGAACCTGCCCGCCCCGCACCGCCGGGACGGTTGTGCCGTCGGGAGACACGACCGCCGTGCGCACGCCCGCCAGGTTGTTAATGACGAACGTGCAGACGAACTTCAGCGGATAGACGTAGAAGAGTATGACGAAGAGCAGCGCCGCCGTCATCCAGACGACGAAGTTGTCGTTCAGCCCGTAGCGCCGGAAAAATCTGTACTGGATGAGCCAGATGTGAAACAGCGCGGCGAACGTGATGGCGAAGGCGACGAAGCCACGCATCGTGACCATCAACTCGTCGAACGTCTTCGGCACTTCGAGCGAGACGACGAGCAGGGTAATGGCGAAGGCGATGACGCCGTCGCTTAGGGCCTCGATGCGCGAAACCTCGCCGAGGCCGCGCATCCGAAAGCCGTTCTGCAACCCGGCCTCCTTTTTCAGAAGTGACTCGCGGATCATGGTCGCTCCTTGCGGTTTGACGGCTTCGCAGGCATTTTAAGACGAGGCGGTCGCAAGCTAACAAATCAAAAGCCTCGGCCACGGGCTGAGGCATTATTCATGGTCAGGACGATCCTGACAAGATCAATGGCATCGGCGGGCACGGAAGTTCAGACGAAGGAGGTGGGTCGCGCGGGGGGGATGTTCCGCGCGCTCGCGCACCGCAACTACCGCCTGTTCTGGACGGGCGCATTCCTCTCGAACGTCGGCACGTGGATGCAGACGGTCGCGCAGAGCCTGCTCGTCTTCCAGTTGACGCAGTCGGGGACGTGGCTCGGCGCGGACAGCTTCATGGCGACCGTGCCGGGATTGCTGCTGACGCTCGTCGGCGGCGTCATCGCCGACACGGTTGACCGCAAGCGCCTGCTGATACTGACGCAGGCGTGCGCGGGGCTTTCGGCGCTCGTGCTTTCGGCGCTCGTCTGGACGGGCGTGGTGCGCGTCTGGATGATTCTCGCGCTCTCGTTCGTGACGGGATGCTGCTGGGCGATCTCCGGGCCTTCGTACCAGGCGATCACGGTTGACCTCGTCGAGCGCGAAGACCTGGCGAACGCCATCGCGCTCAACTCCTCGCAGTTCCAACTCGCGCGCGTCATCGGCCCGACGCTCGCGGGCGTGACGATGCAACTGCTCGGACTCGCAGGCTGCTTCTTCGCGAACGGAATCTCCTACGTCGCAATCGTCACGGCGCTCGCGAACGTGCGGCTGCCGAAGAAGGAGAGGGCGGGCGTGCGGAGCCGCGCCATCTGGCGCGACCTGCTCGAAGGCTTCAGCTACGTGCGCGGGCGTCGGCGCGTGAGCGTGCTGCTGCTTTGCTCGACGGTCGTGAGTCTGTTCGGCACGCCTTACCTCGTGCTGCTGCCGATGTTCTCGCACAACGTTTACGGCTGGGAGAAGGCCGGATACTCGCTGCTGATGGGCACGGCGGGCGCGGGCGCGCTCGTCGGCGCGGTCTTCCTCGCCTACCTCGGCGACTTCCGCCGCAAGGGACTCTTCCTGCTCTGCTGTCTGTTCTCGGGCGGCGCGTGCATCACCGCCTTCGCGCTCGTGACGCGCCCGGCGGCTGCGCTGCCGCTTCTGTTCGCCATAGGATTTTCGATGGTCTGCTTCTTCGCGCTCGGAAACACGCTGCTTCAGCAACTCGTCACCGACGAGATGCGCGGGCGCGTGATGAGCATGTGGCTGCTGACCTTCATCGGCACGATGCCGCTTGGGAGTCTCATCACCGGCAGGTCTGCCGACTACTTCGGCCCCGGCCACACGCTCGCGACTTGCGGCCTCGTCATTTTCCTCTTCGCCGTCTTCGTCGCCGCACGCTACCCGCGCCTGCGCGAAATCTGAAAAAGAGGGGGCCGCGCCTGCTTTCGGCGCGGCCCCCTTCGTGAAACGCCGTCGCGCCACTCACTTGAACTTGAAGTTCGCCGTGTGTGTGCTGCCGTCGCTCAGAGTAACTACGAGCTGGCGACACGTCCCGGCCCACGACGGGTCTGTCTTCCAGACGTAGATGTACTGGTCGCTGCCTGGGTCGTAGCTGAGGCTGCTGTTGCCCGCGGTCACTGTGTCCGTCAGGACGGTCGCGTCGGCATTCGAGCCGCACGCAATCGGCCCGGAGGAGGGCGAGTTCGGCGCGAAGATGCCGAGGCCCTTGTTACCGCTCAGGGAGAACTTCACGGGGATCGCGCGGCCCGCGTTCACCACGTTCAGCGCCGGCGGGTTGGCGACCGGCTGGAAGAAGCCCGCGAAATTGTAGAGCACGGTCACGTGGAAACTGCACGAGCTTGTCAGGTGGCCGTCCGACGCCGTGGCGTTGACGGTGGTCGTGCCGACGTTGAAGACAGAGCCGGAGGCCGGACTGCTCACGACCGACACGCTCGAGGAGCAACTGTCGCTGGCCGTCGCCGCGGGGTAGTTCACGACCGCCGAGGTGGCGTTCGAGTTCGGCGGCAGCGTGACGACGATGTCCGCCGGGCACGAGATCGAGGGCGGCGTCGTGTCAACCACGTTGACGATGCGCGTGGCCGAGGCCGTGTTGAAGCCGTCGGACGCCGTGTAATGTATCGTGTAAGTCCCCGGCGTGTTCGCGTCAACCGTGCCCGAAGAGTTGACGGTCGGACTCCCCGCGCACGCGTCCGTGGCCGTCGCGCCGGGGTCTGTGAACGAAGTGTGGCACTCGACCGTCAACGGGTTCGCGCCGACGACGTTGATGGTGGGCGCGGTGGTGTCCACGATGTTGATGACAACGTCGTCAGTGGCCGAGCCGCCGCCCGTGTCCGTGACGGTGAGCGTGATCGTGTGCGAGCCTGTCGGCAGCGCGACGGTCAGAGTAGCGCCCGTGCCGAGCGTGGTCGAGCCTTCCTTCCAGGTGTAGGAGTTGATCGTCCCCGTGCCCGGCGTGGAGGCCGAGCCGTCGAGCGTGACGTTGGTCGTCGCGCCCGCGCACTCGACGGTCTGATCCGGCCCGGCGTTGGCCGTGGGCGGGGTGGCCGCCGCCGCGCCGAACTTCTGCACGCGGTCGTTGCCCGAGTCGGCGACGTAGGTGTTGCCCGAAGGGTCAACGGCGATGCCCTGCGGGCCGGAGAACTCCTCGTCGCCGGTGCCGGAAGCCGGGCCGCCGCAGGCGGAGACGAAGTTGCCGGCGGAGTCGAACTTCTCTATGCGGTTGTTGCCCGTGTCGGCGACATACACGTTGGCGGAGCTGTCGAGCGCCAGCGCCACGGGGTTGGTTAACTGCCCGTCGCCGCTGCCGCTCGTCCCGAACTTGTTGACGAACCCGCCCGCGGAGTTGAGCACCTGTATCCGGTTGTTACCCGTGTCGGCCACGTAGATGTTGCCCGCCGAGTCAACCGCCACGCCCGCCGGCCCGCTGAACTGTCCGTTGCCCGTGCCGTTGCTGCCGAACGAGGTGATGAACGTGCCCGCGGAAGTGAACTTCTGTATGCGGTGGTTGCCGGGGTCTGCGACATAGACGTTGTTCGAGGAGTCCACGGCCACGCCGGCAGCGCCGTTGACGAACTGGCCGCTGCCGCTGCCCTCGCCGCCCCATGCCGTCACGAAGGTGCCGCTCGAATTGAACTTCTGGACGTAGCCGCTGCCTCGCTCGGCGAACCCGTCGGTCACGTAGATGTTGCCCGCCGAGTCCACAGCGATGCCGAAGGCGGAGACGACCGCGCCGGTGCCGCTGCCGCCGGTGCCGAACTTAAGCACGAAGGCCCCGCTGGAATTAAACTTCTGCACGCGGTTGTTCGCCTCGTCGGCGACGAAGACGTTGCCGGCGCTGTCGGTGGCGATGCCCCTAGGGGTCAAGACCTGTCCATCGTTTCCGCCGATGCTTGCC
>DASRCS010000296.1:0-12163 GCA_035652995.1 Pyrinomonadaceae bacterium
GGCATGATCGGCGCGCGTCTCGCCGTCAAGCTCCACATCGTCACGAGTCCGGTCACCGCGCGCCAGAACGTCATCAACGCCGTCAACCGCGCGGGGTTGGTCGTCGGCGAGATGGCTCTCGAACAACTCGCCTCGGCGGAGGCGGCCCTGACCGACGACGACAAGGAGTTCGGCGCGGCGCTCGTGGACATCGGCGCGGAGACCACCGGACTCATCATCTACCAGCGCGGCGCGGTGCAGCACACGGCGGTCTTCGCGCTCGGCGGCTCGCACTTCACGAACGACATCGCGTTCGGCCTGCGCACGCCGATCCCCGAAGCCGACAAGATCAAGCGCAACGTCGGCTGCGCCTGCGCTTTGAGTCTGAGCGAGGCCGAGCGGAGCGAACTCGTCGAAGTGCCTTCGGTCGGCGGACGCCCGCCGCGCCAGCTCTCGCGCCAGATTCTCTGCGACATCCTCCAGCCGCGCGCCGAAGAGGTTCTGTCGCACGTCGCCGACGAGATTCGCGAGGCCGGCTGGGAGGGGCAGCTTTCGAGCGGGGTGGTGCTGACGGGCGGCGGCTCGCTGCTCGGCGGCATGGTCGAGGTCGCCGAGCAGGTCTTCGACGCGCCTGTCAGGCTCGGCTACCCGGAGCGCGACCGCTTCGGCGGACTCGTCGAGGACGTGCAGAGTCCGGCGTGGGCCGCCGCGTCGGGCCTCTGCCTGATACGTCAGCGCGCGAAATCCGCGGAAATCAAGGCGTCAATGGCGCGAGCGCAGACGGGCAACGGCTTCGGCGCGCTCGTGTCGAAATTTCGCAATCGTTTTGGTGGTATTTTCTGAGAAGATGTTGTATGCTGCCGCGCCAGCCGACACAAGATGTAGTCCTCAATATATTGTCGTCGGCGGCGCGCACAGCCCAAGATAACCGCATTGACCCTTTCGAGGCGCCGATGCTTCAAAAGGAGGAAGGAACTTGCAAATCATGACACCGGAAGGCCGTCCGGGCAGCGGGATAAACATTTTTATTGATGACGACCCGCCCATCACGGGTGCGCGCATCAAGGTCATCGGCGTCGGCGGCGGCGGCGGAAACGCCGTCAACCGCATGATCGAAGCGGGCATCGAGGGCATCGAGTTCCTTGTCGCCAACACGGACTTGCAGGCTTTGAAGCGTTCTCGCGCGCCGATCAAGATTCAGCTCGGCGGCAAACTGACGAAAGGACTCGGCGCGGGCGCGAACCCCGACATCGGTCGCAACGCCGCGCTCGAAGACACCGAAAAGATCATCGAGGCGCTGGAAGGCGCGGACATGGTCTTCGTCACGACGGGCCTCGGCGGCGGCACGGGCACGGGCGCGGCCCCGATCATCGCGTCGCTCGCCACCGAGTTGAACGCGCTGACGGTCGCGGTCGTCACCAAGCCCTTCCACTTCGAGGGCAAGCGGCGCATGACCCAGTCCGAGCAGGGTTTGAGGGAACTGCGCGAGTGCGTGGACACGGTCATCACGATCCCGAACGAGCGTCTGCTGCACACGGTTGACAAGAACGTGTCGTTGCAGGACTCCTTCAAGTTGGCCGACGACGTTCTGCGCCAGGCCGTGCAAGGCATCTCGGATTTGATCATCGTGCCCGGCCTCATCAACCTCGACTTCGCCGACGTGAAGACGATCATGTCGGGCATGGGCCTCGCGTTGATGGGCGCGGGGCGCGCGTCGGGCGAGAACCGCGCGGTCGAGGCGACGCAGCAGGCGATCTCCTCTCCTCTGCTCGAAGAGGCGACGATTCAGGGCGCGAAGGGCGTGCTCATCAACATCACGGGCGGCTCGGACTTGACGCTGTACGAGGTGAACGAAGCGTCTTCCATCATCCGCGAGTCGGCGGACGACGACGCGAACATCATCTTCGGCGCGGTCATCGACGAGTCCCTGCGTGACGAGATGAAGATCACGGTCATCGCCACGGGCTTCGACAAGGAGATTGCCGACGTGGGCACGACGACGCACGCCGCCGCAGCCGTGCCAGCGCCGCGCTACGCGTCGCCGTCCGACCTGCCGACGCGAAGTGTTGCGCCCACGCGCTCCGACGACCTCGACGTTCCGACCTTCATCCGCAAGAAGGCGGACTGATGTGGGTGAGCAGTGAGCGGTAAGCAGTGAGCAGAAAGTGTAAACTGTAAGCGGAGAGCCGCGCAGTCCGCCGGATAGTTCGTCATCGGAAATTAAAGAAGGCAGTCAAGAAGTGATGATTTCTTGACTGCCTTCTGCTTTGCCGACCGTCGGCGGCACAACCCTTACTGCTTCCGAGTAACAGCTTACGGCTCACTGCTCACCTTCATTTGTCTCCGCTGCTCGCGAGGTGGTTGCCGCCGCCCTGAAGTTCTTTGAGCAGTTCCTGAACGGCCATCTCCAACTGCCGGTCGCGTCCCGCGAGATTATCTTCCGGCGAGTTGTCAACGAGGATGTCCGGGTGGACGCCGTAGTTCTCCATGTTTGTCTGCTTCTTGTCGTAGAGATAGACCCCGACGCCGGGCGTGCGGACAGTCGAGCCGTCAATCAAGGAGTAGCTGCCCGTGCCGATGACCGCGCCCATCGTCGGCGTGCCGACCAGCTTGCCCAAGCCCAGTTCGCGGAAGCCCGCGGGGAACATCTCGGCGTTCGACGCGGAGCGCCAGTTCTGCAAAACGACCTTCGGGCCGAAGAAGCCCTCGAAGGGGCGCGTCGTCGCTTCGGTTCCGCGTGGTTGCCAGACCTGGTACTGTCGCTGGACGAGTATCCCCAAAAGCTCCTGCTCGATGTTGCCGCCGCCGTTCCAGCGCTGGTCAATGACGAGCGCCTCCTTGTTGTGGTACTCGCGCAGCTCCTTCTCGAAGCGCCGAAGGCTCGGCGGGTCCATCGCGCGGATGTGGACGTAGCCGACGCGACCGTTCGATAACTTATCAACGAGCGCGCGGCGCTCCTTCACCCAGCGTTCGTAGCGGAGCGTGGCGTAAGCCTGCATCGAGGTCGGCTCGATGCGCGTCGTCCAAGCGCCGTCGCCGCTCGCGCTCTTGCTGAAGGTGACGGCGACCTTGCGGGTTCAGGAGCGGCCAGTAGTTGTCGCCGGCCTTGACCTGCGTGCCGTTGATCGCGATCAGGTAGTCGCCCGTCGAGACCTTCACCCAGTCCTTGTCCGCCGGGCCGTCTTCGTAAATGTAGGTCACGCGGTAGCGGCCCGCCTGCGAGTCGGGTTCGAGGTCAACGCCGAGGTGGCCTGTTAGGACTGCGCCCGGCTCGCGCCGTTCGGGCGGCGGGGCCGCGCCGGTGTGCGAGGCGTTCAACTCGCCGATCATCTCGTTAATGATGTTGAGGAGTTCCTGACGGTCGCCGACGTACTCGACAAGCGGGCGGTACTTCGCTCGCGCCGCGTCCCAGTCCATGCCGTGCATCTTCGGGTCGTAGAAGCGGTACTTCATCGTGCGCCAAGCGTCGTCGAACATCTGCGCCCACTCCGCCGGGTGGTCAATCTTCACCTTCGCGACGAAGTTGATGCGGCGTCGAGCAGCGCCGCCGAACGCCGAAGCGGCGGCAGACTGTGCGCCGCCCGCGCCGCCCGTCGCCGCGGTCTGCGGCATCGCGACCGAATAGACGTACTCGCCCTCCTTGAAGAAGAGCGTGCGACCGTCGCGCGAGACGTTGAGGCCGGAGATGCCGCCGCGGAATCCGCCGCCGCCGGGCGTGGGCGGTTCCTGTCCGCCCTCGCCGCCGGGAGCCGCGCCCGAAGTGATGCGCGTGAGTCGTCTGCCGTCGTCCTGCACCGAGTAGATGACGGGCGTGTTGAACTGCCCGGCGGGTTCGACCGTCGCGAAGACGAGCGTGTGGTTGTCGGGCGAGACGGCGTAGTCGAGGACTGGGAACGGCATCCGCGTCAACTGCTTCGTGCGGTGCTTGAGTCCGGCCCAATCAATGTTGATGAGGCGGGCGGGCGGGCGCTGTGCCGCCATCTGCCGACGCATTCCCGGAGTCGGCTGAGTGCCCTCGCCCGCGGGCGTCTGCTGTTCCTCGCGAGCGGCCTCGGCGTCGGCGCGCTCTTCGGGGTCGTCGGGGTCGCGGTCGAGGTGTTCGAGCGCGACGGAGAAGAGTTGAATCGAGGGCAGGCCCGAAGCCTGACTCGTCGAGGTGCTGTCGTTGCGCGTGAAGAAAAGCTTGCGACCGTCGTGCGAGAAGACCGGGTTCGACTCGCTGAACGACTCGAACGTGACCTTCTTCTCTTCGCCGCCCGAAGACGGAATCAGGTAGATGTCGCTCGTGCGCGAAACGTCCGGCTTCGAGAAGGCGAGCCACTTGCCGTCGGGCGACCACGCGGGCGAGCCGAGGTTGCCGTAGCGCGACGCGCTCAACTCCTTCAACTCTTTGCTCGCGACCGTGACGACGCGGAGTTTGTCGTCGGACGAGACGAAGGCGATCTGCGTCGAGTCGGGCGACCACGCGTAGCCGAACTTGAGCGCGTCAATGTCGGTGAGCTTCTGCGCCTCGCCCGCGCCGTCAACGGACGCGACGTACAACTCTTCGCGACCGCTGCGGTCGGAGACGAAGGCGAGCCACTTGCCGTCGGGCGAGTAGTTGACATTGCGGTCGCGCGCCGGGCCGTCGGTTATCTGCCGCAGGTCGCCCTCCTCGACCGGCGCGGTGAAAATCTCGCCGTGGACGCTGAGGGCGATGCGGCGCGAGTTGGGCGCGAGGTCGTAGTCGTCCACCTGCGAGTTGAAGTCGCGCACCTCGGTCATGCTCTCCTCGGTCTCGGCGGCGATGTCGAAGTGGAGCGGCGTGACGCGCTTCGAGGCAACGTCGAGCTTCGAGATGCCGAAGTCGTGCTCGAAGACGATGGTTTTGCCGTCGGCGCTGATCGCGGGCCAGCGCACGTCGCCCTCTTTAAAGGCGGTGACGCGCTCGGCCTTGCCTCCCGATTCCGAGACGCGCCAGATGTTCGTCAGACCGTTTCCGTCGCGGTCGCTGACGAAGTAGATGTTTCCGTCGCGCGACCACATCGGCCACGAGTCGAGGCCGTCGAAGTCGGTCAGTTGCGTGAACTTCTTGTCACCGATGTCGGCGACCATCACGTCCGACTGGTAAGCGCCGCGGTAATACTTGCGCCAATAGACCTGCGACTTCTGGTTGTAGGCGATCTTGCGACCGTCGGGCGAGTAAGAGCCTTGCACGCCCATGTCAACGCCCGCGGGCACGGGCATCCCGCCGTCAATCGAGACGGTGTAGAGCGTCGGCATGAAGTTGTCGCCGCGGTTCGACGAGAAGAGGACGGCGCGCGAGTCGGGCGTCCAGTTCAGAACCGTGTCTTCAGCCGAGTTGAAGGTCAACTGCTTCGGCGTCCCGCCCGTCGAAGGGATGATGAAAACGTCGAGGTTGCCGTTGCGGTCGGAAGAGAAGGCGATCCATTTGCCGTCGGGCGAGAAGCGCGGGTAAACGTCGCGCGCGCGATTGACGGTGAGCCGCTGGATGTTCGTGCCGTCCTCGTTCGCGACCCAGATGTCGCCGAGGTAGCTGAAGGTGACGCGACCGTCGTGGTAATGCGGGTAGCGTATGAGCCGCGCCTCCTTCGCCGTGGCGAGGGAAGAGAGCGCGAGAAGTGCGAGCAGAAATGTTTTCTTCATAAGAGTCCTCGACGGGTTTGAACCCGCCCGGCGCGCGGAGGGGCGTCCGGCGCGGTCGTGCCTTTCGTGTGTTGGAGTCGAGTGCGCCGGTCGTGGGGCCGGCCCTTGGGTTTCGGGCGCGCATTGTAATTGAGTTTCCGCGCGCGCGCCAGTTCTCGCGTCGGCGGTTTGCCTTTTGCCGACTCCTCGTGTAGCATACGGCGCAAAACCTGACAGGATTGAAATCATCTACGGGTAAAGACCGTTTCCAGTCTGTCTAATTCAGACCGCAGAATGTGTGAAGACGCCGTCCCGGCATGCGTCGCCGTGTACCGTCTCCTTTTCAGTCCTGTTCCCGCGAGGCAGCGACGCGCACGAATAATGCAAGCCTTTTGGCATTGATGGAGGTGACGAAACTAAGTGAACCGTAAACTAATCAGAACCACACTGGCAGAGGTCAAGGGGCGCGAGCCGGGCCACACGAGGGAACGCGGCGAGGGAGCGCCGCCGCGCCCCGCGCACCGTTCGGGCGGGTCGGGGCCGTCGCCTTCGCGCGACAACGCGGCCTCTTCGGCAGCCGCGGCGATGGGGCGCAAGAAGATTCCGTCCGCCGAGACCAACGCCGAGATTTTCTACTACAAGAAGCAGATGGACGGGCACACGCCGATGATCATCGTGCTCGTGGACGGCGAAGAGGTCGAGGGCACCATCGAGTGGTACGACCGCAACGCCCTGAAGATCAACCGCAAGGGCGCGCCCAACATCATGCTCCTCAAGCACAACATCAAATACATGTTCAAGGCCGAAGACCGCGACGGCGGGGGCGAGTCGAGCGACTGACGCCGGCCCCGCCCCTCGTGCGCCGAGGCGACTCGCTCGCCCCCGATTCGCCTCTCGCGGACGGAAGCTTCGAGCAATGAGTGACGCTTCACAACAGCCGACCGTTCCAGCGGGCGACCGTCCCGGCGCGCGCCGCCCGCGCGTCGCCGTCACGATGGGCGACCCCGCTGGCATCGGCCCCGAAGTCGTCTTGAAGGCCGTCGCCGAACCCGAAGTACTCGCGGCCTGCGCGCCCGTCATCGTCGGCGACGCGCAACTGCTCGCGCACACGGCGCGCACGCTCGACCTTCAGTGCGGCTACGACATCGTCCGCCGCGGCGAGAGCCTGCCCGCCGACCCGCAACTTCCGGTCATCTACCACCTCGACAACATCGGCGCGTCCGTGCCGCCCGGCGTCGAGTCGGGCGAGGCGGGCCGCGCCGCCGCCGAGTACATCGAGGCGGCGGTCGAGCTTTGCGCCGCGGGCGCGTGCGACGCGATCTCGACCGCGCCGATCAACAAGCGCGCGCTCTTCCTCGGCGGCTACAGCTTCCCCGGCCACACCGAGTTCCTCGCGCACCTGACCGCCTCGAACGAGGTTGCGATGGCCTTCGTGGCATCCAACCTGCGCATCGTGCTCATCTCAACGCACGTTCCGCTTGCGGAAGCGATCCGTTTAGTCGAGAAGGATCGCATCGTCCGCGTCGTCCGTCTGACAAATCGAGAGTTGAAGCGCTGGGGCATCGCGCGCCCGCGCATCGCCGTCGCCGCGCTGAACCCGCACGGCGCGGAGGGCGGGCTGTTCGGCGTCGAGGAGTCGGCGGAGATCGCGCCCGCGGTCGAGGCCGCGCGCTCGGAAGGCATCGAAGCTCTGGGGCCTTTCTCGGCGGACACGGTTTTCCTGCGCGCCTCGCGCGGCGAGTTCGACGCGGTCGTTTCGTGTTACCATGACCAGGCGATGATCCCCGTCAAGTGCCTCTCGTTCGGCGAGGCGGTCAACGTCACCCTGGGCCTGCCGTTCATCCGCACGTCGGTTGACCACGGCACGGCCTTCGACATCGCGGGACGCGGCATCGCGGAGCATTCGAGCATGGTCGCCGCCATCAAGCTGGCCGCGCAACTCGCGCGCGCCGACGCGAGCGGCAGAGCCGTCGAAATAGCCTGATTGCGGAATGCAGATTTCGGATTGAAGGAAGATGAAGGCCGTGACGCCTCGCTGCTTTTTTAATCCGCATTCCGCAATCCGAAATCCGCAATCGTAGAACCGGAGGTTTCAGAAGGTGTCCGCGGAAAACGAACCCTCACGACGCATACTCGTCGCAGACGACGACCCGGCAATATTGCGGCTGGTGACGGCCATCTTCGAGAAGGAAGGCTACGATGTCGTGCCGGCGCGCGACGGGCGCGAGGCTTACAGGCTCCTGCAAGGGGACACCGAGTTCGCCGCGTGCGTCTTCGACGTGGTGATGCCGCACATCCAGGGGCCGGAACTCGTCCGCTACATGAAGTCGGAAAAGCGCCTGATGAAAATCCCCGTGATGATGATGACCGCCGAGCAGAACCCGAAGCTCTCGTCCGACAGCTTCGCCGCCGGAGCGGTCGTCTTTCTCCCCAAGCCTTTCACCACGTCGCAACTTCAGGTCATGCTGCGAATGCTCATCAGCAAGTCGCAGGGCGCTTCGTAAGTTCGGACTCGTCGCGCGCGCGCGACGGGTCGGAGGAAGCCGAGATGATGACAGGGTCTCGACACGCTCGCCCGAAGTCTCTGGCCGCGGCACTCGCCGCCGCGTCGCTCGCCGCCGTCGCGCTGGCGCTCTTCGCCGCGGGCGCGGGCGCGCAGTCGCGTCACGCGCCGAGGGTCATGACGCCCACGCCCACGCCGACGCCCGAAGCGACGCCGGAGGGCGAGTCGGAGTCCGTGTCGAGGTCGCACGCTTCGGACAACAAGAAGAAGGGCGCGCTCGTCAGCTTCGTCGTCATGGATTACTCGACCGGGCTGATGAGCATGAACTCGATGGAGATTGACGACCTCGTCAACACGTTCGCGAGCCGGCTCGACGAGTCGCAGTCGGTCGCGGTCACGCGCGCGGACGGCGGAAGCCGCTCGGACGCGCGCAAGCGTGCGAAAGACGAAACGGACGCCTACGTCGTCCTCTTCGAGATCGAGGAAGACATGGGCGCGGGCACCGGCACTTACGGCAACGACCCGCGCACGCTGACGATCAAGACCTACGTCTTCGCGCCGAAGACCGGCGACATCAAGTTCGTGGACACGACCTACCAGCGGCCCTACCGTCAGACCGCGACCATCGGCGGCCTCCCCATCCCCGTGCCTTCGCGCCGCGTCGAGCAGTACCCTTCGCAACTGCAACTCGAACAGGCATCGCGCGACGCAGCCGACCGCGTCCTGTCGCGCTTTAACATCATGACGCCGCGAGACTGACGGACGTGAAGCCGAGAGCGAAAATACCGAAGGCAAAAGAAGCAGAGTCGGTCGCCGCGCCTCTCGTCATCGCTGGTGACGAGAGGCGCGCTGTCGTTGACGGCGAAAGCGGCGCTGCTCGCGGTCGCGCTTCCCGCCGTCTCCGCCTCTGCTTTTTAACTTCCGTCTTCTGCCTTCTTGCTTTCCCCGCGCTCGCGCAGAAGAAGCCGAAGCCCGCGCTCGCCGAGAAGCAGGCGCGCGCCGTCATCGCCTCCGCGCCGGGCTTCAAGTTGAACACGAGCGCGGTCAAGGTCAGAGAGGTGAGCGCGGCGGGCGCGTCGCCCGTGACGGTCACGGCGGAGGTGACTGAGGCGTTCCGCCTCGCCTCGGTCGAGGACGAGCGCGCCGCGCAGGACGCGGGCGTCTTCAAGAAGGAGCGCCTGCGCGCCGTCGAGTTCCGCACGGGCGACCGCACGTGGGAGGAGTTCGACTACCTCGCCGCGACGGTCGGCCCCGGTCGGCTTGAGTCGGCGCGCGCCGTAATCGAAGCACTCGCCGACGAGTTCGCCGCGCGTCAGGCGTCGAACAAAGACGACAAGAAGAAGAGCGCCGAGCCTCTGACGCGCGGGCCGCTGACGCTCAAGAGTCTCTCGTCGCTGGGTTCGTCGGAGGTCGCGGAGGTCGCGGTCGAAGCGACGTTCACTCTGTCGAAGGGCGCGCGGGGCGGCTGGGTCGTCTCGCAGGTCGCGTTCGGCGGCGGGCCGGGCGTTGACGTTTCGGCGCTCTGGCCTTCGATCAACTCGCAGAAGGCCGAGCGCGCGCGCGCCGAACTCTCGACCGTCCGCGAAGCGCTCGAAGCGTACCGCCGCGAGCGCGGCTTCTACGTCGTCGCCGAGGACTCGGTCGTCCTCATGGATCACCTCAGCCCGCGCTACATCAAACGCATCGTCCGCCTCGACCCCTGGCACAACCCTTACCGCTACGCGGGCACGAACGACTCCTACACGCTCGCCTCCGACGGCCCCGACGGCAAGCCCGGCACAGCCGACGACGTGACCGTCAGCCGCTGAAAAATTGCCAGGACAACTGCGGCGAAGAGCCGCCAATGCCACTGCCGCGGCGCGCGAAAAGCCCGCGGGAAAATCGCTTGACGGGCCGTCGGCGCGGGTGTTAGGTTGGAATTGCGGCTATCGTGCGGTGTTTTCGGCGTGGTCGCTTTGTCTGCCCTGCCATCGTCCACGCGCTTCCGAAGAGCGCGGCCCGCGCTGCCCCCCGGACGGATGGCCCCCCTGACACAAGGAGAGACACGACTTGGTTTCGGGACGCCGGAAACTGCTTCTCGCGGACGATTCGCCGACGGTTCAAAAGGTCATCAGCCTGACGTTCGAGGACGAGGGCTTCGATGTCGTCACGGTCGGCGACGGCGCGAAGGCGCTCGCCGCGCTCGAAGCAGACCCGCCCGACGTTCTGCTCGCGGACGTTCACATGCCCGGCCCGGACGGCTACGAGTTGTGCGAGCGCGTCAGGCGGAGCGAGCGGCTGCGGCACGTCCCCGTAGTCCTCCTCGTCGGGTCGTTCGAACCATTCAACGAAGCGGAGGCGCGCAGAGTTGGCGCGGACACATTCTTGACTAAACCCTTCCAATCCATTCGCGATCTGGTCAGTAAGGTCGGCTCACTTCTCGGCGGCGAGTCGAAGCACGAAGAGGCCCCCGGCGAGACGCAAGGCGCACAGCCGCCGTTCGAGCAGCCCGTCCGTCAGGACGACGCCGCGCGCCAGGGGCCTTACGCTCAAGCGGAGCCTTTCGGCACTCACGAAGCCGAGCCGCAGGCCGAACACGCCGCCTTCGCAGACTTCTCCGCCGACGACGAGTTGATCGAGGCGAAGCCCGCAGACTCTTTCGGCGTCGCGGCGTCGCGCGACGAAACGCCTTCGCGCGAGCATTTCGTTTCCGCGTCGCACGATGTTGACGCGATGCGCCCGCGCGACACGATGCTCGCGGATGAATCAAACGAATCACACGCGCACGCCGCCGAGACGCGCGAGCACGACGCCTTCGCGCAGTCGCAGTTCGACCTCGGCGAGCCGTCCGCGGCACACGCACAAGCGAACATGGAAGAAGAATCACAGCCCGCCCCCTTCGGCGCCAGCTACGAAGCCGCGCCCTCGTCATCCTTCGCCGCCGCGCACGAAGTCGGCGAGCGCGTGATGGCCGCGCGAGCGTCCTTCAACGGTCGCAGCGCGGTCGCGTCCTCGGCGGACGACGCGCTGCTCGACCTCGGCCAGACCGAGCCGCCCGCGCCGGCCCCGCCGCCCGAAGCGGACGACTTCATCCTCGACCTCGACGAAGGGTTCGCACTCGACGCGCCCGCGCAAGCCGACGCACCCGGCGCGTTCGCCGAGGCCGCGCACGGCGAGCACGCCTCGCAGGCGTCCGAGGCGGCTTCGGTTTACGAAGAGCCTGCGCCGGTTCAAGACGACGCCTCGCCGAGCGTCGCGACTGAAGTCGTCATGCAGGACGAGCCGCAGCAGTTCGCCCGACGCGACGAGCCGCAAGGCTTCGCGCCGCACGACGAGGCGCACGCGCCGCTCGGCTTCGTCGAGCCGGAGGTCGTCCCGGCGGACGCGCCCGTCCCCGCTTCGGTCGAAGGCGAGTACACGGACGGCAGCGTCGAGGGCGACGTTGCAAGGCCGCCCGCGAGTCTCTACCACACGAACCCGACGTTCGAGGCGAGCGCGCTCGAACAGTCTCACGAAGCGAGCGCCGCCCAGCCCGCCGCGCAAGAAAACGTCGCCGCGTTCGAGTCGCCCGCGGGACAAGTCGGCGAGTCGCGCGCAGGCGTTAACGAGCAACTGCGCGCAGACCAACTCTCGCCCGAAGCCGTCGAGCAGATCGCGCGCCGCGTCGTCGAGATGATGTCCGACAAGGTCGTCCGCGAAGTGACGTGGGAGGTCGTGCCGGAACTCGCCGAACTCCTCATCAAGCAGTGGCTCGACAAGGGAAAGTTGGAGCGCTGAATGTAAGCCCCGTCAGGGGCGGCAGAAAGTAGCCCAGGGCGTCAGCCCCGGGACGAGAGACGATAAAAATAATCGAAGCCCCGGAGGGGCGAAAGAATTTCAGGCTCGAGCTTCAACGTGCCCCGAAACTCTGTCGCCCCTCCGGGGCTTTAAAATTTTCGGTAGTGCTCAAAAGGTAATGCTCGGTCTTTGAAAAGAGCGGGGCGACCCGGTGTAATAGGAAGTGACCAAACTTTCTCTACACAGGAGCCGCCCCGATGAACAGCCTGAGCTGCCCACGCTGCGGATTATCGCATACGA
>DASRCS010000297.1:0-4769 GCA_035652995.1 Pyrinomonadaceae bacterium
GACGACCCAGAGCGCGGCGGCGATCAAGACCCACGCGCCGGCGCGCGCGAGCCACTCGCGGTCTGCGTCCGTGGTCTTGCGGCTCGCGAACCCGACGAACAAGGTCGAGGCCGTGAGGAAGAGTATGAGGAAGATCGGCGCGGCGAAGCAGACGTACAGCGACGTGCTCAGGACGGTCGCGGCCTCCGCGTCTTTAACGACCGGGTTGTCGAAGACGTTGGCGGCGACGAGGTAGGTCAGGAGGCCGCCGATGATGCCCGTGAGGGCGGCGAAGACCGGCTCGGCGAGCAGGAACTTTCGCACGAGGAGAATCTGCGCGACGACGTAGGCGCCGACGTAGAGCAGCAGGCCGAAGAAGGCGAACGAGAAGGCGTTGTGGATGTCGCCGAACGGCGGGAGCCGGAGTTGATCGACGGGCGCGCGCAGCCAGGCCCAGTAGGTCGTGATCATGCTCGCGAGCACGAGCAGCGGGACGACGCAGAGGATGATGAACCACCACTCGGCCCTGTACTTCTTCGACAGGCGGCTGGCGTCGAGGCCGGACGGCCTCGCGTCCGCGACGCTCGGTCGGTTGGCGATGATGAAGGCGATGGCGGTGACGCCGAAGACGACGGCGACCCAGTAGGCGAGAGTCGTCCAGTCTTTGCCGCCGCTCCAGCGGGCGACGGCGAGGCTGAGGCGCGGGACGACGAGCACGCCGAAGATGAGGGGGACGAGCACGAGTTGGATGAGGAAGAGGTTTCGGAAGTAGATGGCGACGAGCGTCCAGGTGTCCGCCGAGAGAAGGCCCAGGCGCGGACTCATGTAGTTGCTGTAAGAGCGCAGGTGCCTGACGGTCTCCGGCTCCGGCTGAAGCTTCGGCGCGGGCGGGGTGGTCAGTTCCGCCTGTATGTCTTTAAGCGCGTCCGGCGCGCTCTTTCCTGATCGCTCGCTCTCGCGCTTGAGCCAGGCCGAGAACCATCCGCCCAAGTAGCCGCCGCCCGAAACGGTCGAGAGGTAGTCGAACTCCGTGAGCAGCCCCCTCCGCGCAAGCCCCTGCAACACGCCCAGCCCGAAGGTCGCGCTCCGAATCCCGCCGCCCGAAAAGCAGAGCGCCGTGCGCTTGCTGCCTTTTTTCGCACGCGCGTGTATCTGATCGCAGACCGCCTTCAGCCTCGCCTCCCCGTCGAGGCCGTCCGTCTCGTAAGGCAGCGCGCCGTGGAGTTCTTCGTACTCCTTCTCAAGCACCGCATAAAGCTCGAACGGGCCTGCCATGACTTTGCTCCTGTCCTCTCCACCTGAAAGGAGAGCGCTGTGCAGCGCTACCTGTTAGGAAATACTCCGTAGGCGTCTAAATAACGAGAAATCGAGGCAGAGGGCATCGGGTGAAACAGTTGCCCGACGGAAAGGCCGACCGGGATTTTTGCAACCGCCCGGCACCCGCCGCTCAGGTTTTTAAAGCACGAGGCTTCGGAATAGATACGGCGAGCTTACTTGTTAGTGCTGCTGGTTAACTTCTTCAAAGCGTCAACGAACGATATGAAATCTATCCCGATGCCGGCCCTGTAATAGTCGCGGTTCGGCTGCGGAGCGAGAATCAATACGACATTCGAGGCGGGGATCACTGTATCGGCGGGCGCTGCTTGCAGGACGAGCGGGAGGCCGGCCCTGTCGCGGCCCGGCCTCAGTTCCGCCGTGCCAAACAGGTTGATAAACTTCAAGCCCTCGTAGGGGAGCGGGTAATAACCCTCGACCCGGATGACAGCGCCGTGCAATCTCCCGCCCGTTATGAACTCGCTCTGCCCCACCGCGATGTCGAGTTGCGCCGGGAAGCGCTGCATCGGAATGTTGTATTTGTTGAAGAAGAACGTTTGCACCCTGAGGCCGACGAAATATTGTCGGAAGAAGTGAGTTCGGTCGGCGGCGATGAAGCTGACGAAGTCTTTCCCGCGCGCTTCCGGTGGAAGCCCCGGAGCGTCGGGGAAGACGCGGAAGGTGGCGAGGGTCTCCTGCGAGTTGAGCGGCGTGATCGTACCGCCTGCTGCGATGAAGGAGAGCGTGAACTTCTGCTTGGTCTGGCGGTCGAAACTCGGCAGGAGTGCGTTGTTCCCGCTCAGGCGAACTTCAATGCCCCCGAGGAAGTCGAAGACGCGCGCAACGTCTTTAACCTGAACGTTGGCCGCCTGCTGCGAAAAGTTGGAGATGAACGTGCCGAGCGCCGTGTTGCCGGGCTGTGGGACGCTTTGGAAGCGGATGTCGCCCCAAGCCGATATCCGTTCGCCGAAGTCGGGATGAATCTTCTGGGCGAACGGCACCGTATTCCTGATGAAGAAATCGAAGAAGTAGTTCTGCTCGCGCGTCGCCGAACTTACTCCCGCCTGCTCGTAGCCGACGACGGCGCGCGCCAGCAGGCTCACCGGCTTGTCGTCCACCTCAAGGTTCACGCGCTGCGTCCCTCCGTCCGCCGGCACGAACTCCCGCTTGGTCTGGAAGTTGTCAGCCTCCGACGAGATGGTGCAGGGGCACTTGGTTGTGTCCGGGATGACAATGGAATAGTTGCCATCTTTGTCCGTGAAGCCGGTCGCGACCGGCTTACCGTCCGACCCCGTGATTTGCACCGCCACGTTGCCGAAGTACTGTTCGAGCAGAAGTATTTGTTTCCTGATGGTCGCCTTTGAGAGGGTGCGGAATTCCGACGGCAGTTTAACATTCGGGTTGGTGGCCGTGGCTATGCCGAACTGTGGGCCGACGACGGACAGGTTATATGCGGGAGAGGCGCCGAGGTCGTTAAGCAGGGCTTTGAGCAGCGTGACCACTGCCTCCTTCTGAGAGCCGTTAACCGGGGGCGCGCCCGTAGTCAGTGTCTTCCGGGAATTCGATTGACAGTCGTCGTCGTACATGCTTGTAACTGCGGGGTGGAGAGGTGTCGAGAGTGGGGCGCCGCGCGTCTCAAATCCCGGCGCGCCTTTGAGAAGGCCGATGGTTTGGTTCAGCGACGCGGGGGTTAGTTGGCCGCAGATCGTGGCAGCGCCCGGACTCCGGAGCGGCTCCGCCTCCGCGGTTGAAGTGAGGCGATCACGACTGGAGGGTGTCGGCGCGTCGCTCAGCGCCACGCCGCCGATGGCGGGCGCGTTGGGAACCGCGAAGGTGATGTTGCGCTCGGCCTTAACGTCGGGGCGATTGAGGTCGCTGACCTCGATGCGGTTGTCGCCTTTGGAGAGCGAAATGACGAAGGACTTGGTGCCCTTGTCGCTGCGTTTGAGTTCGATGGTGCGGGCGGAGAGGGGTTTGGCGCTGGCCGGGGTGTAAACGGCGACCATGATGTCGTCAACGTCCTGGTCGTTGACGTTGACCTCCATCTCGATCTCGCCGACGTGGACGGTCTTGTCCGCGTCGGGCGAGGTGATCTCAATCGCGACGGCGTTGGACGCGCGCCTCGGGGCGGGCGACGGCTCGGCGCTTCTCTCCGCGGCACTGTCGCCGCTCTTTTCGGCGTCGTCGAAGGAGGCTTGTTGAATCGGCGGCTTGGGTTGCGTCGTCCTGAGCGGCCTTCGGGAGGGGCGCGCGTTTTGGGCGGGCGCGGCGGCGGGCGGCTGGAGCGTCTGAAGCTCGTCGGCGAGTTGTTGGATCGAGACTTCGACGGCGCTCTTCTCCTCGTCGGTGAGCGTCGTGGCGAGGTTGGCGCGGTAGGCGCGTAGGGCGTCCATGCGCTTGCGGAGCGCGGCGGCGAGTTGGGCGCGGCGCGCTTCGAGGAAGGCGTGGTTCCTTTCGCGCACTTCGGGCGTCGTGTTCGGGTCGCGCTCGACGGCGAGCAGTTGTTCGTACTGCTCGCGGAGCTTGCTCAGGCTGACGGAGGCGGCTGTCTGCGCGCGCGCCGCGGAGGCGCCCAACGAGATCATCCCCAGAAATCCGACGATGAAAGAGAGAAGCAGGCTGAGAATCTTTTTCATCTTAGTCTCCTTCGCGGGATGGGCCGCCGCTTGAAGAACCGTTGAGAGCCGTGGCGTCGGAGCCTCTTCGCCGGGCGAGACGAAGTCGGTGGTCGGCTTCGACCGTGTCGCCGCCGCCGCGGAAGTGTGCGGCGGCGTTCCATGACCCGGACGGAGGCGGCGATGGGCGTCGCCGCGATCCGGTGTTCAGGCGCTCGGTTGCTTGAGCCGACGCGGCCTGTGGTAGTCGGTTTGAAACCGTGCCCCGGCGAGCCTGTGCGGGGCCATTCCGCGTCGAACCGTTCGAGAGACCGAGCCGCCCCGCGGGGCGGCCACTGGAAGATAACGGAGACCGTGATGAACCGCCGGCACGGTAAGGCTTGTGCCGGCCCGGAAGCAGGTTAAAAGCGTCGGCAAAAATATTCCCGCATGGAAAAATTGTCAATCACTTTTTTCGACGCGCGCGGCTCTCTGCAAATTTCCTCACGGAAAGCGAAAGCCGCGCGGGCAGAAACGAATGAGCGCTGCCTTCCGGCGTCCGCGCTCGCGCCGAGTCTGTTTGCGCGGCTTCGGAGGCACTCGTTATAATGCGCGGCCTGATGCGAGAAGAAACAGGCGGGCGGAAAACTTCGACCACTCGACGAGTCGTCAACAGACTGCGCGGCGTGCTGCTGCCGTTCACGACGCCTTTCGGCGCGGGCGGCGGTCTGGACGCCGACGCGCTCGGCGCGAACGTCGAGAGGTGGAACGAGACGGGCGTCGCGGGCTACGTCGCGCTCGGCTCGACGGGCGAGCGCGTGCACCTCGACGAGCGCGAACGGATGACCGTCGTCGAAACGGCGAGGGCGCGCGTGCCGAACA
>DASRCS010000298.1:0-3323 GCA_035652995.1 Pyrinomonadaceae bacterium
GAGTTGGCCCCGCACGAAGCGCTGGTGGTTGTTCGAGGCCGAGTCGATCAGGTGGCCCAGAATTTCTTTCGCCGACCACTTGCCTTCGGCGCGCGGCTCCCGGCTCTCGTCCTCGGTCATCGAGAGCAGACGCGCCGCCGACTCTTCGACCGTCCGCCTGAAGTCTCCGATAAAATCCTGCATGGCTTTCTCCGTTTCCGGCACGAACGACTCAGAGCAGTTGGCCGCCGTCAACCGTGAGGACTGCGCCCGTGATGTAGCGCGCGCGCTCGGTGGAGAGGAAGGCGACGGCGTGCGCCACGTCTTCAGGCTCGCCCATGTGGCCCAGTACCGACTCGCGGACGGCCTGCTCCTTCACGTTCTCCGAAAGACGCTCGACGAGCGGCGTGCGGATGAAGCCGGGCGCGACGGCGTTGACGTTGACGCCCGCGCGCCCAAGCTCCGCCGCCGAAGAGCGCGTCAGTGCAATCAGCCCCGCCTTCGACGCGGCGTAGTTCGCCAGCCCGAACCGCCCGCGCACCGCCTCGATGGAGGCGACGTTGACGATCTTCCCCGCGCGCCGCACGCGGAAGACGCGCGCCGCGGCCTGCGTGTAGCTGAACGCGCCTTTCAAGTTCACGTCGAGCACGCGCCGCCATTGCTCCTCGGTCATCTCCCACAGCGTCGCGTCGGCGGTCGTGCCCGCGGCGTTCACGAGGATGTCGAGACGGCCCAACCTCGCGACCGTCTCCTCGATCACCTGCGCGGCGCGCGCGTGCTCCGACACGTCCGCACGGAAAGATAACACGCGACCGCCCGCGGCCTTCAAAATATTCTCGGCCTGCGCCAGAGCCACCTCGCCCGCCGCGTCAACCACGACGACATCCGCCCCGCCCCGCGCGAACTCCACGGCGCACGCGCGCCCGATCCCCGACGCCGCGCCCGTCACCAGAGCGACCTTGCCCTCGAACTCCATCAGCGCGTGCCGCCTCCCGAAGGGTACGGCGCGTCGAGCCATGCCTGATAGTTGCGCTTCTGCCGGTCGGTCGGCTGCGCGACCGTGTTGATGCGATAGACGACGTTGGCGTGCGCGCCGAGTTTGACGGCGAAGGTTCGGAGTTCGTCGGCGCGGAAGACCGTGAGCGTCAGCGTGTCGCCGGGGCGCTTGTCGGCGACGCGCGAGTTGAGGAAGGCGGGCGTGGCGCGGTAGCCGTCAACCGCGACGATCTCGTCTCCGGCGTTGACGCCCTGTTCGTATGCGGGCGTGCCGGCGAGGACTGAGCGGACGACGAGCGCGCCGGGCGGAACCGCGCGGCCCAAGACCTGCTCGCCTTCGCGCGCGAAGGTCGCGCCGAGGTAGGCTTCCTCGGGCGCGGGGCGGCCCGAAGGCCCGCTCGCCGTGTCGAGTCTGAGGCCCGCGGCGTCGAGCGCCGAGTTGTAGTCGAGTTCGTCGTGGCCGCGGACGTAGCGCGTGAAAAATTCGTCGAGGCTCGTGCCCGCCGCCGCCTCGGCCTCGCGCTGGAAATCTTCGGGCGTGTAGTTGCGGCCCTGCTTGTAGAAGTCGCGGTAGAGCGCGCGCATCACGTCGTCGAGCGAGTGCGCGCCGTCCGAGCGCTTGCGTATTTCGAGGTCGAGCAGGAGGCCGAGCGCCGCGCCCTTGCTGTAGTAAGAGAGGGTCGAGTTGACGGTGTTCTCGTCGGGCCGGTACTCCTTGACCCACGCGTCGAAGCTCGCCTCCTCGGCGCTCTGCTCCAGCCGGCCCGGCGTGCTCTGCACGTTCTGAAAGGCGCGCGCCTCGGCGTCGAGATAATCGCGGTCGGAGATGAGACCGGCGCGGCGCAAGGTAAGGCTCGCGTAATAATCCGTGATGCCTTCGGCGACCCAGAGCAGGCGCGTGTAGTTCTCCTGCGTGTAGTCGAAGGGGCCGAGCGCGTCGGGGCGGATGCGCTTGACGTTCCAGAGGTGGAAGAACTCGTGCGCGACGAGGCCGTCGAAGCTGCGCCAGTCGCCTTCGGTCGAGAAGCCGAAGCGGCGGTAGGTGAGCGAGGTCGAGTTCAGGTGTTCGAGTCCGCCGCCGCCCGACGTGGTGAGCAGGAGGATGAACGTGTAGTCGTGGTAAGGAATCTCGCCCATCAACGTGGTCTCGGCCTCGACGATTTTTTGCACGTCGCGCCTCATCCGCTCCGGGTCGTAGTTCCCTTCGCCGTCAATGACGACGCGGTGCGGCACGCCCTTGACCTCGAAGGCGACGACACGGAAGTCGCTCACGAGAAACGGCGAGTCGTAAAGGATGTCGAAGTTCTCGGCGCGGAAGGTGTCGCGCTCGCCCGCGACCGGCGGCAGGCCCGTCGCGATCTTCCAGCCGCCGAACGGCTCGACGTGGAGCGTCGAGGGCGAGCCGAGGTTGCCGTCCGGGTACATCAAAGTCGCCGCGTTGTTCCAGAAGGCGTGGCGGTCGTTGACCTCGTTGGTACGCACGCTCAACTCGTCGGAATAGACGCGGTAGCTGACGCGAAGCTCTCTTGCGCCGCCGGTCTCGACGCGCCACGTGTCCTTGTTCGTCTTGCTCCACGGAAGCGCGTGGCCGGAGGCGTCCGCCGCGTTGAAGTCCTCGACGTTTCGCTCATACTCGCGCACGAGGTACGAGCCGGGAGTCCAGACGGGCATGACGAGCGCGACCACGTTCGGCGCACCGTTGGCGTAGCGCAGACGGGCCTCGACTTCGAGGAAGTGCGTGTAAGGCTTCGGCATTGAAACTGTGTAGCTGATCTGCGGAGCGTTCGGCGCTTGCGTGCGGCTGCGCTCGTCCGTTTGCGCGCGCGCGGCGTGCGGCGCGAGCGCGAGAAAGATCAGAGACGCGAAGAGGGCGAGCAGATTTGTGCGGGCTTGAAGCATCGTGCTTTCGGACTTCCTTCTGATGAATTATTTTTGCGCGGGGAAAACTTTTGCGCGTGCATCTTACAACGAAACGCGTTGAGCGTCGAAGCGGCCCGAAATCACGCGGCGAGTCTGCGGCTGCCGCTTCCGTCGCGCCGCCGAGTTGTGCCAAACTTCCACTCAAAAAGATTCGGCGACAGTTTTTTTTCTGGCAAGGAGGTCGTGGCGATGGCGATTGTGAAGTGTGCGAAGTGCGGCGCGAGCAACCGCGTGGACGAGCGGGTGACGGTCGTCGGCAAGCAGCCCGTGTGCGGCAGGTGCGGCGCGAGACTCGAAGGCGACGGCGCGGCGGGAGCGTCAACACGGGGCGGCGCGTCTTCTTCTTCGGACGGCGGAAGGCCGCGCGACGTGACGGACGCGAGTTTCGCGCGCGAGGTCGTCGAAGCCTCGAACGCGCGGCCCGTCCT
>DASRCS010000299.1:0-25008 GCA_035652995.1 Pyrinomonadaceae bacterium
TCTTCCGTCTCGGCCTGCCCCGCGTGGTTGTTCAGTGTGCTCTTGCTCATCGGCGACGATTGTAAACCACCTTTGCGAACTCTGTGCATACCTTCGTGGCCTCTGTGGTTAAGTCGGTCTCACTTTAACCGCAGAGGTCACAAAGGATTTCACAAAGGTCGCAAAGGAAAACTTCAGGAAGCCGCTTCGGTCGTGGCCGCGTCTTCGGTCGTGTCCATCTTCTTGAGGCGGTAGCGGAGCTGGTCGCGCGAGATGCCGAGGAGTTCTGCCGCGCGCGTCTGGTTGCCGCCGCTCCTGTCCATCGCCTGACGCACCAGAGACATCTCCATCTCGTCGAGCGAAAGCCCCTGCGCCGGGAGACGGAATGCGCCGCCCGCGGAATCTTCGACTCCCGCCGCGCCCGACGCCTGCAGGCCCTGCGAGACGAGGTCGCGCGGCAGGTACTCGGTCGTGATCATGTCGCTGTCTTCGAGTATCAGCGCGCGCTCGATGACGTTTCGGAGTTCGCGCACGTTCCCCGGCCACGCGTAGCGCCGGAACGCCCCGGCGACTTCGGGCGAGAGGCCGCGAATCTTCTTCCGCAGCTTCAGTCGCTCGCCGAGAGTCGAGATGTAGTGCTCAGCCAGCAGGAGTATGTCGTCGCCTCGCTCGCGCAGCGGCGGGATGTCAATCTGGATGACTGAGAGCCGGTAGTAGAGGTCGAGGCGGAACTTCCCCGACTCGCTCTCGGACTTCAAATCTCTGTTCGACGCGGCGACGACCCGCACGTCGAGCGGGATGTCTTTCAAGCCCCCGACCCTGCGGAACGCCCCTTCTTCGAGAACTCTGAGCAGCTTCGCCTGCAAGCCGAGTTCTAATTCGCCGATCTCGTCGAGGAACAGCGTCCCGCCCTCGGCCTGCTCGAACAATCCCTCCTTGCGGGCCTTGGCGTCCGTGAACGCCCCCTTCTCGTAGCCGAAGAGTTCTGATTCGATGAGCGTCGAAGGAATCGCCGCGCAGTTGATGGCGACGAAGGGCGAGTCCGAGCGGCGAGACGCGTAGTGGATGGCCTTCGCCACGAGGTCTTTGCCCGTCCCCGACTCGCCTTGCAGCAAGACCGACGAAGCTTCCGACTCGGCGACCTTGCGCGCGAGCGCGAGCATGCGCTCGACGGCGGGCGAGCGCCCGATGATCTGCTCGAAGCTGAACTGCCGCGCTCGCTCGCGGCGCACCTGCGTGACCTCGCGGCGGAGTTCGCCCGCCTCGATGCCGTTGCGGATGGTGACGCGCAGCTCTTCGAGGTTCAGAGGCTTGCCGATGAAGTCATACGCGCCGCCGCGGAGCGCCGCGATGGTGTTCTGGATGACGACGTTCGCCGTGATCATCACGACGACGGCGTCGGGCCGCCGCGCCTTGATCTCGCGCAGCGCGTCGAGGCCGGAGCCGTCCGGCAGGTCAATGTCGAGGAGCACGGCGGTCGGCTCTTCCGCCTCGAAGGTCGAGATGCCGGCGGCGACCGTGCCGGCCTCGACCGACTCGTAGCCCCAACTGCGCAGCGCCTCGGCCAGCGACCAGCGGATGCTCGCCTCGTCGTCAACGACAAGAATCTTGTCTTTATTCGGTTTCAGAAGACGGCCTCCCAGAGGGTAAGAACGGCCCCGACTTGGTGGCGTGATTATAAATCACATCGGAGCGTTGACGAAATCGAGCGTCGGGAGAGATTACTTCGTGGACGAAGACGCGGCCTGAGTCTCGGATTCTTCCTGCTCTTTCATGTGCATCTCGAAGAGGCGGGCCGAGGCGGCGAGGAAGTCCTGCGCGGTGACGATGCCGACGAGCGTGCCGCGCTCGACGACGGGGAGGCAGCCGACCCTTTCGCGGCGCATGATCTCGATGGCTTCGAGCGTCGGCGTGTCGGGCGCGACGGTCAGCGGGTTCGCTTTCATGATCTCGCGCACCGAGACGGGGTCGCGCTTGTCGTGCAGGCCGTAGCCGAGCAGCCGCAGGAGGTCTCGGTGCGAGACTAAACCGACGAGCCGTCCCTCGTCGTCCTCGACGGGGACGTGCCGGATGTGCCGCCACGTCATCACGCTCGCGGCGAAGTCAACGAGGTCTTCGGGGCGGACGGTGAAGAGGTCGCGCGACATGAACTGCCCGACGGTGCGGTAGCTCTGCGACCAATCCTCCTCGGTCTCGTCGGACTCGATGCGCCAGCGGTGGACAGGCTCGCCCGACTGCTGCCGCTCGTGCATCGCGCGCGCCAGCGCGTGGCAGCGCATCTCGCCCGTGCCGCGCCCGTCCATCGCCGCCAGAGACTGAAGCGTCCACTGCGCGCCCGTGCGGCCCGAGCGCACGCGCTCTTCGATGACGCCGAGGTAGCGCTCGGCGTCCGACGAGTCAACGCTTGCGCGTTTTAGTCCGGCGCGCGCGAGCGGCAGCAGCCGTTCGAGGATGAGGCGCGGCGCGCCGACGCTCTCGCCGTCAACCCACGTGAAGCGCGCGTTGAGTCCGTTGCGCGCGGCGGCGAAGAAGTTGGCCTTCGCGTCGTCGAACGACATCCGGCGCTCGATGTCGCCGTACTCCTCGCGCAGCGACGACATCAGGCCGATGAAGAAAGCCGCGTTCGCCATCTCGTCGAGCGGCGTCGGCCCCGCGGGCAGCACGCGGTTCTCGATGCGCAGGTGCGCGCGGCCCTCCGAGATTCCGTAGCAAGGGCGATTCCACCACCAGACCGTGCCGTTGTGCAGACGCAGCGCGCGCAGTTGCGGCGTGCCGCCCTGCTTTAGAACTTCGAGCGGGTCTTCGTCCTGTTCGGTCGTCAGGATGACGCGGAAGCGCGCGATGTCTTCGCGGAAGAGTTCGAGCACGGAGTTCTGCACCCACGCCTCGCCGAAGCCGACGCGGGTGGGGAACTGCCGCGCCTGCTGCGGGCGCGAGCGCGCGTCCGCCGAGTGCTGGAAGAGCGCGAGCCGCGTCTCCTGCCACAGCCGCTGGCCGACCCACAGCGGCGAGTTGACCGCCGCGGCCAGCACCGGCGCGCTGACCGCCTGCGCGAGGTTGTAGAGCGGCACGAACTCTTCGGGGCCGACTTGCAGGTGAACCTGAAAGCTCGTGTTCGAGGAGAGCAGCATGATGTTGTCGGACTCGACGCTGATCTCGTCGAGTCCCTTCATGTGCACGGAGATTTTGCCGCCGCGCAATCTCATCACGCCGCGGTCGAGCGCGAGGTAGCGCGCGCTCGGCGTGACGCTTTCGAGCGTGAGGTCGGAGAGCCGCAGCGTCGGCAGAATCCCGGCGAGCAGAACGTCCGCGCCGGACGCGCGCGCGCCCTCGCGCACGAGCCGGATGACCTCGTTGATCTCCGACTCCATGCGCCTCAGGCAGTCGCCTTCGAGCGAGAGCGGCGTGAGGTTGGCTTCGAGGTTGAAGCGCGCGATCTCGGTCGTCAGGCGTGGGTCGGCGACGCGCTTCAAAACGTCCGCGGCGACGGGCGCGGGGCGCATCTCGCGGTCAACGAGAAACATCTCCTGCTCCGCGCCGATTCGCCGGACGCCGCTCTCGAAGCGCCCCGTCTCCAACATCACTTCGAGCGCGCGCAGGTCTGCCAGCAGCGCCTTCATGAAGGCCCCGACGCGACGGTCGTCCGACTGCTGATCCACCGAGTGCTCGCCCATAAACGAAAGACTGTTGCGACCGGGTAAAGAAGGTTTCGTCCCCCGACGCTTCTTCGGCGTGCGGGCCGCCGCGTCTCCGAAGAACGAGGGGAGCGGGTGATGCTCAAGAGCAATCGGCATTCCCGCGCGCCGCGCCGCCGTTAAGCTCAAAAACGACGAACTGCCTTCGAGGCCGCGCGGGAAATTTACCACGCCGCGCGTCCGCTGCGAGAGATTCCGCAGCGCGGGCACGCGGCCACGAGATTTTCACGCGTTTATTCTCCCCGACGCCGGCGGCCTCCGGCTTGCAACACGCACGGCGAAGACGGCGGGAACTTTTTGCGTCCGCCGTCAAGGATTAAAATTTCGAGAGCCGGCGCGCGGTCTCAGTTCAGGCGTGATTCGACGCGGCCTCGTTCGCGCCCGATTCGGTTTCGCAAGGGGGGAGATGATGAGTCAGGTGACATCGTTCGGAAGCAGTCCCGTTAAAAATTTGAACGCTAGTGCGGTCGGCGTGCGCTTGAGGAACGTCGCGCTGCCGGTCGAGCACGGCGGTTGGGGTCTCGCGCTTGAGCCTGTCGCGCTCGGCCTCTGCGTCGCGCCCGGAGTGCCCGGACTCTTTCTCGGCGTCGCGACGGTCGCGGCCTTTCTCACGCGCCACCCTCTGAAGATCGTCGCGGGCGACCGGAGGCGCGGTCGCCGCTTCCCGCGCACGCCCGTGGCCGAGCGATTCGCGCTCGCCTACGCGGCGGTCGCGCTCGTCTCCTTCGTCCTCGCGGTTGTGAACGCGCCCTTGGTCTTCCTGCTCCCGCTCGCGCTGGCCGCGCCGTTCGCCGCCGTCCAACTCGTCTATGACGCGAAGGGCCGCAGCCGCGAGCTTCTGCCGGAGCTTTCGGGCGCGACGGCGATGGCTTCGGTCGCCGCGGCAATCGCGCTCGCGGGCGGGTTGCGACTCGCCCCGGCGCTCGCGCTCTGGGCACTCTTGGCCGCGGCGCGCGTCGTCCCCTCGATTCTCTACGTCCGCGCGCGGCTGCGGATGAACCACGGCCAGCCGCCCGCGATCTCTTCGTCGCTCGTCACGCACGCCGCGGGTGTCGCGCTTGCCTTCGCGCTCGCGTGGGCGGGCATAGCGCCCGCGCTGGCCGTCGTCGCCGCGTTGCTGCTGCTCGCGCGCGCGGCCTACGCGCTCTCGCGGCTCTGCACGCCGCTCACGGCCAAACAGGTCGGCTTCAGCGAGATCGGCTTCGGCGCGCTTAACGTCCTCCTGCTCGCGCTCGGCTACGCCCTCAGACCTTGAGGCCGCGGCGAGTCCGAAAGCCGCCGCCCGACTGACGCCGCGCTTCCATGCAGTCGCGCACAACACGCGCGAGTGCGACGCACGGACGGACGCGCACGCGTATGCGACTCTGGAAGTATCTTCCTCTCGACTTATCTCTTCCACACGCCTCCGCCTTCCCGTATGATAGCCGCGCCTTTCAAAGCATCTGAAGCGCCGGGCGGTCGCGTCCGGCATCTCTCGGTGTCGAACCTTCGGCGTGACGACGGGAGGATTTGATGACTGATTCCGACTCGAACGAGAAGACCGCCGCGCGCGAACTCTGGCCGAGCCTTCCGCTCGAAGAGTGGAAAGACACGTACGCAACGCTCCACATGTGGACGCAGATCGTCGGCAAGATTCGCCTCACGCAGACGCCGCTCGTCAACCACTGGTGGAACGTGCCGCTCTACCTGACGCCGCGCGGCCTGACGACGACGGCGATGCCCCACGGCGCGCGCAGCTTCGAGATTGACTTCGACTTCATCGCGCACCGCCTCGACATCAACACGAGCGACGACGAGTCGCGCAGCCTCGCGCTTCGCCCGCGCTCGGTCGCGGACTTCTACCGCGAGTTGATGGCGACGCTCCGCGAACTCAAACTCGAAGTCTCGATCCACGCCAGGCCCGACGAGGTCGCCGACCCCGTCCCGTTTGACGAAGACGAGACGCACGCCTCCTACGACGCCGACTACGCGAATCGCTGGTGGCGCATCATGCTTCAGTCCGACAGGGTGTTCAAAGAATTCCGTTCGGGCTTCGTCGGCAAGTGCAGCCCGGTGCATTTCTTCTGGGGCAGTTTCGACTTGGCCGTCACGCGCTTCTCTGGCCGCCGCGCGCCCGAACGCGAGGGCGCGGACGCGATCACGCGCGAGGCGTACTCGCACGAAGTCATCAGCCACGGCTTCTGGCCCGGCAGCGGCAACGTCTCGGAGCCTGCCTTCTACTCCTACACCGCGCCCGAACCCGCGGGCCTGCCCGAAGCGAAGATTCGCCCCGCCGAGGCTTTCTACAACGCGGGCACGTCGGGCTTCATTCTGCCTTACGAAGCAGTCCGGCGTTCGCACGACCCCGACCGCGTGTTGACGGAATTTCTGCAAAGCACATACGAGGCGGGCGCGACGCTCGCGAACTGGGATCGCGCGGCGCTCGAACGCGCGGCGGCTTGACGCTTTGCGAGATTCGGAGATGAGAAGGGACGTGAAACCCTTAAGTGAGAAAGTCGCACGCGACGCCGCCCGAACTGAAGAAGGCTCTGAAGGGGCTCAAGAAATTCCCGAACCCTGCTGCGTGCCGACGTGGAACGTGAAGATCGGCATCATGAGCTACAAGGCGACGTGCGACCTCTGCGTCCTCCGTGCCTCCGTGATGAACTCAACCGGCTGGACGCCCGGCTGAAAATTTATCCGGCGACGTGACTCACCTTTCCGTACTGCCGGGGCGCGAGCGCGTGCATCTAAAATTAGTGCACGCGCGGCGGCTTCGGCGTGCGATTTCTGACGACGAATAAGGGGAGAGTTGCCGATGGCCTTGAGCAACAGTCTTGCCGCGGGAAGGGCGGGGATGACTCCCGCCGAGACGCGCAGGCGCGCGGAGGTCGAGCAGAGCCTCGAACGCCTGAGCTACGTGATGGACGGCCTGTTCCGAATTCCGGGCACGGGCTGGCGACTCGGACTCGACGCCGTCGTCGGCCTCATCCCCGGCGTCGGCGACTTCGCGACCACCGTGGTCTCGCTCTACATCCTCGCGGCGGGCGTGCGCTACCGCGTGCCGAAAGTCACGCTGCTACGCATGGCGACGAACATCGGCATTGACTACCTGCTCGGCTCCGTCCCCGTCGTCGGCGACATCTTCGACGCGGCGTGGAAGTCGAATCAGATGAACGTCGAGTTGCTGAAGCGCCGCGCGGCGGTCGGCGCGGAGGATGCGCGGCGCGGTCGCGCGAGCGACTGGCTGTTCCTCGCGGCGCTCGTCGTCGGGCTACTCGTCCTTCTCTTCGGCACGGTCGCTTTAAGCCTCTGGCTGCTCGTCCAGCTTTTCGACCTCGTGCGGTAAGATTTTCCGAAAGGCCGCCGCCGACATTTAAGATCGCCAAAGTGGCGGGGGCGAGAACGTTCGAACGTTCTCGCCCCCGCCACTTTTTAAATCGCTTCGTGCTTGCTCTTCAGTTTAACTCACAAATAAATCATTCAACGACGCCCGGCCTGCGGCGCAAGCCTCCAGCGCCCGTATGCGACGAGCGCCGCCAGCAGCCCCGCCACAAAGGGAAATATCGCCGGCCCGATTGTGCCGTTCGCGAGCGTGACCACGGTCGCGCCGATCATGATGACGACCAAGCATGCGGCGGCGAGCGGCGTCAGCCCCGGCTTGATGCGCATCAAGCCGGGCAGTATCAGGCCGAGCGCGCCGAGAATCTCCATTGCTCCGATGAATCGCAGAAACAGCACGGACATTTGTACCTGATTCTGTGCGTTCATGGCCGTCAGCTTGTCGGCGGGAATCACCAACTTCAAGCCGCCCGTGAAGAGAAACAAAAGCGCGAGGAGTATCTGTATGATCCAAAGTAGATAGGTCATCAACTGTCTTCTCCACCCGAGCGCCGCAGTCTTATTCGACTGCGGCATTTAAACGCCGCCGACTCATTCGTCGGCGGTCTTGCTGGCCGCGAGCACGCGTTCGAGCGCGGGGCCGATGACCTTCAGCCCGTGCTCGCCCGCCGCAAAGCCGCGCAGGTGTCCCTCGGCGTCGAAGAGGTAGTAGGCGGGCACGTACCCTTTCTCGTTCTGGAACGCGTCGCGCAAGGCGTGCGTGTTGTCAACGGCGCAAGGCTCGGTGATGTTGTAAGTCGCCACGGCCTCGCGCACCGACTCCGCGTCCATGTCGGCTTCGTAGCGCGGCATGTGGATGGCGATGACTCGAAGCCCCGCGCCCGCCTTCTCGTCGCGCCACTCGGCGACGCGCGGCAGGTTCTCCTTGCACAGTCCGCAGCTCACCGACCAGAAGTGCACGAGCGTCGGGTGCCCCTTCGCCTCGGCTGCCGCGTGCGCCGCCGTCGCGTTGAACCACTCGGTCGCGCCCTCAAGCGAAGGCATCTCCGTGCCGATCCTCATTGGCATGACGAAAACCTCGTGATGAGTGATAAGTGATGAGATAAGAGCTTTCTCTTATCACTTATCACTCATCACTTATTACCGTGTTTCAGACCTTCAACGTCTCCTGACCCGGACGCCACTCGGCCTGACAGAGTCCGCCGGTCTGGAGAGCCTGGATGACGCGCAGCGTCTCCTCCGCCGAGCGACCGACGTTGAGATCGTGGACGACCGCGTAGCGCAGGACGCCTTCGGGGTCAATCACGAAGAGGCCGCGCAGCGCGACGCCCTTGTCCTCGATGAGCACGCCGTAGTCGCGCGCGACCGACTTGGTGATGTCGGAGGCGAGCGGGTACTTCAGGCCCTCGACGCCGCCCTTGTCGCGCGAGGTCTTCAGCCAGGCGCGGTGCGAGTGAACCGAGTCGGTCGAGACGCCGATCACGTCCGCGCCGATGCCCTCGAAGTCCTCGTAGCGGTCGCTGAACGTGGTCAACTCCGTCGGGCAGACGAAGGTGAAGTCGAGCGGGTAGAAGAGCAGCACGACCCACTTGCCCTTGTAGTCCGAGAGCCTCACGTTCTCGTTCAGCTTCTCGATGTTCTTCGTTGACGGCATCTCGAAATCCGGTGCCGCGTGTCCAACCTTTGCTTCTGCCATGGTGCTAAAAATTTCCTCCGTTGATTTTAATAAAACTCTCTCCGGTCGCGCCGAGCGACCGCTGCAAATTCTCGACGGGCGCAGGCTACCCGCCGCCCGACTCCTTCTCGCGGCAGCCGGGGCAGACGCCGACGAGCGTCAGGTGCACGGACTCCGGCCTGAAGCGCGAGCGCCGCGCCGCCGCGCGGGCGAGTTTGGTCGTCTCCGGCAGGTCGAAGTCAACGAGCCTGCCGCAGCGCGAGCAGACCGCGTGGTCGTGCCGCGTGGTGACGCGGTCGTAGCGGCTCGAACCCTTGCCGAAGTTCATCTCGCGCACGAGTCCGGCCTCGGTCAGATACTTCAGGGAGTTGTAAACGGTCGCGAAGCTGATCGAGGGCAGGCTCCTGCGCGCCGCCTCGAAAATCTCGCCCGCGGTCGGGTGCTCGTCCGACTCCGCGACCGCCTGCAAGACGGCCCGCCGCTGCGGCGTCAGCGCGCGACCGCCCGCGCCGCCCTGATCTCCTCTCCTGCTCGCCATAAATTGTCCTGCCGTTTAAGGTGGAATTAGAATAATTCTAAATCTCGATTTTGTCAAGCGGCCACAGCGAGGCCGCGCCCGAAGGATCACACTCTCTCCGCCGCTCTGCGGCTTGCGTTAAGCACGGCGGATGCGTTAGTGAATCTACCGCTGTCACAACAACTCGGAAGAAGGAGCACGCTTTGAGTCTCACGTCCAAATCGGCAATCAGTTTGTTCGCATTCATAACCTTGACGCTTCTCGCGCCGCGCGCGGCGGAGGCGAAGGTGACGCGATACTTGACCGGCAACCCCGCGGACGTATCGCCCCGACTTCACGGCCCCGTGCTCGACCTCGGCGGCGGCGGGACGGACGTGGGCGAGGCGATGCAGCAGATGATTGACGGCGTGCGCGGCTGCGCTTCGTGCGCGACGACCGTTGACGTGGTCGTGCTGCGTTCGAGCGGCGCGGACGGCTACAACGACTTCATCAAAAAGATGAACGGCGTTGACTCGGTGGAGACGCTCGTCGTCACCGACCCCGCGGACGCGAGCGACAAGTCGGTCGTCGAGACGATCAGGAATGCGGAGGTCGTCTTCTTCGCTGGCGGCGACCAGTGTAACTACGTTCAAAACTTCCGCGGCAACGAGATCGGGCGCGCGGTCGAGTCGGTGTACGCGCGCGGCGGAGGCGTCGGCGGCACGAGCGCGGGCGAGGCGATTCAGGGCGAGTTCGTTTACGACGGCTGCGGCACAGACGGCGCGACATCCGCGCAGGCGCTCGCCGACCCTTACGACCCGACGCTTCACTTCACATACGACTTCTTCCGCTGGCGCTACATGGACGGCGTCATCACCGACCAGCACGTCGTCGCGCGCAAGCGTCTGGGGCGCACGCTCACGTTCGTCGCGCGCCAACTCAAGGACGGGCGCGCGCGCCGCGTGCTCGCCGTCGCCGTCAACGAGAAGACTTCGGTCGTCGTTGACCGGCGCGGACTCGCGCACGTCACGGGCGCAGGCCCGGCCTACTTCATCCTCGGCGACCACGCGCCCGAAGTCTGCGAGCCAAAGCGACCGCTCACCTACTCGAATTTCAAAGTCTGGAAACTCGCGCCCGGCGAGACCTTCGACCTCCGCCACAGGCCCAAGACCGGCTACCACCTCGTCAGCGTCAAAGACGGTCGCGCGGACGAGAACCTTTATTGAAGAGCAGAGGTCGGAGGTCGGAGGTCAGTATTCATCCTTTACCGCGCCTTTCGCTTCCTTCGCGGCCTTTGATAAGACAAGCTTTGACTGACCTCTGACCTCTACAGCTTCGGGTGGCGCTCGACAAAATCCAGAAGCGCGTTGACGTATTCGGGAAAGCGCGGGCAGCGGACGCCGTGGGGTTCGAGGAGTTCCGTCATGCGCGTCGTGTCGTAGGTCTGCTTGAGGAAGAAGTAGGGGACGCCGACGCGGGGAAGGCCGCTGAACTTTTCGGAGACGGGGATGTTGAGCGACGTGCGGACGACCGCGGCGGGGACTGTGAAGAGCGACTCGCGACCGGCGAGGTTCTTCGCGATCACGTCGAAGAGTTCCTGCGTGGTGAGCGGCGCGGGGTCTGCGATCTGCACGGTCGCGCCGGTCGCGCGCTCGTCCGCGGCGAGCGCCGCCATCGCCTCGACGACGAAGTCAACGGGCACGACGTTCAGACGCACGTCGCCGTTGCCGATGTTGGCGAGCGTGAGCGCGCCGGGCCACATCCGCAGGTAGTTGATGAGGTAATAGACGCCGTCGTACTTCGCCGTCTCGCCCGTGCGCGAGTCGCCGCAGACGACCGCCGGGCGGTGAATCGTCAACGGCAACTCGCCCTTCAAGGCGTCAACTTCAAGCTCGGCGAGGTACTTCGTCTCCTCGTAAAAATTCCGAAAGCCCGCGTCGTGCCGCAGCTCGCTTTCGAGGATGACGCCCGTGCGCCGACCCGCGACGTAGCAGGTCGAGACGTAGTTGTACCGCCGCAGATTCTTGAGTGAGCGCGCGAACCGGTTGACGTTCCGCGTTCCCTCGACGTTGACGCGGAAGGCCGTGTCGCGCCGCACGCCGAGGTCGTAGATCGCCGCCAGGTGAAACAGCGCCGTCGCCTCGCGCCGCGCCTCTTCCAATTCGGCGGGCGCGAGTCCGAGGTCTTCGCCCGTGATGTCGCCCTCGACGATGCGGAAGCTTTCGGGCGAAACACCCGTCGCCTCCACAATCCGCGCGATGTCCTTCCGCGCGCGCTCGACGAACGCCGGCTGCACGAGCAGCCGGAACCGCGCGCCCTCGCGCGCCAGCCGCTCGACCAGACGCCCGGCGATGAATCCGGGGAAGCCCGTCAGAAAAATCGTTTCGTCTCGGAGCATAACGAGAAAGGGTGAAGGCGGAAGGATGAAAGCACGACAGGCAGGAGGTCACGCTCGCTTCATCTTTCGCTTTCTTTCTTCATTCTTATTCTACCAGCGGCAGACCAATTCGATGAGCGTGCGGACGCCAGCGCCGGACGAGCCTTTGGGGGCGTAAGGCGTGGGAGAGTCGAGCCATGCCGTGCCGGCGATGTCGAGGTGAACCCAGGGCGTGTCGGCGGCGAACTTCGAGAGCAGGAGCGCGGCGGCTGTGGCGTCGGGGCGTCCGCCGTAGTTCTTGAAGTCGGCGATCATGCTCTCGATTCGCTTCTTGTAGTCGTCCGAGACGGGCATCCGCCACGCGGGTTCGCCCGCGCGCTCGGAGGCCGCGAGGACTTCCGCGGCCCACGCGTCGTCGTTGCTGAAGAGTCCCGTGCGGTGGGAGCCGAGCGCGACGATGATCGAGCCTGTGAGCGTCGCGAGGTCAACGATGCGCGTCGCGCCGAGCGACTTCGCGTAGGCGATGCCGTCGGAGAGGACGAGGCGGCCTTCGGCGTCGGTGTCAACGACCTCGATGGTGTGGCCGGCGAAGGTGCGGACGATGTCGCCGGGCTTGATCGCCTTACCCGAAGGCATGTTCTCAGCCGACGGAACTACGGCGATGACGCGGCGGTCGGGTTTCAGCAGGGCGATTGCGCGCAGCGCGCCGAGCGCCGCCGCGCCCCCGGCCATGTCGGTCTTCATCTCGTACATGTCGAGGCCGTGCTTGATCGAGATGCCGCCCGTGTCGAAGGTGATGCCCTTGCCGACGAACGCCCAGAGATTGTCGTCATCCTTCGCGCCTTCCGGCTCGTAGCGCAGCACGATGAGCGCGGGTTCTTCGTCCGAGCCTTGCGCGACGCCGAGCAGCCCGCCCATCCGTCGGGCGCGAATCTCGTCGGCGCTCAGCGACTCGACTTTCAAACCGACTTCGCCGGCCATCTCAGCCGCGCGACGCGCGAACTCACGCGGCGGGAGGCTCAGGCCCGGCTCGTCGGCGAGCGTGCGCGCCCAGTTGACCGACTCGGCGACGACGCGCGCGCGCTCAAGCTGCGCGTCGAGGTTGCGAGCGCTGCCGGAGTCCTGAGCGCCGCGAGTTTCGTCAGCGCCGCCTTCAACACTCGTGATGATCGCCAGACGTTCGAGCGCCGTCTCGTCTTCGTCTTCTTTCTGGTAGAGGCCGTTGTCGTAGAGTCCGAGGTGCGCGCCTTCGGCGAATGCGGAGAGCGACGCGCGTCCGTCCGCCTGCGGCGCGACGAAGCGGAGCGAGCGGCTGCGCGCGGAGCGTGCCGCGCGGACGGCGGCCCCGGCTGCGCGGCGCAGGACGGCGTCGTCGAAGTCCGCGTGCGAGCCGAGTCCGACGAGAAGCACGCGGCGCGACGCGCCCGACGCGCCCGCGGCGTGAATCAGGAGCGAAGTCTCCTCCTCGCCCTTGAACTCGCCTTCGCCGACGACGCGCTCGCACAACTCCCGCAGCCGCGCGTCGGTCAGTCGGGTGTCGCCCAGGCGTGGCTCGTCGGCGAAGACGCCGACGGCCAGCGTCTCGTTCGCGTCCGGTTTTGTGGGGAGTTCGTTGGCGAGTTCTACCGCGAGAGATTTCTGCCTGCTCATCCTGAAGTCTCTTTTTGATCGTGTTGTTCAGCCGGGAGCGCGACGAGTATAATTCAAAGCCGACGGCGCGTCCTAATCGCGCGCGAGTCTGGTGTGTGACCGATGTCCGAAGACGAAGACGCAATCGCGGACGCCGCGAGGCTGCGCGCCGTGGAGCTTTTCAGGCGCGCATACGCGGCGCAGCTCGAAGAGAATTACGCGGAGGCCGTCGAACTCTACCGCCGCTCGATTGAGACCTACCCGACCGCCGAGGCGCACACCTTCCTCGGCTGGGTTTACAGCTTCGACGGTCGCTACGACGAGGCGATTGACGAATGCCTGAACGCCATCCGCGTTGACTCCTCTTTCGGCAACCCTTACAACGACATCGGCAGCTACCTCGTCGCGCAGGGCGACCTCTGGACTTCGGTGCGCTGGTTCCGCCGCGCGCTCGCCGCGCCGCGCTACGAGTCCTACGCCTTCCCGCACTTCAACCTCGGACGTGTTTACGAGCAGCGACACCGCCCGCTCGACGCCGCGCACCACTACGGACTCGCGCTCGAAGAGCGCCCCGACTTCGCGCAGGCCGCGAAGGCCCTGCGTAGGGTTCAGGCGCTGCTCAACTGAAGAGGCGGGCGAAGGCGTTTGAAAGGCGCGGCGCTCAGGTCTGCTCGCCGCGCCAGCGGGTTCGTGGTAAATTACGTGCGCGCCGAAAGTCGTCTCTCCGGCCTTCCAGCCCGTCAAGCATGACACGTCGGCCACTCACAAAAACACCGAAAGGAACTGAATTTTGAAAGACGAAACGAACGCGCGGTCCGCGCTTGCCGCGAGAGTCTTCCGGGCGGCGGCGCTGTGCTGTCTCTTCCTGGGCGCGACGCTACCGGCGTCGGCCCAGTCGCTCGGCTCATACGACCGCGACAGCGCGCGGACGATGTTGAGCGCGCTCAAGGACGACCTCAAGAAGAATTACTACGACCCGAGCCTGCGCGGGGTGGACTTGGATGCCCGCTTCCGCGAGGCCGACGAGAAGATCAAGCAGGCGCAGACGCGCGACCAGTTGATCGTCGCCGTGGCCCAGGTCATGCTCGACTTCAACGACTCGCACACCTTCTTCCTTCCGCCGTCGCGCGCCGCGCACGTCGAGTACGGCTGGCAGATTCAGATGGTCGGCGACGACTGTTACGTCACGTCGGTCAAGCCGAAGAGCGACGCCGAGGCGAAGGGACTCAAGCCCGGCGACAGAGTCCTCTCGGTGGACGGCTACCGCCCGACGCGCGCCAACATCTGGAAGATGTACTACCGCTATTACGCGCTGATGCCCTCGCGCAGCGTCCGGTTCTCGGTGCAAAGCCCCGGCGATGCCGCGCCGCGCGAAGTGGACGCGGAGACGAAGATCGAGATGGGGCAGACGGTGACGCAGTGGGTGAACCTGCTCGCGCGCTCCATCAGGGAGGAGTGGGACATAGACCACGACCGCTTCTTCGAGTCGGGCGACGACCTGCTGGTCTGGAAGATGCCGACCTTCGAGGTCTCGCCGAGCCACGTTGACGACATCATGGCGCGCGCGCGCAAGTTCAAGACGCTCGTCATAGACCTGCGCGCCAACGGCGGCGGCTACGAGGAGACGATGGCCCGGCTCGCGGGCTACTTCTTCGACCACGACGTGAAGGTCGCAGACCTGAAAGGGCGCAAGGAGATGAAGCCGGTCCTGGCAAAGACGCGCGGCGACGGCGGGTACAAGGGCCGCCTCATCGTCCTCGTTGACAGCAACTCCGGCTCGGCCTCCGAGTTGTTCGCGCGCGTCATCCAGCTTGAGAAGCGCGGCACGGTCTTGGGCGACCGCACGGCGGGCGCGGTGATGACCGCGAAACACTTCGACCACCAGACGGGCATCGGCAGCGTCCTCTACTTCGGCGCGAGCGTGACGGTCGCCGACATGATCATGTCGGACGGCAAGAGCCTGGAGAACGTGGGCGTGACGCCCGACGAAGCTGTCCTGCCCGAAGGCGCAGACCTCGCCGCCCTGCGCGACCCCGTGCTCGCGCGCGCGGCCTCGCTCGCCGGCATACAAATCACGCCCGAAAAGGCGGGCGCGCTCTTTCCGGTCGAGTGGCGAAAATGATGATCTGATTACCCGACGAGAGGTCGCAGGGCACGGCGGGCGGAAGGAGTGTTGACCCCTTCCGCCCGTCGTGCCGCATCGGCCAGCCGCGAAAAGGGCGCAAATTATCGTTGACAGAGTTTTTTAAATAGGGTTAGACTCACGTCCCCTCGCTCGCCCGGCAGTACCTTCAAGGCCACAATCAGCTCAAGCTTTAAAATTCAGTCGAAAGAGGTGTCCCTTCAATGCCCCCCAGGAATGGTCGTCGTCCTCGCCCGCTCGTCCTCGTCATTGACGAGCACAAACACACGCGAGTCGCTTTCCGCTTCTACCTGAACCACGAAGGCTACGACGTGGTCGAGGCCGCGAGCGGCCACGAGGCCGCCGAGGTCGCGAGCGCGCACGCGCCCGACCTCGTCATCGTTGACCTGAACATGCCGGGCGTCGGCGGCGTGCTCGCGACGCAACGCCTGCGTACCATCGCCGAGGTGTGCGACGTGCCCTTCGTCGCCTGCGCCGGCCCCGACAGCCAGGCCTACCGCGACGCCGCCCGCGCCGCGGGCTGCGACGCATACGTCACAAAGCCTTTCAACCCCGGAATACTTTTGATAGTCGTGAAGACACTCCTCAACCGACGCTCGGCGGGCGTGCTCCCGTCCGGCGACGTGGCGCAGATGGCCGCGATGGTGATGTGAGCGCGGGCGAAAAGGATTCGAGCGAAGGGGCGGCGGATTCAACCTGCCGCCCCGTTCTTTTTGTACGGAGGCTTCAAGGGTCTGGTGCCATTCAATCTCTTCGCCGCCGCGCGGAGGTGCAGCCCGCGACAACCTTGACACTGATTTAAGAGCGTCCATAGAATCGCTTTGATAATGGTGAAGTGGCTGACATCCCTGTTCATGCTCGCGGTGCTCTGCGGCGGCACGGTGGCCGGCACGCCGCTGCATCCCGCCGAGCACGAGTGCATTATGCCGGGGATGAAAGACGGGATGGACTGCTGCGCGAAGGCGCACGCGCGGGAGGATTCGGCGGGAGTCAGAGCCGCGCGTCTCTGCTGCGCCGTTAACTGTCAGCCGCCGGGCGTGACTATTCCGACGGCCTCATTACTCCGCGTCGCGCCGCCCGCCGCCGCCCCGCGGCATCCCGCCGCGCCGCGAACCGCTTTCGTAATTCTCGCCTCGAATACTCGCTTCGCTTCCGCGCGGGAACACCCTCAGCACTCGCCGCCGCCTTACATCCGGCACCTGGCACTCCTGATTTAGACTTCTCTGGGTCGTAGTGTGTCTTTTCGGCAGAGATTAGTCTGCCCTCCGCGACTTTCCGCGTCGGCGACGGCTCGTCCGCGCGCGCAAGCCGCGAGCATTTACGTCTTCAACTCAGGAGTAGAGAAAATGCGAAGGACACTAACTCATATTTCGCTCGGATTAGTGCTGCTCTTCGGCAGCGCCGGGTACTCGAAGGCCGAGGTCAAGCGTGTGCGGATGCACATCGCCGGATACCTGTGCGGCAATTGAGTCTTCAACATTCAGAAGGCCGTGAGCCGTCTGTCATTCGCACCGAAGCAGAAAGAGATTCAGGTAACGGACATCAAGAACGGGATCGGCGTCTTCACGCCGCAGCCCGACAAGCCCGTCTCTTTCGCCGCGCTCAGAGAGGCTCTGAAGAAAGCCGGGTACACGCTCGACTCGGCGGAAGTGACGGTGACGGGGAAGCTGGAACGCGACGGTCAGACGTGGCGGCTCGTCGCCTCGCCTTCGGGTCAGCGGTTCGCGCTCGAAGGGCAGAGACTTGAGTCGGTTTTAGGCGGAGTCGCGCCCGGCGGACAGGTCGAAGTCGTCGGGGGTTGGAAGACGGAAGGCGTGGGCGAGTCGGCGCGTGAGGTCGTCACGCCGCGCGAGGCGAAGAAGGCGGACGGCGCGGCGAAGTCTTCGGCCTTCGGCACAGCGCGCGCATCTTCAGATGTCATGCGATTCGAGCAAGCGAGTTTTATCTACGACGCTGCTCCGCCTGACGTTGATTCCTTTCCGGCGGTGACTTTGCCGCTCGCGCCGATTCGCGTGACGAGTCCGGGGCTGACCGTTTACAAAGGGGGCGCGGTCGTGCCGCGCCTCTACCTCATCAAGCAGCATTTGGGCGGCTTGGAAGTGAACCGCCAACTGCTCGACGTGAGCGTCTCCTACACGCCCACGCAGAGAGTCCAGCTCGAGGCGGAAGTGCCGTTCTCCCGCACGTCGTTTGATACGGGCGCAAGCTCCGGCTCCGGCTCCGGCTTGGGCAACGTCATCTTGTGGGGCAAGTACCGCTTCTACCGGACAGTGAAGACCTACGGCGACAGGCAGGCCGCCGCGCGCTTCGGGTTGGAGTTGCCGACGGGCAGGGACAGCGCGCCGGGCGTGCGGCAGCTTAACGCGCCCGCCTTCGTCCGCCAGCAGCTTTCGCCCGTCAACGGCGGGCTGTCGCCGCACTTCGACGTGGCTTTCTCGCAGGCGGGCGGGCGCTTCATTTTCGGCGGCAACGCCGAAGGGATTCTGCGCTCGGAGCGCGGCGGCTATCGTCTGGGCGACGAGGCGCGGGTCGGCACCGACACCGAGTACGTCCTGCTCCCGCGCGACTACCCGACGCCGGGCAAGGAGCTTTTCGCCATCCTCGAAACGACCTTCGTTCACCGGGGCACGGGCCGCGTCGGCGGGCAAGCCGTGACGGGGAGTAACTCGACGGAATTCTACATCGCCCCCGGATTGCAGTACGCCGCCGCGCCGCGATTTGTGGTCGAGGGTAGTTATCAGTTCCCGGTCGTCCTCAACGCGGGCGCACAGGTATTACGCACAGACCGGAACATCCTGCTCGGCGTCCGCTACCTGTTCTGAGGGCCGGCATGAGAAGAATGATTCTGTTCGCCGTTCTGTTGCTGGCTTCGACCGTCGCGCACGCTCAAGGTGCGCGGAAGGCCCCGGCTCTTACTCTCAAGGACATCAGGGGCAGAACCGTCCGCCTGAGCGACTACAAGGGCAAGGTTGTGCTTCTGAATTTCTGGGCGACGTGGTGTCCGCCGTGCCGCGCCGAGATGCCCGACCTGGTGAAGTTGCAGCGCGAGTACGCGAGGCGGGGGCTTCAGGTCGTCGGCGTGACCTACCCGCCGGAGACGTTGAGCAGAGTCCGGCGATTCGCCGGAAGGCTCGGCGTCAACTACCCCGTGGCGCTCGGCACGAAGGCGACAAAGAGCCTCTTCGCCGACACCGACACGCTGCCCGTCACGGTCGTCATAGACCGCGAAGGAAACATACGGGAAACAATCGAGGGGATAATGCTGCCGGACGAGTTCGAGCAGAAGGTGAGACCGCTGCTCAAGTAGGCCGCCGTTAATCGTGATGAAAGCCGCCCGCAACGTCATGGGCGGCTTTCATCAACCTGCTCAACTGGACAGCTTTCGCGTTTCAGAATTCGCGTAACGGCCTTGCGTACCTCCCGCATACCTCAGCCGCGCGAAGCCACTAAAAACCATCGCGCGCCTCGTCACCCGGCGGTCATCCTCTCGACCAGAGCTTTGACCGCGGCCATCTGCTGCGGCTGGTTCTGCGCGTCGTCGAACGTGCACGCGACCATCACGCGGCGCTGCTCGACGACGACGATGATGTGGCCGCGCACCTTGCCGAAGAAGAAGTCACCCTCGCGCTGGTTCTCCTTCTCCTGCGGCTGCATCGAGACCTTCAGCGTCGCGTGCGTCGCGGGGTCGGGAGATTCGCCGAACCCCAGAACGTCCGAGGCGAAGTGCTCGAAGAACTCGCGCTTCAAGAACTCCTGCCCGGCCTCGTTCAGGTCGGCGGGGAAGTCGCCGATGGTCGCGAGAATGCAGGGGCCGTCCGGCGTGTCGAGCCGCGTCAGGCGGATCGGAACCTTCGGGTCCGACTCGGAATTTTCCTTGGCCTCTTCGCCTTGTTGCCGGGTTTGCGCGGAAGGCCCTTCGGCGGCGCGCTCTTTGGCCTGCTGCTTCTGCTGCGGAGACGCGAATGCGCTCGACGCCGCGACGAGCGAAATAATTATGAGAGCTATCAGGCGGGGGTTCTTTGCGCCCGACCTGCGTGGGCCGCGTCCGAGGAGTGAAACGTGGCAGTCTGTACTAGCGATTGCATGTTTACGAAACGTAATCATCGGCTTTTCCCCCTTGCGCCGTTCGGGGGAGCAAGGGCAGTGCCGGATAGTGTCCCAACTCGGTGTCAGAACCTTTAACAGAGTGTCCGTTGACTGCGGCGTTCGGTCGCAGTCGCCCGCCGGGTCACTCGCCCGGTTTTTCGAGCGCCTTCTTCACAGACTCAGGAATCCGCATCTTGCGCCGGTTCGCGTCCACGGCGACGTAGATGACTTCGGCCTCGGTGACTTTGATGCGCTCCGATGTGCCGCCGTAGCGCTCGGCCTCGACGACGACGCGGATTGTGATCGAGGTCGTGCCGACGCGCTCTGTTCTGGCGTAGAAGCTGACGAGGTCGCCGACATAGACGGGCTGGTGGAAAGTGACCTCGCGCATGGCGACGGTGACGAAACGCTCGATGCCCGTGCGGCGGTGAGCCTCGACCGCGCCCGCGATGTCAATGTAGCTGAGAATGATCCCGCCGAAGATCGTGCCCTGCGGGTTCGTGTCGCGCGGCAGCAGAGTGATGCGGATGGCCGGGTCGCCGTAGTTGATGCTCATCGCGTTTGAGGATGGGACGCACGCGCCGAAGCTGTCAAGCACGCCTTTGTGAATTTCGTGAACACCTCTGCGGCTGAGAAAGTCTGACTTAAACGCAGAGGCCACGGAGGTATTCACAAAGGGCACGGAGGATTTATGGCCGCGGGCGCGTACAACGGCAACGCGGGAGGCGTCATCCAAACGCTTGTCGTATTGGAGCAAGCGCGCGGGGCCGAACGCACACGGAAGCCTCGCGCCCGCACCGCCCCAGCGCCCGCCGCAAGGGCCGCCCGGAGGTTGTAAGAAAGCCCGTTCCGGCGTATCGTTTTTCAGCAGGATAATCGAAAGATGAAGAGAATTTTTAAACACGCGCTCTTGCTCGTCGCGCTGTCGGCGGTCGCGCTCACCGGCGCGCTCTCGGCTCAGGATCGAACCCGCACGGGACGCCGCATCACGATCCCGCAGGAGAAGGCGACGCCGACGCCGTCGCCCACACCCGCGCCGGCCACGACCGTCGCCGAGACGCCGCTTCAGCCCGGACAGCGCGCGCGCTTCGACGTAACGAACTACCACATCATCGCCGAACTCAACCCGCAGCAGCACCTTTTGACGGCGAGCGCCGACGTGACCTTCACGCCGCTCGACAACACGCGCACGGTCGTCTTCGAGTTGAACGGCTCGCTCAAGGTCGAGTCCATCGAGAGAGGCGGCGTCCAGCTTACGAACTTCGTGCAGGATCAGGCGGGGCTGGAAACCATCGGCCCGTTCGTCCGCGTTGACCTCGGCGAAGTCGTGCCCGCGGGCCAGCCGCAGACTTTGCGCTTCCGCTGGTCGGGCGCGCTCGTCACGCCCGAAGGCGGGCCGCTCGCGTCGAAGCGACTCGCCTACGTCGGCCCCGAACTCTCTTACCTGATGTACGCGGCGCGCTGGTTCCCCTTCCACGAGTACGCCGCCGACCGCGCGACCTCCGACATCACGATCACCGTCCCCGCGGCCTACACGGTCGCCGGCATGAGCGACGAACCCGTCTCGGAGACGACCGCCGCGCAGTTCCTCCCGCCGGTCGGCGCGACGAACTCGCGCACCGCGCCCGCGCGCTCGACGGCGCAGGCCGGAGGTCTTCACAGCTACCGCTTCGTCACGCACCAGCCTTCGCTCGTCGGCAACTTCGCCGTCGGGCAGTTCACGACGCGCACGCTGAAGATGAACGGCTACGACCTCGCCTTCTACGTCCAGCCGGGCGGCGAGGGGTTCATCGAGCCTTACGCGCAACTGATCGGCGAAGCCTTGCAGTTCTACACGCAGAAGTACGGGCAGCCCGCGTTCGGCACGCGCCTCGTCGTCGCCGAGATTGACGACGCGAGCCTCGACGCATACGCCGCGCCCGGCATCGAGTTTTTAAGTCCGCGCTTCTTCACGCCGGGCCGCCAGGCGTCGCTCGACGAGCGCGTGCTCCGCGAGATCGCGTTCCAGTGGTGGGGCTTGACCGTCGGACTCAAGTCGTTCGACGACGCGTGGCTCTCGCAGGGCTTAGCTGAGTGGAGTTCGTTCGCCTTCCGCGAGACGAGACTTTCGGGCGCGGCGCTCGACTCGGCGGAGCGCGACATGCTTGAACGCGCGCTGATGTTCGAGCAGTCGGCGTCAATCGCGCGCGCGCCCTCGACTCTCGACGACCAGTCCGCCGCGTACCAGGCCGTCGTCTTCTACAAGGGCGCGATGGTCTTCAAGATGCTGCGCGAGACGCTGGGGCCGGGCAAGTTCGACACGCTTTTGAAGCGCTACTTCAACGAGTTCCGCGAGCGCAACGCCTCGATTGACGACTTCGAGAAGCTGGCGACCGCGGTCAACGGCGACAACATGCGCTACTTCTTCGCGCGCTGGGTCGAGGGCACGGGCGTGCCCGAGTTCTCGGCGGACTACCAGATCATCCGCACGCGCGCGGGCAAGTTCCGCGCGCGCGGGACGGTCAAGGGGAACATGGACAATTTGAAGCTGCCGCTCGAACTTCAGCTCCGCGCCGAGGGCGACAACGAGACGACGACCGTCTATGTCGCCGACCGCAGCGAGGACTTCGACTTCGAGTCGAAGGGCAAGCCCATTGAGGTCATCATTGACCCGAATAACAAGGTGCTGCGAACGTCGGACGACCTCCGCATCTCGGTCGTCGCGCGCCGCGGGCTTGAGCTGTTCCGCGACGGGCAGTACCTCGAAGCGCAGCGGCAGTTGGAGGAGGCGCTCAAGCTCGACAAGTCGAACTCGTGGGTCTATTACAACCTCGGCCTGATCTTCCTCGAACAGCGAAACTACCAGCAGGCGCTCGACAACTTCGACGCGGCGATCCACGGCAACCTGAAGCCTTCGTGGATCGAGGCGTGGGCGCACATCAAGCGCGGCAACGCCTACGACGCGATGGGCGACCGCGCGCGCGCCGTGCACGAGTACCACCAGGCCGTCGAGTCCGGCATTGACTTCGACAACGCGCAGAAGGCCGCGGGCGACTTCCTGAAGACGCCCTACGACCCGAAGGCCGTCACGCAGCAGGCCGCGTCCGGCGTGAGCTAAAGAACCGCGCCGCGGCGAATAAATCGTGTCACGTCGCCTCCCGGAGCGCCCTCCGCATGACGAGCGGAGGGCGCTTCGTTATTCGGGGAAGGCCATTCGCGAGTCCGCGGAATCGCTCACGCTCGGATGGCAGGCGACGCCCGCCGTGGCGTATCATGTGCGCGGACGGCTGCCCGACGCGATTTTGCGCGCCCGGTTGATTTCGAGTCTCGCCCCGGCTCGGTTTCCCTTTCGATGCGACCGCTGAACCTCCACACGAAGACGACTTTGCTCGCCTCGGCGATCACGCTCGCCGTGCTCGGCGTCGTGCTGACGCTGATGAGCGTGCGCTTCGCGCAGCGCGTGCGCGAGGAGCAGAAGGAGTTGGCGCAGCTTCAGGCCGACCAGCTCGCCAACCACATCAGCCGGATGCCGTCGCCGCGCAACCCGGAAGAGATCGCGCCCCTCGCCACGCTCGTGCACGGCTCGCGCCCCGACGCCGTGACCGTCCGCGTCTGGGAGCGCGTCGGCGGAGTCTTCGAGGAGGTCGCGGCCTCTTCCGAGAGCGGCCCGCCGCAGGAGATTCCCGACGAGGTCAAGGCGGCACTGCGCAGCGGGCAGGAGACGAAGGTCGTCGCCACGCAGCCCGAAGGCGCGGACGAGTCGCTCTACCGCGTCTTCGCGCCCGTGTTGGAGCAGGGGCGCGTGAGCGGCGCGGTCGAGGTCATCGAAAAGCTCGACAGCGCGCCGTCAATCGTCTGGGACTACGGGAGCGGCGCGCTCTGGCTCGCGCCCGTCGCGGTCGTCGCCATCACGCTCGGCATCTACCTGCTCTTCCGCCACCTCGTCTATCGCCCGGTCGAGCGACTGCTCGGCGCGATGGAGCGCGTCAAGGCCGGCGATCTTTCGGCGCAGGCCGAGGAGTCGGCTGAGGACGAGATCGGAAAGCTCGCGCGCGGCTTCAACCGGATGCTCGCCCGCCTGCGCGCGATGACGCAAGAGCGCGAGGCGCAGAACCAGATACTCGAACAGCGCGTCGGCGAGGCCACGTCGGAACTCGCCGAGCGCAACGTGCAGCTCGAAGAGACGAACCTCGAACTCTACCAGACGACGCGACGCCTGACTGAACTCGAACGGCTCGCCGCCGCCGAGCAGACCGCCGCGCAGCTCGCGCACGAGGTCGGCACGCCTCTGAATCTCATCAGCGGCCACGTCCAACTCCTGCTCGCCAGCGAGCGCCCCGACCCGGAGGCCGTGCGCTCGCGCCTCTCGACCGTCAGCGCGCAGATCGAGCGCATCGAGCGCATCGTGCGGCGGATGCTCGACAGCACGCGGCCCGCTTCGGGCGAGTTCGCGCCGCTCGATTTGAACGCGCTGCTCAGGCGCATCTTCGACGCCGCCGCGCCGACGCTCGAAGCCTCCGGCGTCACGCTCGAATCCGAGTTGGCCTTAGACCTCCCGCCGGTCGAAGGCGACGCCGACCGCTTGCAGCAGGTCTTCATCAACCTCGTCAACAACGCGCTCGACGCCATGCCCGCGGGCGGCAAGCTCCGCGTCGCGACGCGCTTCGAGCCGGCGGGGGGCGACGGGCGCGCGGCGAACGACGGCGGCGCAGGACACGTCGCGGTCGAGTTCGACGACACGGGCGTCGGCATGACCGAGGACGTGCGCGCGCACATCTTCGAGCCGCTCTACACGACGAAGGCCCGCGGGCGCGGCACGGGACTCGGCCTCGTCGTCGTCCGGCAGGTGCTCGCCGAGCACGGCGGCCACATCGAGGTCGAGAGCGAGCCGGGGAAAGGCGCGCGCTTCCGCCTGACGCTTCCCGCCGTCGCGGTGGTCGCGCCCGCCCGCGAGGTGAGTGTGAGATGAAACGCATACTCGTTGTTGACGACGACGCGGCCTCGTGCGAACTGCTGCGCGAGATTTTCGCGGCGCAGGGGTGGGAGGCCGAGAGCGCGCAGACGCCCGAAGCCGCGCTCTCGCTCGCCGCGCGCGAGCGGTTCGATTTAGTCGTCAGCGACATCAACCTCGAAGCCGCGCAGACCGGACTCGACATCCTGCGCGAGCTGCGCGACCGCTGCCCCGTCATCCTCGTCACCGGCTTCGGCACGCTCGACGCCGCGGTCGAGGCTTCGCGCGAGGGCGCTTGGGATTTCATCTCCAAGCCGTTCAAGGTCGAGGAGGTCGTCGCGACCGCGCGGCGCGCGCTCGACCGCGCGAGCGCGTCCGACGATGCGGCGGGCGCGGGCGTGAAGGCCGAAGAGATAACTTCGCGGCAGGAGCGCGCGGGGCTGACGGGGCGCTCGCCCGCGATGATCGAACTCTACAAGGAGATCGCGCGCGTCGCGCCTTCGCGCTCGACCGTCCTGATCGTCGGCGAGTCGGGCACGGGCAAGGAACTCGTCGCGCGCTCGATCCACAAGCACAGCCCGCGCGCCGCGCGCCCCTTCGTTCCGGTCAACTGCGGCGCGTTCACCGAGACGCTTCTCGAATCCGAACTCTTCGGCTACGTCCGCGGCGCTTTCACC
>DASRCS010000300.1:0-11036 GCA_035652995.1 Pyrinomonadaceae bacterium
CGCGCGAGCAAAAGGTTGGCGACGTTGGCGCACGCGATGAGCAGGACGAACCCGACCGCGCCGAGCAGCACGAGCAGAGACGTTCGCACGTCGCCGACGAAGTATTCGCGCAGCGGCACCATCGTGATGCTGTGGCCGCCGTTCGTCTTCGGGTAGCTTTGGGCGAGCCGCTCGGCGATGGTCTTCATCTCGGCCTCGGCCTGCCCGAAGCCGACGCCGTCTTTGAGCCGCGCGACGGCGTAGATGCCGGGGTGGTTGTCGCGATCCTTAATCACCTCCTCGTCGCCGCGCAGGCCGATGGGCGCGAACACGTCGGTCTGCGTGCCGAAGCGGTAGTCCTGCGGAAGTACGCCGACGACGGTGTAAGGCTTGCCGTTCAGCGCCAACTGCGCGCCGACGACCTTGCGGTCGCCGCCGAAGCGTCGCTGCCAGAGTCCGTAGCTGATGACGCAGGCGCGCCCCGCCCCGGGCCGGTCTTCGTCCGGCGTGAACGAGCGACCCAAGGCGGGCGTCACGCCGAGCAGGTCGAAGAAGTTGGCCGAGACGTTGCGGCCCTGCAAGCGCTCCGGCTCGTCCACGCCCGTCAGGTTGTAGCTGTCGAACTGCGTCGCGGCCAGCCCGTCGAAGACGTGGTTCTGCTCGCGCCAGTCGAGAAAGTCCGGGTACGAGATGGACATTCCCGGCACCTGCTGGCTCCACTCGCCGAGCCGCACGAGCCGGTCCGGGTCTTTGTAAGGCAGCGGCCTCAACAGCACGCCGTTGACGACCGAGAAGATGGCGGTGTTCGCGCCCACTCCGAGCGCGAGCGCCAGCACCGCGACCGCCGTGAACCCCGGCTTCTTCAGAAGCATTCGGAAACCATAGCGCACGTCCTGGGCCAGCTTATTCATAAACACCTCCGGGCGAAATGCGAAAGACAGGATACGGGCCGATGCACGGTTTTGCTTCCGGCGGCGCGCGTCGCCTGAAGGCGCGCGCGCCGCTTCGTTAACCAAAATCTTTTTCGTCTCGCGTCACTCGTGCCTGAGCGCGACCATCGGATCAACCTTCGCCGCGCGGCGCGCGGGCAGGTAGCAGGCGAGGAGCGCCACGCACGCCATCAACGCGGCGGTGCCGACGAAGGTCGGCGGGTCGGTCGCGCTCACGCCGTACAGAAGGCTCGCCAGCCAGCGCGTCAGGACTACCGCGCCCGCAACCCCGATGAGCACGCCGAGGCCCGCCGTCCTCATGCCCTGCCCGAGCACGAGCTTCACCATGTCGGCGGGCTGTGCGCCCAGCGCGACGCGCAGGCCGAGTTCGCGCGTGCGCGCGGCGACCGCGAACGCCATCACGCCGAAGATTCCGACCGCGGCGAGCAGAGTCGCCGCCAACGCCAGCCAGTTCAGAAGCGCGGCGCTGAAGCGCGGGCGCGAAAGTCTGAGCGCGACGATCTCGTCCATCGTCGCGACGCCGCTCACGGCCTGTTGCGGGTCGAGCGCCGACACCTCGCGGCGCACGAGCGCGAGCGCGCCCGCCTTGTCCAAAGTCGTCCGCACGGCGAAGTGGTTGAGGCTGGGCGTGCTCTGCGCGTGCGGGACGTAAACGTCGAGCCTCGTGCCTTGCAGCTCGCGGTAACGCACGTCGCCCGCGACTCCGACGATCAGACGCCACGGCCCGTCCGCGTCACTCGGGCCGAGCTTGAGCCGCTTGCCGACGGCGCGCTCCGCGGAGCCGAAGAAGCGCGCGGCCAGAGTCTCGCTCACGACGACGACCGGCTCGCCGCCCTGTTTGTCCTGCTCCCCGAACTCGCGCCCGGCCTTGAGCGGGATGCCGAAGGTGTGGAAGTAGTGCGGGTTGACGGTCTCGTAGTTGGCGTTCGGATTCTTGCGCGCTTCGTCGGGCGTCTGCCCCTCGGCGGCAAACTCCTGATCCCAGCCGACCGCGCCTTCGAGCGGTCGCGTGAGGACGCCGCTGGCCGCGACCACACCGGGCTGCGCCTCGACGCGCTCGACGAGTTGGCGGAAGAATTCGCGCCGCGCCTCGACCGTGCCGTACTTCGCGCCCGTCAGGTGCAACCGCATCGTCAAAACATTGTGCGGGTCGAAGCCGAGCGGCACGCGGCTCAGGTTGACGAAGCTCCGCAGGATGAGCGACGCGCCCGCGAGAAGGACGAGCGTCAGCGCGATCTCGCTCACGACCAAAGCCCGGCGCAGACGCGTCCCCGCGCGCGCTCCCGTGAGCTTGCCGCCGGCTTCCGTGAGCGCCTCGTTGAGGTTGAAGCGCGTGGACGACACGGCGGGCAGGAGTCCGAAGATAAGGGCGGAGGCGAGCGTGCAAACCATGCTGGCGAGCAGCGCCGCGCCGCTCAGCCGCACGTCTTCCAGTCGCGGGATGTCGCCGGGCGCGACGGCGACGAGCAAGTCAACCAGCCAGTAGGCCAGCAACACGCCCGCGGCCCCTCCGCAGGCCGCGAGCAAAAGACTTTCGACGAAGAGTTGAAGTGCGACGCGCCCGCGGCTCGCGCCCAGCGCCACGCGGACGGCGAGTTCCCTGCGGCGCGACGTGGCGCGGGCCAGCGAAAGGTTGGCGACGTTCGCCGCGGCCACGAGCAGGAGCAGGGCCGTCGCCGCGAAGAGCGCCCACAGCGCGGGCTTCGCGTCGCCGAAAACGTAATCGGTCAGCGGCGTCAGCACCACGCGCTCGCCTTCGGCCTGTGTTTCGGGGAACTGTTTGGCGAGTCCCGCGATGATCGTGTTCAACTCGGCCTCGGCCTGCGCGGGCGTGACGCCCGGCTTGAGCCGACCGACGGCCTGCAAATAGACCGCGCCTCGATTTTCGAGGCCGCGCGGATTCATCGTCGCCTGAAGCGGCACCCAGAGGTCAACGCCCTGCGGGAAAGTGAAACCGGCGGGCATCACGCCGACGACCGTGAAGCCGGTCTGATTCAGCGTAACAGTGCGCCCGACGACGCCGGGGTCTGCGTCGAAATGCCCGCGCCAGAGGCCGTCGCTCAAGACGACGACGTTCGGGCCGTTCACGCGGTCGTCCGCCTCGTCGAGTACGCGACCGAGCGCGGCGCGCGCGCCCAGGACGGAGAAGAATCGCCCCGTCACTTTCGCGCTTTCGAGTTGCACCGGATCGCCGCGCCCCGTCAACACGTAGCCGTAGCCGTACACGGTCGTCGGCATCGCGGCCATGCTCGTGAAGCTCTGACTCCGCGCCTGCCAGTCGCGGACTTCCGGGAGGGAAAGCTCGACCAGAGGGTTGCCGGTCGTCAGGTCTTTCTTCCACGCGACGACCAGCCGCTCCTGTTCGGGGAAAGGGAGTGGCCGCAGCAAGACCGCGTACACGACGCTGAAGATCGCAGTGTTCGCCCCGATGCCGAGCGCCAGCGTGGCGACGGCGACGGCGGCGAAGCCTTTGCCCTTCACGAGCAAGCGGAGTCCGTATCGCACGTCCTGAATCAGTGTCCTCAACATCTCACCTCGACGGAAGCGACTGACGCGGAGTGATGAATTGAAGAACGGCCTTCTCGTTCCTCACTCCGCGCGCATCATTCGATCACTCGTAGCGGAGCGCGACCATCGGGTCAACTCTCATCGCGCGGCGCGCCGGAATCAGGCAGGCGAGCAGCGCGATGAGCGCGAGCGTGAGCGAGACGGCGGCGAGCGTCGCGGGGTCGTTCGCGCCGACGCCGAACAGAAGGCTCGACATGAAACGCGTGACGGCGAACGACAGGAGCAGTCCGAGCGCGACGCCCGCGAGCGCCAGGAACATCCCCTGCCCGACGACCATTCGGAGTATGTCGCCGCGGCCCGCGCCGAGGGCCATGCGGACGCCGATCTCGTGCGTGCGCTGCGTGACCGTGTAAGCCATCACGCCGTAGATGCCGACCGACGCCAGCGCGAGCGCGACCGCGGCGAAGACGCCGAGCAGGAACATGACGAGGCGGCGCGAGGACGTTGACTCGACGATGCGCTGAGCCATCGGCTTGATGTCGTAAACGGGGAGCGCGCGGTCGAGCGCGCGGACTTCGTTGCGGACGGACGCGCTCACGCCCGCGGGGTCAGACGCCGTCCGCACGACGACGAACATGGAGTTGTCGGGCGTCTGCGTCGAGGAGGTGTAGAGGTACTCCTGCGCCTTGTCGTCGAGTCCCCAGTGCTTGATGTCGCCGACGACGCCGACGACCTCGGCGGGCGGGAACCTGTTCTCCGGGTCGAGCACGTGTTTGCCGATGGGGTCTTCGCCCGGCCAGTATTTGCGCGCGAAGGTCTCGTTGATGATGACGACGAGCGGGCTGTCGGGCGTGTCGTGCTCGGCGAACTCGCGCCCTTCGAGCAAAGGGATGTGCATCGTCTTGAAGTAGCCGGGGCTGGCCGTGCGCGAGTTGGCCTCCGGGTACTGGCCCTTCGGCGGCGCGGGCTTGCCTTCGATGGCGAAGCTCACCGTGCCGCCGCTCCCGCCCATCGGCATCATGTCAATGGTGGCGACCGACTCGACGCCGGGCAGGCCCGCGACGCGGCGCGTCAGCTCGTTGTAGAAGTTCGTCACCTGCTGGGTCTTCGCGTACTGCGACTTCGGCAGCGAGAGGTGCAGCGTGACGAGGTTCTGCGGGTCGAAGCCGGGGTTCACGTCCATCAGCCGCGTGATGCTGCGAATCATCAGCCCCGCGCCGACGAGCAGCACGAGCGCCAGCGTCACCTCCGAGACGATCAGCGCGCTGCGGTAGCGACCGCGCCCCGTGGCCGAACTCCTGCCGCCCTCCTTGAGCGTTTCGTTCAGCTCGGACTTCGACGCCTGCCACGCCGGGAAGAGTCCGAAGAGGATGCCGGTCGCGAGCGAGACGACGAGCGTGAAGGCGAGCACGCGGTAGTCGAGTCCGATCCTGTTCCAGCCCGGAATGCCGAGCGCGAACTGGCGCGGCATGCTCGCGAGCAGGAGGTCAACGCCCCACTGCGCCAGAAGCAGGCCGAACGCGCCGCCGACGAAGGAGATGAGCACGCTCTCGGTGAGGAGTTGGCGGACGATGCGCCACCGTCCCGCGCCGAGCGCCGTGCGGATGGCGATCTCCTTCTGCCGCGCGGTCGCGCGCGCGAGCATCAAGTTGGCGACGTTCGCGCACGCGATCAAAAGCACGAAGCCGACCGCGGCGAGCAGGATCAGCAGCGCGGGCCTGATCATCTCGACGCTCTCCGAAGGGAGCGACGCGATTCTGATTCCGCGCTGGTTGTTCGAGTCGGGGTACTGCTGCTGGAGGCGCGCGGCGATGGTGTTCATCTCGGCCTGCGCCTGGCTGATGCTCACGCCGTCTTTAAGCCGCGCCCGCGTGTAGAGGAAGTGCGAGGTGCGGTTCGCCTTCACGCCGGCGGGGGGCGCGAGCGGCGTCCACAACTCGGACTCGGCGCGCGGGAACTCGAACTCCCGCGGCATGACGCCGACGACCGTGTAGGGTTGGCCGTTGACGCCGACCTTCCGGTTCAGGACGTTCGGGTCTGCGCCGAAGCGCCGCTGCCAGAGGCCGTAGCTCAGAATCACCTCGTCGTCTTTGCCAGCCTCGCCCTCTTCGGGCAGAAAGTCTCTGCCGATGAGCGGGCGGACTCCGAGCGTCGCGAACATGTTGGGCGTGACCGCGTTGCCCATGACCTGTTCGGGGTTGTCGCCGTCCGTCAGGTTGAAGGTGCCCCAGCGGAAGGCCGCGAGGTTCTCGAAGACGTTGCTCTGCGCCTGCCAGTCGTAGAAGTTCGCGGGCGCGGCCTCGTTGTGGGTCTTGAGGTAGTCGTCCAGAAGCTGCGGGTTCGTCTCCCACGCGATGACGAGGCGGTCGGGTTCTTTGTAAGGCAGCGGGCTGAGCAGGACGGAGTTGACGACCGAGAAGATCGCGCTGTTCGCGCCGACGCCGAGCGCCAGTACGATGACGGCCACCAGAGTGAAGCCCGGACTCTTCAACAACGTCCGCGCGCCGTAGCGTAAATCCTGTAAGACCGATCTCATCAATGCGCCTCCTTTGAAAAACGGGACGGCAAATCACGAGCTACAATTTCGCCGCGCGGCTCTTCAAACCGCCTCCCGAACCGACGCGCGCTTTTCTACTCGCACCGGAGCGCCGCCATCGGGTCAACCTTCATCGCCCTGCGCGCCGGGACGTAGCTCGCGAGCAGCGCGACCAGAGTCAGCAGCGCGGCGACCAGGAAGAAGGTCGCGGGGTCGGTCGCGCTGACGCCGAACAGAAGGCTCGTCATCAGGCGCGTGACGGCGAACGCGCCGGCGAGGCCAATGCACACGCCGACGAGCGCCAGCCTCAACCCCTGTCCGAGGACGAGGGCGGTCACGTCCGACGCGCGCGCGCCGAGCGCGATGCGGATGCCGAACTCGTGCGTGCGCTGCGTGACGGCGAAGGCGATCACGCCGTAGATGCCGACCATCGCGAGGAGCAGCGCGGTCAGCGCGAAGATGCTCATCAGCGTCATGTTGAACCTCTGCCCGGCGACGGATGCGGACATCACCCCGGCCATCGGCTCGACCCTCGTGACGGGGAGCAGCCTGTCAATCGCCCAGATTTCACCCTTCACCTGCCTGACTAGCGCGGCCTCGTCCGACTTGCTGCGCACGACCAGATACATCCAGCGCTTCCAGGGCTGATCCGATTGCATGTAGGAGTAGTAGAAGGCCGGCTCCTCCGGCTGGTTCAGCCCGAACTGTTTGACATCGCCGACGACGCCGACGATCTCCATCCACTGCGGATTCTCACCGCGCGCCCACCTGATGCGCGCGCCGACGGGACTCGCGCCCGCGAAGTATTCACGCGCGAAGCTCTCGTTGACGACGCCGACCGTGGGCGCTCCGTCCCTGTCCTGCGGGCCGAGGTCGCGCCCTTGAATGACGGGGACGCGCATCGTGCGGAAGTAATCGCCGCCGACGCTGCGGACGTTCAGTTCGGGTTCGTCGCCGGGCGCGAGGGCGGGACGCCCCTCGATGACGAAGTTGTGCGTGAGCTGGTCGCCGCTCAGGGGAAGCTCGCTGACCATCGCGGCCTCGACGCCGGGCAGCGAGTTCAGACGTTCGAGCAGTTCGCGCCGGAACTGCGTCTGCTTCGGTATCTCCTCGTAACGCGCTTCGGGAAGCTCGACGCGCATCGTCAGAAGGTTCTCCGGGTCGAAGCCCGGCTCGACCGAGCGCAAGCGCCAGAAGCCTTTGACGAGCAGCCCCGCGCCGACCAGAAGCACGAGCGCGAGCGCCGTCTCGGTGACGACGAGGAGGCTCCGCACGCGGTGGCGGACGACGCCCGCGCCGCCGCGCCCGCCTTCCTTCAGCGCCTCGTTCACGTCGAGTCGCGACGCGCTCAGCGCGGGCACGAGGCCGAAGACGAGTCCCGTCAGGACGGAGACGCCGAGCGTGAACGAGAGCACGCTCGCGTCAACGCGGACGCCCGCAACGAGCGGGAGGCTCGCGGGCTTGAGCGCGAGCAGCAGGTCAATCCCCCAACCCGCCAGCATCAGGCCGACCGCGCCGCCGAGAAGAGACAGCAGCAGGCTTTCGATCACGACCTGCCGCACCAACTCCGCGCGGCCCGCGCCGAGTGCCGCGCGCACGGCCAACTCCTGACGGCGCGAAGCCGCGCGCGCGAGCAGAAGGCTTGAGAAGTTCGCGCACGCGACGAGCAGCATCAGCGCCACCGCGCCGAAGAGGATGAGCAGCGCGGGGCGCGCGTCGCCGACCACGCGCTCTTGCAGCGGCACGAGACGCCTGTGCCGCTCCTTGTTCTCGTCCGGGTATTGCCGTGCGAGCCAGCCGTTGATGTTGTCAATCTCCGACTGCGCCTGCGCGAGACTGACGCCGGCTTTGAGCCGCAGGTAGGTTCGCAGGAAGTGGACGCCGCGGAACTCCGCCGCGACGGGGTTCGCCACGCGCAGCGCGACGAGAACGTCCGGGTTCTCAAGCGGCATCTGGAAGTCGGGGCGCATGACGCCGATGATCGTGTAGTCGTGCCCGCTCAGCGGAATCGTCCTGCCGACGACCGACGGGTCGCCGCCGAAGTGTCTTTGCCAGAAGCCGTGGCTGAGCACGACGACGCGCTCGCCGCCCGCGCGGTCGTCGTCCGCCGAGAGCGTCCGCCCGAAGGCCGGCTCCGCGCCGAGCGCCTTGAACAAGTCGGCGTTGACCATTGCGGCCTGAACCTGCAACGGCTCCGCCTGGCCCGTGAAGTCCTGCGCCTGCATCACCGCGCCGCCCATCGCCTCGAACGACTTGCTCTGCGCCCTGATGTCGTCGAGGTCGGGCAGAGACTCCTGCGAGCGCAGCGTGACGAGCCGCTCGGCTTCGGGGTAAGGCAGGGGCCGGAGCAACACCGCGTTGACGACCGAGAAGATCGCCGTGTTCGCGCCCACTCCGAGCGCCAGTGTCAACACGGCGACCGCCGTGAAGCCGGGCCTCTTCGCCAGCGCGCGCAGTCCGTGGCGCACGTCCTGAAGCAGTCTGTTCATCGCCTCACCTCAACTGGATTGCGGAATTCGGATTGCGGATTGCGGATTTCGGATTGATGAAAGGCGCTTTGTCTTCTAATCCGCATTCCGCAATCCGCAATCACTCGTAACGAAGCGCCACCATCGGATCGACCTTCGTCGCGCGCCGCGCCGGCACGAGGCAGGCCGCGAAGGCGACGAGCAGGAGAAGCGCCGAGATGACGGCGAAGGTCGCGGGGTCTGTCGGCGAGACGTTGTAGAGCAGTCCCGACATCAGCCGCGTCAGCGCGAAAGCGCCGACGAGTCCCGCGGCGACGCCCGCGAGCGCGAGCGTCATGCCGTAGCGCACGACCATCGAGAGGATGTCGCGCCCCTGCGCGCCGAGCGCGACTCTCACGCCGATCTCGTGCGTGCGCTGCGCGACGAGGAAGCTCATCACCGAGAAGATGCCGACCGCCGCGAGCACCATCGCGAGTCCGGCGAAGGCCGCGAGCAGCGTCATCGAGAAGCGCTGGCGCGCGACCGAGTCGGCGACGAGTTGGCCCATCGGCTGCACCTGGTAGAGCGGCACGTCCTTGTCAATCTCCTGCACCGCCGCGCGCACCGCGGGGGCGAGCGCCGCGGGGTCGCCGCCCTTCGCGCGGACGACGAGCTGCATCGAGTCGAAGGGTACCTGCTCGTAGGGCACGTAGAATTCGAGTCCGGCCTCCTTCTCAAGCCCGCGGCTACGCACGTCTCGGACGACGCCGACGACCTCGCCCTTGACGTTGTTGAGTCCAACGTCGAGTCGTTTTCCAATCGGGTCTTCGCCGGGAAAGAGTTGCCGCGCCAGCGTCTCGTTGACGAGCAGAACCTGCGGCGCGCTCGCGCCGTCGTGTTCGTCGAAGCCGCGACCGCGCAGGACGGGGATGTTCATCACGCGCAGGTAGTCCGGCGTGACGACGCGCGCTCCGGCGATGGGGCGCGCGCCGGGGCCGGGGTCGGGCTGGCCCTCGACGGTGAAGGTGACGTTGATGCCGTTGTCGCTGAGCGGCAGAGGCATGATCGCGCCGACCGACTCGACGCCCGGCACGGCCCTGATGCGTTCGAGCGCCTGCCCGTAGAACTGTCTGAGCTGTTCGTCCTTCGAGTATTTAAGTTCGGGGAGCGAGACCGAGGCGGCGAGCACGCCGCGCGGGTCGAAGCCGGGGTTCGTGTTCCGCAGGTTGACGAAGCTGCGCACGAGCAGCCCCGCGCCGACCAGCAGCACGACCGAGAGCGCGACTTCGGAAACGATGAGCAGCGAGCGCACGCGGCTGCGCGCGCGCCCGGCGGTCGCGCCGCGCCCGCCTTCTTTGAGCGACTCGCCGAGGTCAACGCGCGACGCTTGCAGCGCGGGCGCGATGCCGAAGGCGACGCCGGTCAGAACCGACGCCGCGAGCGTGAAGGCGAGAACCGACGGGTCAAGTCCGGCCTCCTTGAAGCGCGGCACGTCCGCCGGGACGAGCGAAGAGATGAGCGCGACGCCCCACACGGCCAGCACGAGTCCGAGCGCGCCGCCCGCGAGCGCGAGCAGAAGACTCTCGGTGACGAGTTGGCGGACGATGCGCCAGCGGCCCGCGCCGAGCGCCGTGCGGATCGCCATCTCGCGCCCGCGCCCCGAAGCCCGCGCGAGTTGCAGGTTGGCGACGTTGGCGCACGCGACCAGCAGCACGAAGCCGACCGCGCCGAGCAGGACGAGCAGCGTCGTGCGAAGGTTGCCGACCAACTGCTCCTGCGCCGAGACGAGGCTCATGCTCCGCCCCTCGTCGTCGTCCGGGTACTGCTTCTCAAGCCCCGCGGCGACGGCGCGCAACTGCGCCTCGGCCTGCGCCGCGGTGACGCCGTCTTTGAGTCGCCCCAGCTCGTCGAGGAAGTTCGCGCCGCGCTGCTTCTCCATGTCGCCCTTCGGGTCGAGCGGCGCGAAATACTCCGGCGTGGTGTTGATGAACGGGAACTGAAAGTCGGCGGGCAGCACGCCGACGATCGTCTTCGCCTTGCCGTCGAGCGTGACCTGCCGGCCCACGACCTGCGGGTCTGCGCCGAAGCGCCGCCGCCACGCGCCGTCGGTGATGACGACGACGGGAGCGCCGCCCGGCTGCTCGTCGTCGGGCGCGAAAAGGCGACCGCGCTGCGGGTTGACGCGGAGGACTTTGAAGAGGTCGGCTGAAGCGTTGACGCCGTTGACGCGTTCGGGCGCGCCCGTCCCCGTCAGGGCCGCGTCCGCGTCCGTGTAGGCCGCGAACGATTCAAAGGCGTCCGCCTGCGCGCGCATGTCGGCGAAGTCGGGGAACGAGTGTGCCGAAGAGGTCGTGCCCTTCCTGACGTTGAGGCGCATCGCCTGCACGAGTTGCTCCGAATGCTCGAAGGGCAGAGGCCGGAGCAGCACCGCGTTGACGACCGAGAAGATGGCCGTGTTCGCGCCCACTCCGAGCGCCGTCACCAGAATCGCGACCGCCGTGAAGCCGGGGCTTTTTGACAGCACCCGGACGCCGAACCTCAAGTCCTGCCACAACGTCTTCATCGTTCACCCCTTTCTGAAGCGGCGGGTGACGAGTGACGAGCCAAGAGGCTTAG
>DASRCS010000301.1:0-7321 GCA_035652995.1 Pyrinomonadaceae bacterium
AGGAGGCTTTCGGAGTTGCAGTCGAAGACGGCGCGCGTCGTCCGCCGCGGCGTCGAACGGGACGTTCCCGTCGGACAGGTCGTCGTCGGCGACACCGTTCTCGTCAGGCCCGGCGAGAGAGTCCCGGTTGACGGCGTCGTCGTCGAAGGCGAGTCCGCCGTTGACGAGTCGGTCGTCACGGGCGAGTCGGTGCCCGTTGACAAGGGGCCGGGCGACCGGGTCACGGGTGCGAGCGTGAACCGCGCGGGCGCGTTCACCTTCCGCGCGACGAAGGTCGGCAGCGACACGGCGCTCGCGCGCATCGTCGAGATGGTTCGGCGCGCGCAGAGTTCAAAGCCTCCCATCGGGCGGCTCGTTGACGCGGTCGCGTCCTACTTCGTCCCGTCGGTGATGATCGCCGCCGTCCTGACCTTCCTCGTCTGGTTCGACTTCGGGCCGCAGCCGGCTCTCAACTATTCGATAGTCACGATGCTCGCCGTGCTGGTGATAGCGTGCCCGTGCGCGCTCGGACTCGCGACGCCGACGAGCCTGATGGTTGGCGTCGGAAAGGCCGCGGAGTTCGGCGTGCTGATTCGCAACGGCGAGGCTCTGGAGACGGCTACGCGCCTCGACGTGGTGGTGCTCGACAAGACCGGCACGATCACGAAGGGCAGGCCCGAACTGACCGACGTGTTTCCGCTCGGCGACTTCTCCGAAAATGAATTGCTAAGTCTCGCGGCGGTCGCCGACCGGCGGAGCGAACACCCGCTCGCCGAGGCAATCGTGCGCGGCGCGCGCGCAAGCAAGGTCGAGGTCGGCGAGCCGGAAGAGTTCAAGGCGATACCCGGCCAAGGCGTCGAGGCGCGTGTCGAAGGCCGCCGCGTGCTGGTCGGGAACGCGAGGCTGATGTCGAGAGAGAAAGTCTCTTCGGTTGAGTTCGAGGAGACCGCGGCGCGCTTCGCCGACGAAGGCAAGACCGCGATGTTCGTCGCGGTTGACGGTCGCGCGGCGGGAGTCCTGGCCGTGGCCGACGCGGTCAAAGAAGATTCCGCGGCGGCTGTCCGCGCGCTTCAGGGAATGGGCGTCGAGGTCGTGATGATCACCGGCGACAACGAGCGCACGGCGCGGGCCGTCGCCCGTCAGGTCGGCATCACGCGCGTCCTCGCCGACGTTCCGCCCGAAGAGAAGGCGCGACAGGTCGAGCTTCTTCAAACCGAGGGCGGCGCGCGAAGCGGGAAGAGCGATGGTCAAAAGAAGAGAGGCGGGCGGGGCGCGCGGCTCGTCGGCATGGTCGGCGACGGCATCAACGACGCGCCGGCTCTGGCGCGGGCCGACGTGGGATTCGCCATCGGCACGGGCACGGACGTGGCAATCGAGGCCGCCGACATCACGCTCGTCGGCGGAAGTTTGCGCGGGGTTGTCAACGCGATTGAGGTCTCGCGCGCGACGCTCGGCAACATCAAACAAAATCTTTTCGGCGCGTTCATCTACAACGCGCTCGGCATCCCAATCGCCGCCGGGATTCTCTATCCGGTCTTCGGCCTTCTGCTCTCGCCCGTCATCGCGGGCGCGGCGATGGCGGCGTCGAGCGTGACCGTCGTGACGAACGCTAACCGTCTTCGCTTTTTCGAGCCGTCGCTCGCCTCCGACTCGACATCTGCGAACGAGTTATTACCCGCGCGGGAGGTGAAGTGATGAACGCCGCGCAACTCGTCGTCACCGCAGCGGGCCTCATGTTCGTCGCGTGGGTCGTCTGGTACTTCTGGCTCTGGAAGGGCGAGACGGTCGAAGCACGAGGCGGGAACAGAGGCGCGCAGGAGGTTGACGTTACGGTGAAAGGCGGATACCAGCCGTCCTCGATCATCGTCGCGGCGGGTCGGCCCGTGAGATTGAACTTCACGCGGCGCGAGGCTTCGACGTGCGGCGAAGAGGTCGTGCTGCCCTCGTTCGGCAAGCGCGCGCACCTGCCGCAGGACGAGACCGTGACGGTCGAAGTCGTGCCAGCCGAGCCGGGCGAGTACGAGTTCACCTGCGGCATGAACATGTACCGCGGCAAGCTGATCGCGGAGTGAGCGACAACCGCCCGCGGAAGAATCTCAGGCACGCATTCATCCAGCGGTATTTCTGTCGGCGAAGTAGTTTTCACATGACGCGATGAAAACATTTCGAGGCTTACTGCTTCTGCTGCTGCTCGCATCCATCGTCGCGGCGCAGCAATCCCCGACGCGGTACGTTGATCCGTTCGTCGGCACGGGCGGCCACGGCCACACGTTCCCCGGAGCGACGCGCCCCTTCGGCATGGTGCAACTCAGCCCCGACACGCGCCTGTCGGGCTGGGACGGATGCTCCGGCTACCACTACTCCGACCACACGATCTACGGCTTCAGCCACACGCACCTGAGCGGCACGGGCATCTCCGACTACGGCGACATCCTCCTGATGCCTACCGTCGGCGCTGTCTCATTGCGCGCGACGGGCGAAGGCAGCGCGCGCGGCTACGCATCGCAGTTCAGCCACGAGCGCGAGAAGGCGAGTCCCGGCTACTACTCCGTCATGCTTGACGACTACAACGTGCTGGCCGAGTTGACGGCGACCGACCGCGTCGGCCTTCACCGCTACACCTTCCCCGCGACCGACGCGGCCAACGTCATTCTTGATCTGACGCACCGCGACCGCGTGCTCGACTCCGCGCTGCGGGTCGTCACACCGACGCGCGTCGAAGGCTTCCGGCGCTCCGACGCGTGGGCGCACGATCAGGTCGTCTATTTCGTCGCGGAGTTCTCGCAGCCGATGACCTCCTTCGGCATCGCCGAAGACGACAAGCTCCGCGCCGGAATCAGCGAAGCGAAGGGCACGAACGTAAAAGCCTTCTTCCGCTTCGACACGCGCGGCGGCTCGCCCCTCAAGGTGAAGGTCGCGATCTCCGCCGTTGACATCGAAGGCGCGCGAAAGAATCTCGAAGCCGAGCTGAAGGACTGGGACTTCGACCGCGTGCGCGCCGACGCGGACGCCGCGTGGCGGAAGGAACTCGACAAAATTGAAATCAAAGGCGGAACGGAAGCGCGGTTAAAAACCTTCTACACCGCGCTTTACCACACGATGGTCGCGCCCAATCTTTTCACGGACGTTGACGGGCGATACCGCGGGCGCGATTTGAAGATTCACACGGCGCGCGGGTTTACGAACTACACGGTCTTCTCGCTCTGGGACACGTTCCGCGCGGCGCACCCGCTCTACACCATCATCGAACAGGCGCGGACGCGCGACTTCATCAGAACCTTCCTCGCGCAGTACGAGGCCGCGGGCCGCCTGCCCGTCTGGGAGTTGGCGGGCAACGAGACCGACACGATGATCGGCTACCACTCGGTCTCGGTCATCGCCGACGCCGCGCGCAAAGGCATCGGCGGTTTCGACCGCGACGAGGCGCTCAAGGCGATGATGCACAGCGCGGAGCTTGACCACTTCGGACTCGCGGCCTACAAGCGGCGCGGCTACATCGGCGTCGAGGACGAGCGCGAGTCCGTCTCGAAGACGCTCGAATACGCCTACGACGACTGGTGCATCGCGCAGATGGCCGCGCTCGTCGGAAGGCGTGACGTTTACGAACGCTTCATCCGCCGCGCGCAGTTCTACCGCAACGTCTTCGACACCGAAACAGGCTTCGCGCGACCGAAACGAAACGGCGGCTGGCTCGCGCCCTTCGACCCGCGCGAGGTGACGTTCGACTTCACCGAGGCGAACTCGTGGCAGTACAGCTTCTTCGCGCCGCAGGACGTTGCGGGCCTCGTCGAACTCTTCGGCGGCGAGGAAAAATTCGCGCGCAAGCTCGACGAACTCTTTACGACCGACAGCCGCACGACGGGCCGCGAGCAGGCTGACATCACCGGACTCATCGGCCAGTACGCGCACGGCAACGAGCCGAGCCATCACATGGCCTACCTCTACGACTACGCCGGACAGCCCTGGAAGACGCAGGCGCGCGTCCGTCAGATCATGGACGAGTTCTACGGCCCCCGCCCCGACGGCCTCATCGGCAACGAGGACTGCGGGCAGATGTCGGCGTGGTACGTCCTGAGCGCCGCGGGTTTTTATCAGGTGACGCCGGGGCTGCCCGTCTATTCAATCGGCAGCCCGCTCTTTCCCGAAGTGCGTTTTCGTTTGGAGAATGGACGCACCTTCGTCGTCAGGGCGCAGAACGTCTCGCCGCAAAACATCTACATTCAATCCGCCACGCTCGACGGTCGCCCCTACGACAAGTCTTTCTTCACGCACGAAGACCTGATGCGCGGCGGCGAGCTTGTCCTCCGAATGGGCGCGCGTCCGAATCATGAATGGGGCACGGGCCGCGGCAACGCGCCCTCGTCCGCCATCAACGATTCCGGGTTCGTGCCCGTGCCCGTCATCGAGGCCGCCGGCCAGAGCTTCGCCGGAAGTCAGGAGGTGAAGCTGAATCCAATCGAGCCGGGACTGAAACTTTACTTCACGACCGACGGCACCGAGCCGGGCACAAGCGCGCGTGCTTACGTCAAGCCCCTGCTCGTCAACCGGACGACGACCGTCAAGGCGATTGCCGTCAACGCCCGCGGCGATTCGAGCCTCGCCTCCGCCGCGACCTTCGTGCGCCGACCGCACGACTGGGCGATAAAGATTCTCGCGCGCTACAACCCGCAATACACCGCGGGCGGGCCAGAGGGTTTGATAGACGGCATCCGCGGCACGTCGAACTTCGGCGGCGGCGCGTGGCAGGGTTATCAGGGGCAGGACTTCGAGGCCGTCGTTGACCTGCGCCGCGTGCAACCGGTCAGCAAACTCGGCGCGGGATTCTTGCAGGACGTGCGCTCCTGGATTTGGATGCCGACGCGCGTCGAGTTTGAACTCTCGACCGACGGCCAGACGTTCACGCCCGCGGCCTCTATCCGCAACGACGTGCCGGACACGAGCTACGAAACGGTCGTCAAAGATTTCGTCCGCACGATTGAGCCGCGGCCCGCGCGCTACGTCCGCGTCAAGGCATACAACTACGGCAAGATTCCCGCGTGGCACGCGGGCGCGGGCGGCGACGCGTTCATCTTCGTTGACGAGATAATTATCGAGTGAGTGGCGGATTAGTCTTCGGGCGATGAATTTGAAGTGGCGCGCGACGGCTCGCGGAATCGTAGCGTGCGGAAGCGGTAGAGTGTGAGCGGCTCGCCTGCGGCGATGCCGGCCTTGCGCGCGGCGATTTGCACCTGCTGGCGCGCGGTCTCCACGCCTTCGATTGCGGGAAGAAGAAGCCCGCGCCTGCGCCCGCGCTCGTCCTCGACGACGACGCCGTAGGTCGAAGGGTCAAGGTCTTCAAACCGCGCCGGCTCCGGCGGCTCAAGCACGTCAACCGAGTAGCGCAAGTGCGGAAGCTCCGCCTCCGTGACCGGAAAGAATCGCGGGTCGCGCGTCGCCGACTTGATCGCGTTGGAAATAATCTCGGATGCAAGAGAGTGTTGCTCAGGCTCGACTGTCCCGATGCAGCCGCGCAGCTCGCCGCCGTGCATCTTGATGCTCACGAAGCAGGCCAGCCTTTGACTCAGGATTGACGATTCCGGTGCAGGCGGCGGCTCGACGATCACGCGCCGCGAGATGAAGGACTCGACCGCGCTGCGAGCGAGCGCGGGCACAGCCGTTTCGTCTTCGGTTGAAGAGATTGTGTTGTCTGCCGCGGATGAGGTCGAAGCATCAGCATCGCCCGACGGTTGCGACGGCGGCTCAGACTTGATTTCGTCAGGCTTAACTTTCGACATGGTCTTAAAGTTGCGCGCCCGTCGAAGCGGCGCGCGCGAGTTGCGCGACGAGGTAGCCGACGCCGAAGGGCGCTTCGTAGCTCAGGACTTCGCAGGCGTTCGCGCCTTCGGACGCGACGCCGAGCGCGACGAGCATCGAGCGGTAGCCGCACTCGCCCGCGAGCCGCCGCAACGCGGGGTCAATCTCCTTAATTCGCGCGGGCGCGTTCGCGCGGACGGCCCCGACGACCTCCTCGTCGAACTCGTGCGCGTCGGGGTGAAAGCCCGCGGGCGCGCCGCGCTTGAGCCTGTGGCTCAGGTCGCCGCTCGCGACGAACGCCGCCGGTCGCCCCGTCGTTTCGATTGCGCGTTTCAGGCACGCGCCGAAACGCACGTGGTCTTCGTCGGGGAGGAAGCAGTAGCCGAGCGCGACGACGCTGCCCTCCCAGCCGTTGCGCTGGAGGAAGTAGAGCGGGACTGCCGTGCCGTGGTCGAGTTCGCTGGCTCGCGCCTCGACGACACGGTAGCCCTCTTCGTCTGCCGCCTTGCTGACGGCTTCGAGCAGTTCCTCGTCGAGCGGCGCGGCGACGGTTGCCTGCGGGGCGCGGAAGTTGGCAAAATCGCCGCGCAAGGTTGGGCCGCCGTAGGCGACGAAGGCGCGCTCTTCGAGCGGCGCGTGCGGCGACACGATGACGACCGATTCAGCGCCGCTCGCCTTGACGCGCTCGGCGAAGCCGCGCATCGCCTCGATTGAAGCGCGCACGTCCTTTGCCATCGCGCCGCCGACTTCGGGCACCATCACCGGCGGGTGCGGTGCGATGCCGACGAAGACGAGGGCGCTGCTGTTCATGACCTTGTGCCTGCTGCGAGTAAGACTTCCGTTCGGAAGTTCAAAAAAGGGGAAGCGGCTTCAGTTTCAGAAGCGAGTCAACAAACCGCGCCTTGTAGGGGTTGAGCGGATTCTATCACAACTGAAGTTTTCAAAGGCAAGGCGTCGCGCGCGGCAGAGAGTTGATGACAGCGAGTATTATAGATGAGCAATGCGATGTTGCCGCGACGTGCGGACGGCGAGAATCTTTGTGAAGGCTGAAGAAACATTCGACGCGCTCATCGTCGGCGCAGGCCCCGCGGGTTCTTTCGCGGCGGAGAAGCTCGCGCGCGGCGGCGCACGCGTCGCGCTGTTCGACGGTCGGCCCGCGGGCGAGGCGAAGGCTTGCGGCGGGGGCGTCACGTCGAAGGCGCTCAAGGCCTGGCCGTTCCTGCTCGAAGCGGGCGGTCGCGCCGTCACGGAGGTCGAGATGCTTTCGCCTTCGGGCGGGCGCGTCCGGCTCGAACTCGCCGAGCCGTTCGCCATCTACTCGCGCCGCGCCCTCGACTCCTACATGACCGAGCGCGCGCGGCGAGCGGGCGCGCGAGTGTTCGAGTGCCGCGTCACGGCCTCGACCGAGAGGGACGAGCGGGGCCGCTGGGTCGTGCGCGCGAAGAACGGCGAGAGTTGGGCGGGCGGCGTGTTGGTCGCGGCGGACGGCGCGAACAGCGCGATTGCCAAGAGGCTCGCCGGCGCGCTGCCGAACTCCGAGATGGAAGTC
>DASRCS010000302.1:0-16145 GCA_035652995.1 Pyrinomonadaceae bacterium
ACAAGCGAGCCGGGGCGCGCCTTTACGACGCTCGCGCCCCTCGTTCCGGTAGCCTTTTTCTTCGCGCGTGTAGTATAACTTCTCCCGCTGGACGTAGTCGAATTTGGCCGCACGCGATGGGCGGAACTCTGCCACACCCGCCCCGACGACGACTTTAGACCACTTGAGCACGCCGCCAGACGAAAGCACACGGACGCGAGCCGCCGGACAGACGACGGAGAGTGCCGTGCGCCTCGACATCCGAACCGTCGCAGTCCTCGGCGCGGGCACGATGGGGCACGGCATCGCGCACGTCGCCGCAGCCGCCGGCTTCCGCGTCGTGCTGCGCGACATCAGCGAAGAACTCGTCTCGAAGGGCCGGCGCGCAATCGAAGCGAACCTCTCGAAGGGAGTCGAGCGCGGCAAGGTCACGGAAGAGGAGCGCGAACGCACGCTCGCCAACATTCGCACGACAACGCGGCTCGAAGAGACGGCTGACGCAGACCTCTTCGTCGAGGCCGTCCCCGAACGACTCGAACTCAAGCGCGAGGCTCTGCGCGCCGTCGAGTCGCTGACCGACAACCCGTTCGTCTTCGCGACGAACACCTCCTCGCTCTCGATCACTGAAATCGCCGAAGGCTCTCGCAACCCCGAACGCGTCACGGGGATGCACTTCTTCAACCCCGTCCACATCATGCGGCTCGTCGAGATCGTCGTCGGGCGCGAGACCGCGCGCGAGACGGTCGAGGCCGTGCGCGCGGTCGCCCTGCGGATGAAGAAAGAGCCTATCGTCGTGCGTGATGTGCCGGGCTTCGCCTCCTCGCGCCTTGGCGTCGCGCTCGGCCTTGAGGCGATGCGGATGTTCGAGGAGGGCGTGGCCGACGCGAAAGATATAGATACGGCGATGGAACTCGGTTACAATCACCCCATGGGGCCGCTCCGCCTGACCGATCTCGTCGGGCTGGACGTGCGGCTCAGCATCGCCGAATACCTGCACGCGAAGCTCGGCGCGGAGCGCTTCCGCCCACCCGAAATCCTTCGGCGCATGGTCGCCGAGGGCAAGCTCGGCAAGAAGTCGGGCGAAGGATTCTACAAATGGAGTGAGCAGTGAGCGGTAAGCTGTGAGCAGTTAAATGAGTTCAGGCCAGCCGCCCGCCTTTTGGAAAACTGCTCACTGCCGACTGCTTACTGCTCATTGAGACTATGAGTAGGCCGACGAACGAAGAGAGACGATTCGCGCTGAGGATGGCGCTCAGGCTGCCGATTGTCGTGTCGGGGCGCGCCGACGACGGCTCGGCGTGGAGCGAGCCGACCGAGACCGACGACATCTCGACTCTGGGCGCGCTCTTCCACCTCAACCAGAAGGTCTCGCGCGGCGACCAGCTCTACCTGCGCGCGCACCGCCCCGACGGCTCGCCCATCGAGTCAACGGCGCGCGTCGTGCGTATCGCGCCCGCCATCTACGGCACGGCGCGCGTTGGCGTGCAGATCGTCGAGCCGGCGGACAACTGGCTGCGCCTCTTCGTCTCCTGGGTCGCCGACGAGCAGCAGACGCCTTCGCCCGAAGGCGAGCAACACTGAGATCATTAACCGGCGGCGAGACGAAAAGCGCCCGGCCTTTTAAATCTTGCCGACAACATTCCCCTTCCGAGTAACGAAACGGAGAAAACGATAATGCGAACGAAACGATGGAATCTTGCCCTCGGCCTCGGCCTTCTGCTGGCCGCCGCGCTCGCCTGCAAGTTCAGCGCATCGACCGCCAACATCAGCAGCCTGAAGGTCGGCAAGGACAAAGAAGTGACGCAGGAGGCGAGCAGCTTCGCGCCCGGCGACACCGTTTACGGCGTCGCGGAAATTTCCAACGCCTCGGAGAAACTGAAGGTGACGGCGAAGCTGTACGCCGACGACGTTCAGGGCCTGCCGAGCGGGCCGATCCCCGGCGGGGAGGTCTCGGTTGACCTGCCCGGCAGCGGCACGGCCACCTTCAATTTCAAAGGGCCGGGCGGCAGTTGGCCTCCGGGCAAATACAAAATCGAAGTCGTCATGCTGAACGAGGACGGCGAGCAGAAGGATCAGAAGACGGCGACCTTCACGGTCTCCTAAGTTCCCTTTCGTCCGAGCAACACGAGCGATGAGACGCTGACACCCCCGTCAACGTCTCATCGCTTCGCTGTCATTAAAAGAGTGCGAGCGCGGGGCGCGTATTCATAAAACGTGAGAAGTCGGGCCGGGCGCGTCCGAGGCTGCCGAACTCCCCCGCAACGGGCGCGCGGCGACGCAACGACGCGCGCCCGTCATCCGTCAGAGTTTTTCATTCAGGAGTTTTTATCCGATGGCTTCATACGAGACACTTCTGATCGAGCGGCGCGAGCGCGTCGCCGTCATCACCATTAACCGCCCGCAGAAGCTGAACGCTCTGAACATCCAGACGCGGGCGGAGGGCGCGGCGGCGCTCGACGAGTTGCGCGAAGACGAGTCGGTGCGCGTCGTCGTCATCACGGGCGCGGGCGAGAAGGCTTTTGTCGCGGGCGCGGACATCGCGGAGTTCGAGGGGCGCACCTCGATCACGCAGCGCGACGTGATGACCGCGCGCTCGCTCTTCACCGCCGTTGACACCTTCCCGAAGCCCGTCATCGCCATGATCAACGGCTTCTGTTTGGGCGGCGGCTGCGAACTCGCGCTCTCGTGCGACCTGCGGATCGCGAGCGAGAGCGCCAAGTTCGGCCAGCCCGAAATCAACCTCGGCATCATCCCCGGCGGCGGCGGCACGCAGCGACTCACGCGGCTCGTCGGCGAGGGCAAGGCGATGGAGCTGATCCTCACGGGCGAGATGATTGACGCGCAGCACGCCTACCGCCTCGGACTCGTCAACCACGTCGTCCCCGCCGCCGACCTCGAAGCGAAGACGATGGAGATCGCGGGCCGCATCGCCGAGAAGAGTCCCGTCGCGCTCCGCATGGCGAAGGAGGCCATCAAGACCGCCGCGCGCGCGAACCTCGACGAGGGCCTCCGCCGCGAGATTGACCTCTTCGCGCTCTGCTTCTCCAGTGAGGACAAGGACGAGGGCGTCCGAGCCTTCCTCGAAAAGCGCAAGCCCGAATTCAAAGGGAGGTGACGCGCGTTGCCCGGGCCGAAGGCGACACGCCTGCTCGTGCGCGGCGCGTTCGTGGCGCTGCTCGGCCTCGCGTTTCTTCTCGAAGCGTTGCGCCGGATGTTGCCAGCAGTCATGCCTCGCTCGGGCGGCGTCGGCACGGTCGCTGGCAGCGGAATACTCATTCAACTGGCGAGCACGCTCGTGCTGCTTCTCGCCGGCGTCGTCATCGCGCTCTTCGCGGTTTTGCGCGGCGGGCGGCCCAGGTGAAAGCCGGCCTTAAACGCACCCGCCGGCACCAACCTGCGCGCTTTCCTGCCTCAATTGCGAACCAACTTACCCGTATGCTATTGTCTCAACTCGCCGGAGTGAAGACCTCCTCACTCCGGCGCTGGCATTACAGACAAAAGGGGCCGTAGCTCAGCTGGGAGAGCGCTGCAATGGCATTGCAGAGGTCAGGGGTTCGATCCCCCTCGGCTCCATCTTTTACAACACAACGGCACAGAATCCTCAACCCGTGCTTTCCGAACAGCAACGCAAAGCCGAGCTTGCCCGCCTGAAGGTCGTCGCACGCGCGCTTGAATTAGGCGTCATCTGTAGCTGGCCTTCGGTAGAGGGAACAAGATACGACTGCATTTTGGACCTGAGCGGAAGGCTCCTCAGGGCACAGATCAAATACTGCGGATGCTCATCTGTCACTAGTTCCGGTGCGATTCAACTTCGGCTTATATCGAACATCGGCCACGGTGCCGCGAGATGTTACTCTGAAGACGAGGTTGATGTGCTTCTCGTTTACATCCCGTCGATAGATAAAATCTGTTTCTTCCCTCAAGAAGTTTTCTGCGGCAAGACAGGCATCAATATACGGCTTGAGCCTGCGCTCAACGGCCAGAAGAAGGGGTGCTTGCTCGCGCAGGACTTCTTCCGGTAAACACGAACCCCTCTCCCTCTTTTAATCAATTCGAGAGACGAAGGTCAGCCAAAGCGGCTGCCCTTAAAATTTTAAAGCGACGCCGCGCGGAAAATGACTTGCGGCGGGCGCTCGCCTTAGCACTATAATGGCGCTTCACCCAATTCATCCCGGAGGGCCGCACGCCGACCTCGCGCGGCGGTTGCGGAAGCCGGCGGCCACTGAGAGTTTTCTGTGACGAAGATGAAGGCGCTGGTCGTAGATGACAACGAGCTCGTGCGGAGCAACGTCGCGGAGGTTCTCCGCTGCGAGGGGTGGGACGTGTCGGAGGCCGAGTCAGCCGAGCGCGCCTTCGAGTTGCTCGGCGGCGAGCGCTGGTCGCTCGTCTTCTGCGACGTGAAGCTCGGCGACCAGGGCGGGGCCGACGGCTACGCGGTGCTCCGGCGCTTCGTCGGCGAGCAGCCCGCCGCGCAGATCGTCCTGATGACCGGGCACGGGTCGGCGGCGGGCGCGCTCGACGCCGTCTCCTTCGGCGCTTACGACTACCTGATGAAGCCGTTCGAGAACGAGGACGTGCTTCGCATCGCGCAGGCCGTCCGCCGCTCCATCGAAAAGCGCGACCGCCCCGGCACGACCGGAGAACTCCCGCCCACGCCTGTCTATACCTCCGACATCAACCTCGTCGGCACGAGCGCCGCGTTCGTCGAGGTGATGAAGCTCGTCGGTCGCGTCGCCGCGACGAACCTGCCCGTGCTCATCACCGGCGAGTCGGGCACGGGCAAGGAGATCGTCGCCCGCGCCATCCACTTCCGAAGCCCGCGCGCCCACGCAGAGTTCGTCGCCGTCAACTGCGGCGCGATTCCCTCGGAGCTGATCGAGTCGGAACTCTTCGGCCACGTCCGCGGGGCGTTCACGGGCGCGGAGCGCGAGCGCCGCGGGCTGCTGCAAGAAGCGGACGGCGGCACGATCCTTCTCGACGAGATAACCGAGACGACGCCGGCCTTTCAGGTGAAGCTGCTGCGCGCTTTGCAGGAGGGCGAGATTCGCCGCGTCGGCTCGAACCAGACGGTGCGCGTTGACGTGCGCGTGATCGCCGCGACGAACCGCGACGTTGAGCGCGAGATGAGGGAGGGCCGCTTCCGACAGGATTTGTTCTACCGCCTCAACGCCGTGACGCTTCACCTGCCGCCCCTGCGCGAGCGCCGCGAAGACATCATGCCGCTCGCGCGCCACTTCGCCGAGCGCGCCGCGCGCGCGGGGCAGGAGGCCGTCAGCTTCTCGCGCGACGCCGTCCTGGCGATGATGAGCTACGACTGGCCCGGCAACATACGCGAGCTTGAGAACGCGGTCGTCCGCGCGGTCGCGCTCTGCGACGGGGCCGTGCGGCCCGAAGACTTGCCGGAGCGCGTCCGCAACGCGGCAGCCGAGGCGACGCACGTCGCTTCGGACTCACACCACAACGGCGGCTCGCAACAGCCGCTGCGACCGCCCGCCGCGACTTCCCAGCCGCCGCACGCCGCAGACGCGCCGGCATCGCCCGCCGCTGCGAACACGCACGAAGAGCCGCTGCTCTCGCTCTCCGAGCTTGAAGGGCGGCACGTCGCGCGCGTCCTCGCCAGCACGCGCGGCAACAAGCAGGCCGCCGCGCGCGTCCTCGGCATTGACCGCACGACGCTGCAACGCATGATCAAGCGCCACCACCTCGACACGAGCGCCGCGCGCAACGGCGGCGACAGGCAAACGTCCAACGGTGAAGAAGGATGAAGGCGGAAGGGTGAGGGATGAAGTGAAGGCACAAAGCCTTTCTTTCATCCCTCACCCTTCCGCCTTCATCCGTTCCTTCACGCCGCGGCGACGGCGGCGCGTGTGGCGGCGCTGCGGCGCGCGGTCTCGCGCGCGATGTCGAGAATCTGCTCGGCGTCGAAGGGCTTTGTGACGACCCAGTCGGCGCGCGCGGCGATGCGCTCGCTCGAACTCACCGCCTCGCCCCAGCCCGTGATGACCGCGAGCGGCATCGAGTCGTCGAGCGCCCGCACCGCGCGCGCGAACTCCCACCCGCTCATGCCCCGCATCCCCAAGTCCGTGAAGACCGCGTCGAACTTTTCCGCGCCGAGCAGTCCGAGCGCCTCCCTGCCGCCCGACGCCACACGGACGCGACAGCCGTCCGATTCGAGTATGTCTTTGAGGAGAACGCGCACGTGCTCCTCGTCGTCAACGACGAGAACCCGCACGCCCTCGGTCTGCTGCTGCGGCACGAGCGCGAGCGAAGGATGTTCGACCGCCGCCGCCGTCGCCGCCGCATCCGACGCCGCCGGACTCTTCGCCGCCGGGAGCTTGATGCGGAAGGTCGTGCCGCGCCCGACCTCCGTCTCGACCTCGACCGCGCCCTCGTGCCTTCGGATGATGCCGTAGCTGACGGCCATGCCGAGGCCCATGCCGGCCTTGCCCTTGGTCGTGAAGAACGGGTCGAAGACGCGCGAGCGAACGTCGTCGGTCATCCCCGCGCCGGTGTCCGCGACGGCGATCTCGACCGTCCCGCCCGACTCGCGCGCCGACAGAGTGATCGTCCCGCCGCGGGGCATCGCGTCAACCGAGTTGAAGACCATGTTGACGAGGACTTCGCGCAACTCCGACTCGTCGCCCATCACGCGCGCCTCGTCCGAGCCGAGCTGGAGTTCGAGCGCGATGTGGACGCCCTCGCTCTCGGCGCGGTTCTTCCAGCGCGGTCGCGTGATCTCGCGCACGTCGAGCAGGAGCTGGTCAACCGTGACCGGCTGGAAGTCGTGATCCCTGCGCTGGCGCGCGAAGTCCTGAATCCGCTTGACCGTCTTCGCGCCGTCCTTCGCGGTCTTGATGATGAGTCGGAGGCCGGACTCCATGCGCTCAGGGTCTTTCGTCATGAGGAGGAGCTGCGCGCGGCCCAGGATTCCGGCGAGCGTGTTGTTGAAGTCGTGCGCCACGCCCGAAGCGAGTTCGCCGAGCGCGGAGAGCTTTTCGATCTGCGCGTACTGCTCGCGGATGCGCTCCTGCTCGGCGATGTAGTGCGAAAGCTCCTCGACATGTCGGCGGGCCTGCTCGGCCTGCTCGGCGGCGGCCTCGGCGCGCGTCTTCGCCTCGGCCTCGGCCTTCGCCGCGGCGGCCATCGCCTCGATGTTTTCGAGGTAGGTTCGGTAGGTGAGATAGACGATGGCGATGATGGGCGTCGCCGCGACGAGCGCGTAGAAGCCCGCGGTCGAGGCCAGCTTGACGATTATCCCAGCGGAGGACGCGCCCGCGAAGTAGGTGATCGAAGTCCACAGATACTTCTTGCGCCAAGTCGTCCACAGAGGCTCGTTCGCCTTGAGCGACGTGTGCGCGGCGGCGATGGTGCAGTTCGTGACGTACTGGACTAGCGCCATCACGCAGAGCGCCGCGACGAAGGTGGCCGAGAAGTCGCCACGCGGAAGGCTGTCGATATCGCCGAAGAGCAGCCGCAGCACGAGCACCGTGACGAGCGTCGAGCAGGCCATCATCGCCGCGTTGAAGAGGCTCGTGAACATCGTGAAGGGCCGCTTGCAGAGGCGCGACGCGGCGAAGACCTCGGCGGTCGCGAGCAGCACGGCAGTCTCGCCGCCGTAGAGCAGCAGCGCGAGGAAGATGAAGGTGTCGGAGAAGGAAATCTGACCCGTCGTGCGCGGGATGGGGATGCAGAAGCGCGCGCCCACCAGAAGCGTGATCGCGACGAGCGGCACGAGCCGCAGGTCGAAGCGCGCGAGCGGGAGGTTCAAAGCCGAATAGACGAGGACGCACGCGCCCGCCGCGATGAACGCCCACATGTACGGTTTGACGAAACGCTGCTTGTCCATGTCCACTCCGTCGGGGAAGGAAGTGATGAGTGATGAGTGTAAGACGTTCTGCTTTCAACTCATCACTCATTACTCATCACTTAGTTAACTCTCGCCGCGCTCAAGAAAGATCGTGTCGTAGTAGCCGCGCACGCGGTAGCCGGCCTTGAGGAAGAGCGCCTGCGCGGCGAGGTTCTGCTCGTTGACGAGCGCGCAGACGGCGGACGCGCGACCGAGCAGCGTGCGCGTCAACTGCGACAGGCACAACAGCCCGACGCCCTGCTGGCGGCTCGCTTCCTCGACATAGACGCCCTCGACATAGACGCAGTCGGGCGTGTCGGAAGCGATGTCGGCCTTGAACACCAACTCGCCGTCGCGGATTAAGACCCACGCGCGACCGTGCTCGATGCGGCGCGCGCAGCGGAGGCGGAACCCTTGCGCGTCGGCTTCGAGCGGGTTGACGCCGCTCTCCTGGCGCGCCATCTCGGCGTGGACGGGCATGACGAGCGGGAGGTCTTCGAGCGTCGCGCGCCGCAGGCCCTCGACCGGCTCGCGCGCGCCTACGGGGAAGCGCTGCTCGAAGAGAAGCTCGCGGCAGAAGAGTCGCGGCTTCTGCCCCGCCGCGGCGTAGTAGTTCCAGAAGCGGTGAATCAACTCCTGCTCGCCGAGGATCATGTGCGCGTCGCACTCCTTCTGCGCGAGCCGCGTGAGCGCGCGGAGCGCCGCGTCCGTCCGCGCCTCGACGAAGGTCGCGTGGCCGATGAGCGCGACGCCTTCGAGGCGGCCCGCCGAGTCGCGGCAGGCGTAGAACGTGCCGCGGTTGAACGGACTCTCAAGCCCGTTGTCGCGGATCAGCCCCGCCATGACGACCGTGTGGACGGGCCGCTCCACGAGGAACGCGAGTATCTCGACCTCGTCGCTCCTCTCGCTCAGAGGGTGAACCAGACGCTCCGGCTCGGCCACGCGCGCCTGCGCCGCGACGGCGGCATTCTTCGACTCGTTGAACCTTGGCATTACGCCACTCCTTAGTCGGGTCTGCTTCGGGAAACGTGCGCGCGAGGGTTGATTCTTCTTGCCGGCGACGGCGCGTCCGGCTGCTGTCTGACTGTCGCCTGCCGCTCGCCTTCGTTCGCGGCGGCGACGCCCGCGACCGCGTCGCAGTCGTCGCGCGCGGGAGCCGCGGCGGCGGTCGCGTCGCCGCCGAGCGTCGCCGACATCGCCTGCGTGACCGAGTCCGCGCCGAGCACGTTGTCGGTGACGAGCACGCCGTCGCCCGCGAAGAACTGGTCTGTGACGAGCACGCCCGCGCCGACGAAGAGAGAGCTGCCCGACATCGTGCCGCCGTCGCTGACGACCACGCCGTCCGTCACCAGCACGCCGTCGGACAGGAGCGTCCGGTCGGTGACGAGAACGCCGTCGCTCAGGAACACGCCGTCGGTGACGAGCGCGCCGGGCGCGTAGATTTTCTGGTAGCCCGTCATCAACTGCGGCCCCGTGGCGAAGCCGTAGCCGACGACGAGGCCCTGCGACCAGACGAACGTGCTGCCCGCAATCGTCGTCTGCGGGATCGGCGGCACGAGCGAGGTCAGGAGCGGCGAGCCGAGCGGGGTCGAGGCCGACAGGTCTGCGCGCACGAGCCGCGCCAGCCTGACCGCGCCCTCGATGTTCAACTCGCCCGCGCCCTGCTCCAGCATGTTGAAGCCCGCGAGCGGCTGCGCCGTGTACATCAGAATCGCCTTGACGAGATTCGGCGTCAGGTTCGGGTTCGCCTGGAGCATGAGCGCGACCGCGCCCGCGGTGGCCGGCGTCGCCATCGAAGTCCCGTTCAGGTACATCATCCGGCGGTTGTCGGCCTCGCTCACGCCCGCGTCGAGCGAAGGGTAGGTCGTGATCAGGTAGTTGCCGTCGGCGGCGGCGTCTATGATCTTGTTGCCGGGCGCGACGATGTCGGGCTTGATGAGGTTGTCGTGATGCTTCGTCCCCGAAGCGTCAGTCCACGAGCCGCGCGTCGGCCCGCGCGAGCTGTAAGTCGTCACGCCGTCGTCCGTGCGAACGTCGGTGCCGAAGGTGTTGGAAGCGCCGACCGTCAGCGCCGAAGGCTCGTCGCCCGGCGAGTGGATCGCGCCATAAACCTTGTTGCCCGACGCGTCCTTGCCGAGATTGCCCGCCGCCGCGACGACGACGATGCCGGCGTCAACGAGGCGTCGCACGGCCTGGCAGACCGGGTCGTTCTTGTAGGAGTCAACGGCGGGAGCGCCGAGGCTCATGTTGACGACGCGGATGTTGTAGGCCGCGCGGTTTTGCAGAACCCAGTCGAGCGCCGACAGGATGTTCGAGACGCGGCCCGTGCCGTGGGAGTCGAGCACGCGGAGGTTGAGGATGTTCGCCGCGGGCGCGATGCCGAGGTAACTGTTGTGCGCGATGCGACCGTTGCCGGCGGCGATTGAAGCGACGTGCGTGCCGTGGCCGTATGGGTCGTCAATCCGATTCTCGCCCGTGAAGTCGCGGCTGTAAACGACGCGCCGGGTGTTGCCTTTCTCGCTGAGAAAGGCCATGTGGCTCGTGTCAATGCCGGAGTCGAGGACGGCGATGCCGATGCCTGAGCCGTCGAGTCCCGTCGGGTTCGTCAGACTCGCGTCATGCACAAGGTCTGCGCCGGTCGTGAGCGAGACGTGACCGAACGCGACGGTCTCGCGGTCGGGCGAGACGAAGCGGACTCCCGACTTCTCGGAAAGCTCTTCGACGAGTCGCGCGGGCAGCTCGACGACGCGCGCGCCGAGTCCGTCGAGCCGGCCCTTCGTCTTCACGTCGCCGCGGCGGAGCAGCGCCGCGAGTTCGCGGCCCGCGCCGTCGTCCGTCTGAAGAATGACGCGCACGCGCCGGTCGCCCGCCTCGCCGGAGCGGGCCGCGTCGAGCAGCTCGTCCGAGATTCTGTTCGCCGGCTTCTCGTCGCGGCGCGCGGCGGAAGTGGCCGCGGCGCGCGCAGCAGAGAGCTTGATGCCTGCGCGGCCCGCGCCGCCCGGCAAAAGCCCCGTCCCAACTGAGGCGAGCAGCGCGAGCAGAGATACGAACGCGGCTGCCGAGTGCCTTCTCACCTCTTTCACTTGACCCCTCCTTGTCAGCCCCGATCCGTGCCCCGCCGGCGCTCGTCGGAAGACGCCTGTCGGGACGGACTGACCGCCCTTCGCGGATGGCGCGGCGTCGGGCGACCGCGCCACCAATTCTTTTTTCGGGAATGCGCCGAAAGCGTGCGGCGCAGAAATTCCGTTCGCGAGGTTCCTTCAAGCGTTCAGGGGCATGAACAAACCGGGAGAGAGACGAGCGGGGACGAAAGTATCGTGCGAAGCGGCGCGCGCTGTCAATACGGAAGCGCTCACTTCATGCACGCCGTCTCGTCGCCGAAGATGGCCGACTCGGACTGAAGCGTCGTGTCGCCGACCATCACGCCGTCTCCCACCATCACGCCGTCGCCGACGAGCACGCCGTCGCCGACCATGACGCCCTCCGCGAGCGTCCCGTCAATCAAAGAATTCGCGCCGATAAAAGTCGCGCCCGAAGTGAGCGACGACCCGTCGCTGGTCACGAGGCTCTGGCCGAGCGTGACGCCCTGCGTCATGGTCGCCGCGTTCAGGCTCTGCGCGCCGCCGCCCTCGACCGCGCCGTCGCCGAGCGACGCGCCGAGGCCGTAAACTCTCTGGTAGAGCGTCACCAACTCCGGCCCCGTCACGAACGTGTGATTCAGCACCAGACCACGCGACCACGCGAACGTCGCGCCCGCGACCGTCGTCTGCGGCGCGGGCGCTCCGCCCGTCAGAAGCGGCGCGCCGAGCTGCGTGAAATTCGTCAGGTCGCCGCGCACGAGTTTGGCTAAGCGCACAGCGCCCTCGACGTTGATCTCGCCCGCGCCCTGCTCCAGCGTGTTGAAGCCCGCGAGCGGCTGCGCCGTGAGCATCAGCGCGGCCTTGACGAGATTCGGCGTCAGGTTCGGGTTCGCCTGAAGCACGAGCGCCGCCGCGCCCGCCGCGACCGGCGTCGCCATCGAAGTCCCGCTCAGGTACATCATCCGGCGCGACGCGGGCGCGCTCGCGTCCACGTTCAGCTCCGGGTGCGAAGCGAGAATCGCGTTGCCGTTGGCTGCCGCGCCGATGATCTTGTTGCCGGGCGCGACGATGTCGGGCTTGATGAAGTTGTCGTAGTCGCGCACCGCCTGTGCGTCAATCAAAGAGCCGCGCGTCGGCCCGCGCGAGCTGTAAGTCGTCACAGTGTCGTCGGTGCGCGCGTCGGTGCCGAAGGTGTTGGAAGCGCCGACCGTCAACACGGACGGCTCGTCGCCGGGCGAGTGAATCTGCCCGTAGATTTTATTCCCCAGCGAGTCCTTGCCGGAGTTGCCCGCCGCCGCGACGACGACCACTCCCGCGTTGACGAGTTGACGCGCGGCGTTGCAGGCCGGGTCGTCGGCGTAGTCGTCAACGGCGGGCGTGCCGAGGCTGAGGTTGACGACGCGGATGTTGTAGTTCGCGCGGTTTTGCAGAACCCAGTCGAGCGCGGCCAGAAGCGAAGAGGTCGTGCCCTGCCCCTGCGAGTCGAGCACGCGCAGGTTGACGATCTTCGCGCCGGGCGCGACGCCTGTATATGCGCCGCCGGAAGGCTGGCCGCTGCCCGCCGCGAGTGAAGCGACGTGCGTGCCGTGCCCGTATGGGTCGTCCGTGCGCCCCTCGCCCGTGAAGTCAACGCTCGCGGCGACGCGGCTTGCGCCGAGTCCGTCGCGGAAGGATTCGTGTGCGGCGTCAACGCCCGAATCAACGACGGCGATGCCGACGCCTGAGCCGTCGAACGTCGTCGTCGCCAGCGGGAGGCCGAGCAAAGACAGTGTGGTCTGCGTGCGAATCTGATCCGTGCCCGTCGTCGTCTCGACGTGGCCCGCCGCCGCGAGCTTCCTGTCCGGCGAGACGTAGAGAACATCGGGCCGCGAGGCCAGCGCGGCGACGGCCTTCGGCGGCACGCTCGCCGTCAACGTGCCGAGCCGCGCGAACCTGTGCGTGACGTGACCGCCGAGCGAGCGCAGCAGCGTGTCGAGTCCGGCGACGGAGAGAATCGTCTGGAGTCCCGGCACAGCGACTTGTCCGCCTGACGCGGCGGACTGAACGCCCTGAGTTCCGGCCCGTCTGATGATGACGTTGACGGGCGCTGCGTCGTCCGAGTTGTCGGCGAGCGCTCGAAGGTCGGGCGAGATTTTGTCGCGCCCCCCCGCGTCTGTTTCGTCCGTCCTCAAGGTTTGGCCGCTTCCGTTCGGCGCGGGACGCGCCCGCGCGACGTTCAGGCCCGACAAGCACCCACACAACAACGCCGACGCCGTGACGAGGGCGAGCCGTCCGCGGAGACGGTTATGCTTTCGAGGTTTCAACAGCTCCTCCTCTCGAAGCCGGTCGTGTTTTCGGTGGAATTTGTCGGGGAAAATGTTTTCTCGCGGGGTTTGCCTGAGCAATCATCGTTCCAACGCGGCGGCCCGACGAAGCCCGCGCGGCTTGGCGTCGCGAAGGCGCTGGGCAAAGGCGAAACTTTCTCCGCGCCGGCTTGAGGACGTACTCGAAGGCGGCTGGTTAATCTTCTTGAGTGCAAACGAGAAATGCGTGCGGCCTCTTCCCGCGTCGCCGGACTGCTCACGCGCGCTCTCTCTCCGGGGCCGCCGCGACTCGTCTCGTGCGCCCGCGGAAGCGACGCCCGCGAGCCGCGCTGCATTGTGCAACGGCAGCGCGAATCCCCGCTGCAAATTACACGAGCCGGCGGTTTCGGGATGCCGGTTTGGGTCGGGCCGACGCGCATCGGGCGCTTATAAAACTCGACGCCGCACGGGCCCGCAGACGACGACACGAAACTGTTGTCGGCGGGCGTGCGGCTCAGGTATGATTTTCGCAACCGAGGACGCGCACTGCGGGGCGGTCGGGAAGTTAGCGTCGAGAAAGGTGGGACACTCGATGAGTGCTGAAGCTGCGGTCAATCCGGTCGTGATGCTCGTTGAGGATTTCAAGGACACGCGCGAGATGATGCGCCGGATGCTTGAGCTGCGCGGCTGCCGCGTCGTCGAGGCGGCGAACGGTCAGGAGGCCATCCAGCTTTCGCAGGCGGGCGGACTCGACCTCGTGCTGATGGACTTGAACATGCCCGTGCTCGACGGCTTCACCGCGACGATGCGGATACGCGAGTACGAGCGGACGCGCGACGTGCCCGTCGTCGCCGTCACGGCCTACGACACCGCCGAGTCGCGCGCGGCGGCGGGCGCGGTCGGCTGCTGCGACTACGTCGTCAAGCCGCTCGACCTCGAACAACTCTCCGCGCTCCTCGAACGCCTCATCAAGAAATGCCGCGCGACTCCCGAAGCATGAAGGCTGGTCCGAGTCGGCTTCCGACTTATCGTTGCGGCCTCGTCTAAGTTGCCACTAGCTTTAGCCGGTGGATAAGGGTTCTGGTAAAGACTCCGGGCTTTAGCCGAATCCATGCTCATTCGGCTAAAGCCCGACTTCAATTGAACTCTGCCCTCCGCTGGCTGAAGCTGGCGGCAACTTATCAAACCGACACATCTCAACTCATTCGGTCGGCGCAGTCCCCGTCCCGCCGGTGTTCTCGAAGACGCCGCCCGCGCCCGCGTGCGTCGAGGTCGCGCCGGCGATGTCGCCCGTCTCGCGCACGCCGGTGTCGCCGCCCTTGTCCGGCATGTCGCCGCCCGCGAGTCCGCCCGGCCCCGTCTTGTCCGTGCCGCCCGTGATGTCCGTCCCCGACGCGCCCTCGACGCGCGCCGCGCCGTGACGCTCGCCCTCGTTCGACCTTCTCTCGTCGCCCATCGCCGCTTGTCTCCTTAAAATTTTCGAGTCCGACCTGCCGAAAAATTACGCGCTTGCTTCGCCGCGCACGACGGGCGACAATACAGAAACGCTGCGACTTTTCTACTTCAACTTGTTCACGATGTCTTTGCGACCGTCGGCAGGAAGACTTTCGGAGGAGCGACGATGCACGCGCGCCTTTCCCTCGCCCTACTTCTCTTCGCGCTGATGTCGGGCGCAGTCAACAACACGAGAGCGCAGGCCCCGCAGCCGCCCCTCGACGCGGGCGTCCCGCGCGAACTCGCGCGCTTCCGCGCCGAGCACTACCGAGACGTTCGCTACGCGCTCGACATCACGCTCGCGCCCGGCGCGGAAATGCTCAAGGGCCGCGAGAAGATCACCGTCACGCTCGGCCCGTCGGCGGGCGACCTCGTCCTCGACTGGCGCGTCATCAAAGCGGACGCCGACCCGCGCTCGCGCGTCTCCGCAATCAAGGCCAACGGCAACGACGTTTCCGACGCGCAGTTCACGAACGAGCACCTCGTCATCCCGCGCTCGCACTTGACGGCGGGCGCGAACACCGTCGAGCTGGACTTCGAGTCGCCCGTCAGCACTTCGGGCAGCGCCGTCACGCGCTACCTCGACCGCGAGGACAGCTCCGAGTACATCTACACGCTCTTCGTCCCTTCGGACGCGAGCACGACCTTCCCCTGCTTCGACCAGCCCGATCTGAAGGCGCGCTTCACACTCAGGCTCACGACACCGGAAGGCTGGCGCGTCGTCTCGAACACCGCCGACACGGTCATACCTGAGTTCGACGAGACGAGCGGCGGGCATCCCGTGTCGCCGCCGAAGGGAATGCTGTGGCACCAGTTCAAAGAGACGGAGCCGCTCAGCACCTACCAGTTCGCCTTCGCCGCCGGGCCGTTCGCGGAGTTCAAGGACGAAAGCTCGCCTTACGGCACTCGTCTCTTCGTGCGGAAGTCGAAGGCCGAGCGCGCGAAGAAGGAGTTGGCGGAAGTCTTCCGACTGAACCGCGAGGGCTTGAAGTTCTACGAGGGCTACTTCGACCACAAGTTCCCCTTCCCGAAGTACGACCTCGTGCTCGTGCCTGAGTTCGCCTACGGCGGCATGGAGCACGCGGGCGAGACGTTCCTGCGCGAAGACATCATCCTCTTCCCCTCAGACCCGACCGCCTCCGACATCGCGGCGCGCGCCGAGACGATGCTGCACGAGTTGGCGCACCAGTGGTTCGGCGATCTCGTCACGATGCGCTGGTTCGACGACCTCTGGCTGAAGGAGGGCTTCGCGACCTTCATGGCCTACAAGGCGATTGAGGCGCTGATGCCGGAGTTCGACGCGTGGAAGGTTTTTCATCTTCGCACGAAGCCGCTCGCCTACGTGACCGACGTGACGAAGGGCACGACGCCGATCTTTCAGGAGATCGTGAACCTCTCGGCGGCGAAGTCGGCCTACGGCAACATCGTCTATCGCAAAGCGCCCTCGATGCTCCGGCAGGCCGA
>DASRCS010000303.1:0-3175 GCA_035652995.1 Pyrinomonadaceae bacterium
CGCCGGTCGGACGCCGCCCGCCCCGCGCGGCATCGAGCAGCTAGACCGCCGCCAGCCGAAAGTCACGATCTCGACCGCCGACGCCGCCGGCTCGGTCGTCGGCGCGCGCGAGTTGAGAGTGAAGATCGGGGTCGAAGACAACTTCGAGGGCGACGCGAAGACGGGCGGCGGCGCTTTCGACCTGCGTCTGTTCCGCAACGGCACGCTCGTCAAAGTCTGGCGCGGCGACTTGCTCAAGGGCCAGCGCGCGGCGACCTTCGACGTGACGCTGCCCGTCGTCGCGGGCGAGAACAACCTGCTCGCCTACGCCTTCAACCGCGACAACATCAAGAGCCTCGACGCCTCGCTCTCCGTGCGCGGGGCCGACTCGGTAAGACGCAGGGGCACGGCGCGCGTCCTCGCCGTCGGCGTCAACGCTTACTCGAACGCCGGCTTCAACCTCCGCTATGCGGGCGCGGACGCTGAAGACTTCGCCGCGGAGACCAGACGGCAGCTCGAACGCCTGGGCGTTTACGCGAGCGTCGAGGTCACGTCGCTCTCGGACGACGGAGCGACGAAGGACGCGATCATGCGCGCGCTCGCGCAGCTCGCCTCGGTCTCGCAGCCGGAGGATCGCGTCATCGTCTATTTCGCGGGCCACGGCGTCGCACACTCCGGCCAGTTCTACCTCCTGCCGCACGACATCGGCTACACGGGCAGCCGCGACGATCTGGACGAGGCGGGGCTGCAAACCATCATCGCGCACGGCATCTCAGACCGCGACCTCGAAGAAGCTTTCGAGAAGATTGACGGCGCGAGTTTCCTGCTCGTCATAGACGCTTGCAACTCCGGTCAGGCGCTCGAAGCCGAGGAGAAGCGGCGCGGGCCGATGAACTCGAAGGGGCTGGCGCAGTTGGCCTACGAGAAGGGGATGTACGTCCTCACGGCGGCGCAGAGTTTTCAGGCGGCGCAGGAGGCGCGGCAATTGGGCCACGGGCTTCTGACCTACGCGCTCGTCGAGGAAGGTTTGAAGCAGTCGCTGGCGGACTACGCGCCGAAGGACGGCGAGGTGCGAGTGCGCGAGTGGCTCGACTACGCGACCGAGCGCGTCCCCTCGATGCAGTTGGACGAGATGCGCCGCGCGCTCGCACGCGGCATCAACCTCTCGTTCTCCGACGACGAGCGGACGCTCGAACTCAAATCGCGCGTCGGCCAGCGCCCGCGCGTCTTCTACCGCCGCGAACTCGAAGCGCAGCCGCTCGTCGTCGCGCGACGCTAAGCCGTCCGTGCCCGGCGGAGTCGAGAACGAGGCGCGACTCGACGCACGGGCGACGCGCCGCGCGGCATCGCTTGACAGCGCGCGCGCCGTGCCATAGTTTTCTGCGCATCAACTCCTGAGAAAATTTTCCGAAGGGACGAACGAACGTGAACGAAGGGACTTGCTGGAACTGCGGCCACCCGCACGAGTACCACACCATCGCGGGCGGTTGCTCGTTCGCGCGCGCGGGCGGCGAGTGCTGCGACTGCCCGCGCTACGAGGACAGCGAATACCTCGGCGAGCAGCGCAAGCGCGACATGTACACGCTCTCCGACCGGCGCAGGCTGAACCTTCGGCGCGCGCAGCGGTAGGCTTGTGATTTAAGGCCGGTCTTCCTCTCCGCTCCGTGCTTCCTCCTCGTCGTCGCCTTCTTCATCGCCGGGCTTGTAAATCTCGTAGCCCGTCGCGTCGTCGTAGTAGTAGCTGCGCCGCGCTGGGCGCGACTCCGATTCCGGTTTTGTTGTATCATCCCGCCGCTCGTTCACATTCAAAGTCTCCACGGACAATCCGCCGCGCCGCAGTTCGCCCCCGCGCGGCGAAGTCTTAACGAGTTCGACAGCCTGAAATTATACCGCCGCGTTCGTCGCGCGGCAGGAATAAATCGAGAGGACTCGGATGCGAGGACACAAACTCCCGCGCGCCGCGGCGTCGCTCGCGCTCGCCGCGCTCGTGCTCGCGCAGCAGGCGCTGGCGCAGCAGACGGCGCGAGCGACCGAGACGCCCGCGAAGAAATTCGAGCTGACCGTTGACAGTATCATGCGCGGGCCTGACCTCGTCGGCTACACGCCCGCCGGCGTCTATTGGTCGCAGGACAGCCGCCGCGTCTTCTTCCGCTGGAAGCGACCGGGCGAGCCTCGTCTGAAGGAGATGAGCCTGTACGTCGTCAACCGCGACGGCACGGGACTCCGAAAACTGACCGACGAAGAGGAGAAGCAAGCGCCGCCGGCGAACGGCGAGTTATCGAAGGACAAGACGTTGACGGTCTTCACCGAAGACGGCGACCTCTTTCTCTACGACCACGCGAAGGGCGAGCGGCGGCAGTTGACGCGCACTACGGACGCCGAGACGAACGCGCACTTCACGCGCGACCAGCGCCACGTCTTCTTCACGCGCCAGAACAATCTTTACATCATGTCGCTCGAAGGCGGCTCGCTCGAACAGCTCACGGACATCAGAGCGGCGGGTGCGGGCGGCGACTCGCAGACGCTGGCGCGCGGCGGCGCGGGCGGCGCTCGCGCGCAGGGCGCGGGCGGAGCGGGCGGCGAGAGCGCGAGTCAGGAGTTCGTCCGCAAGGAGGAACGGCAACTGCTCGAATCGGTGCGCGAGCGCGCCGAACAGCGCGAGGAGCAGGAGAAGAAGCGGCGCGAGCAGGAGAAGCGTCGGCCCTTCAACCTGACGGCGGGGCAGTTCGTGTCGAGCCTTCTGCTCGCGCCCGACGGCTCTTACGTCGTCGCGACCGTCGGCGAGCCTTCGCCGGGCCGGAGCACAATCGTCCCGAACTTCGTCACCGAGTCGGGCTACACCGAAGACATTATCGGGCGCACGAAGGTCGGCGACCCGCAGGGCCGCACGCGGCTCGCCCTGATCTCGGTCGCGACGGGCGAGGTCAAGTGGGTCGAGACGGGACTCCCGCGCGCGCAGGTCGCGCCGCGCGTGCAGACGCGCACCGAGCAGAACGCGACCGAGTCTGCACAGCGCGAGCGCGGCGTCGAGAACGGAACCGAGCAGGCGAAGCAGACGGGGCAACAGTCGCAGGTCTTGCAGGGACAGGGCGGCGCGCAGCAGACGGGCGCACAGTCGCAAACCGGAACGCAGTCGCCGCAGACCGGCGGGCAGACGCAACGACAGGGCGCCCAGGGCCAGCAGACCGAAAGCACG
>DASRCS010000304.1:0-9429 GCA_035652995.1 Pyrinomonadaceae bacterium
GAATTCTTTTGCGAGGTCGGAGGTCGGAGGTCAGTGGTCAGTGAAAACACTTGTGCCGGCGCGAGCTTCGCTGATTTGAAAATAACTACTGACCTCCGACCTCCGACCTCCGACCTCTATGTTTCGCATCGGCATCGGTCAAGACACGCATCGCCTGGCGGAAGGACTGCCGCTCGTCCTCGGCGGCGTGCGCGTCGAGTCGGAGCGCGGAGCGGAAGGCCACTCTGACGCGGACGCTCTGGCCCACGCCGTGACGGACGCGATCCTGGGCGCGATGTGCGAGGGCGACATCGGCGTGCACTTCCCCGACCGCGACCCGCAGTGGAAGGACGCCGACAGCCTGCAACTGCTCGCGCGCGTGATGTGGCTCGCGGGCGAGCGCGGCTATCGAGTCGCTAATTTGGACGCTACCGTCTCGATAGAGCGCCCGCGCCTGCGCCCCTACGTCGAGGAGATGCGCGCGCGCCTCGCCGGAGTCCTCGGCGTCGAGATTGACTGCGTCAGCGTCAAGGCCAAGACCGGCGAAGGACTCGACGCCGTGGGCGAAGGCCGCGCCGTCACGGTGCAGGCGATTGTGCTACTCGAACGAACATAAAGGAGAGGTCAGAGGTCGGAGGTCAGAGGTCAGTGAAAGCGCTTGTATCGGCGCGAGCTTCGCTGACTTGAAATCAACAACTGACCTCTGACCTCCGACCTCTGACCTCTGAACCAATGAGGCCGCAAGACATCATCAGGCATAAGCGCGACGGCGGGGAACTCTCGCGCGCGGAGATCGAGGCGTTCGTGCGCGGCGTGGTCGAGGGCGGTTGGGCGGACTACCAGTCGTCGGCGCTTTTGATGGCCGTTTACTTGAACGGCATGACGACCGCCGAGATGGAAGCGCTGACGCAGGCGATGCTCCACTCCGGCGAAGTCCTCGACTTCTCGCACCTCGACGCGCCCGTCGCCGACAAGCACTCGACAGGCGGCGTCGGCGACAAGACCTCGCTCGTCATCGCGCCGCTCGTCGCCGCGTGCGGCGTCTGCGTGCCGATGATTTCGGGGCGCGGCTTGGGTCACACGGGCGGCACGCTCGACAAGCTCGAAGCGATACCGGGCTACCGCGTCGGACTCTCGCTCCGGGAGTTCGAGGACGTGCTGCGGCGCGTCGGCTTCGCGATGTCGGGGCAGACGGCGGAGGTCGCGCCCGCCGACAAGAAGCTCTACGCGCTGCGCGACGCGACCGAGACGGTCGAGTCAATCCCGCTCATCGTCGCCTCGATCATGTCGAAGAAACTCGCGGCGGGACTCGCCGCGCTCGTCCTCGACGTGAAGACCGGCAGCGGCGCGTTCATGCGCGACGAGGGACGCGCGCGGGCGCTCGCACGCGCGCTCGTCCGCACCGGAAACTCCTGCGGCGTGAAGACCGAGGCGCTGCTGACCGACATGAGCCAGCCGCTCGGACTCGCCGTCGGCAACGCCGTCGAGGTGCGCGAATGTCTCGACATCATGCGCGGCGAGACAGGCGACGTGACGCGCCCCGTGCGCGATCTCTCGGTCGAACTCTCGGCGCGCATGGTCGCGCTCGCCGGCGCGGCGGATTCGCTCGAAGACGCGCGGAAAAAAGTTCAGGGCGCGCTCGATTCCGGCGAAGCGCTCGAACGCTTCCGCCAAAACGTCGAGGCGCAGGGCGGCGACGCGCGAGTCTGCGACGACCCCGCGCGTCTCGCCGACTTGACGCTCGCGGAAGTCAGGGTAGAATCCGAGCACGCCGGATTCGTCGTCTCGATTGACGCGGCGGAGGTCGGTCGGGCGGTGGCCTCAATCGGCGGCGGGCGCATCAAAGTAGATGACAGGATTGACCCGGCGGTCGGCTTCCTCGCACACGTCAAGGTGGGGCAGGAGTTGAGCGCGGGCGAGCCGCTCGGCCTGCTCTACTGTCGCGGCGGGGCGGCCTGCGAAGCTGCCGCAGCGCGCATCCGCGCAGCCTACAAGATTGAGGACGAGCAGCCCACACACGTCCCCGAACTTATCAAGGAAGTAATCTCGCAATGAAACTAAAGCTGTTCTTCATTTCGATTCTGGTGTGCTCGCTCGCGCTCGCGGGAACGTCGTGCCAGCAGAAGATGAGCGCCGAGGAGCGCGGGCGTATTCGCGTCGGCATCGTCTATGACATCGGCGGAAAGGACGACCGCTCGTTCAACGCCGCGGCCTTCAACGGCGTCAAGTGCGCCGAGACGGGCAAGCACCCCGACGGGACGCCTTGCGACAAGCCTTCGCTCGGAATCTTTCTGCGCGATGTCGAGCCGGGCAATCCGGTCTCCATCGAGCCGGCGATGCGCGCGTTCGCCGAGCGCGGCTACGACCTCATCATCGGCGTCGGCTTCGCGCAGGCCCCGATCATGGACGCGGTCGCGAAGGACTACCCGAACCTTCACTTCGCAATCGTTGACGGCGCGAGCGACCTGCCCAACGTCGCCTCGCTCGTCTTCAAGGAACACGAGGGCTCTTACCTCGTCGGTGTCATCGCCGCGCGCGAGTCGAAGACGGGCGTGCTCGGCTTCATCGGCGGCATGGACATCCCGCTCATCCACCGCTTCGAGGTCGGCTACGAAGAGGGCGCGCACTCGGTCAACCCGAAGATTCAGATCATCCAGAACTACGTCGGCGTGACAGACACGGCCTGGAACAATCCCGGCAAGGGCAAGGAACTCGCGCTCGCGCAGATAGGCAAGGGCGCGGACGTGATCTTCACCGCCGCCGGCAACTCCGGCCTCGGCGCGTTCGACGCCGTCGAGCAGCAGGGCAAAGGCCCCGACGGTCGCGCAAAAGACTTCGTCATCGGCGTTGACTCGAACCAGAACATGGTCAAGCCCGGCTACGTCCTGACCAGCATGGTCAAGCGCGTTGACAACGCCGTCTATCAGATCGTTGACGACGTGGTGAATCACAAGTTTCAGGGCGGCTTCCACGTTTACGGACTCGAATCCGAGGGCGTCGCCTACGCGATGGACGAGAACAACAAGCCGCTCATCCCGCCCGACGTGATTCAACAGGCCGAGGAGGCGAAGCAGAAGATCATCAACGGGCAGATCAAGGTTACGGACGCGATGGCGAAATAGAAGTGATGAGTGATGAGTGATGAGTGATGAGTTGAAGGCGAGCCGTCTTAACTCATCACTCATCACTCATCACTCATCACTCTAACACTTTTATGTTAGAGCTGAGAGAGATCACCAAACGCTTCGGCGACGTGCTCGCGAACGACCACGTCAACATCCGCGTCGAGCCGGGGACGATTCACGCCATCGTCGGCGAGAACGGGGCGGGGAAGTCAACGGCGATGCGGATCGCTTACGGTTTCTACACGGCTGACTCCGGCGAGATCGTCGTCGAGGGCGAGCCGCGGAACATCCAGACGCCGCACGACGCGATTCGACTCGGCATCGGCATGGTTCACCAGCACTTCATGCTGGTGGACACGATGACCGTGGCCGAGAACATCGTGCTCGGCGCGGAGCCGGGCAGCGCCGCCTCGATTGACTTAAAGAAGGCTGCGGCGGAGATTCGACAGCTCTCCGACGAGTTCCGCCTCGCGGTTGACCCGAACGCGCTCGTGCAAGACCTCTCGGTCGGCCAGCAGCAGCGCGTCGAGCTTTTGAAGGCTCTTTACCGGCGCGCGCGGTTGCTCATCCTCGACGAGCCGACGGCTGTCCTGACGCCGCAGGAGGTCGAAGAGTTCTTCGCGATTCTTCGACGCATGCGCGAGCAGGGCAAGACCGTCATCATCATCACGCACAAGCTCTCGGAAGTCCTCGCCATCTCGGACGACGTGACGGTCATGCGCGACGGGCGCGTCGTCGGTCGCGTGAAGACGAAGGAGACGAACGCGGCGGAGCTTGCGCGCATGATGGTCGGGCGCGACGTTCTGCTCCGCGTCGAGAAGCCGGACGCGAAGCCGGGCGCGGTCGTGCTCGGCGTGAAGAATCTTTCCGTCTCGGTCGGCGAAGGCGAGCGCGGCGTGCGCGACGTTTCTTTCGACGTGCGCGCGGGCGAGATCGTCGGCATCGCCGGGGTCGAAGGCAACGGGCAGACCGAGTTGATTGAATCGCTCGCGGGACTCGTCCCCGCCTCGCAGGTGAGTGGCGCGGTCGAGTTCGACGGGCGCGACATCACGCGTGCGGGCGCGCGAGAGCACTACGAACTCGGCATCGCGCACGTGCCCGAAGACCGGCACCGGCGCGGGCTTCTGCTCGACTTCGACCTCGCGGAAAATTCCATCCTCGGCCTTCACTACCGGAAGCCCGCGGTCTCGGTCGGCCCGCTGCTCGACCTCGGCGGCATACGTGGCCGCGCGCTCGAAATCATCCGCGACTTCGACGTGCGCCCCGCGAACCCAGACCTTCCCGCGCGCGCGCTGTCGGGCGGCAACCAGCAGAAGCTGATCATCGGTCGCGAGTTCGAGATGCGCCCCAAACTCCTGCTCGTCTCGCAGCCGACGCGCGGCGTTGACATCGGCGCAATCGAGTTCATCCACCGCAAGCTCGTCGAGCTGCGCGACGAGGGCTGTGCCATCCTCCTCGTCTCCGCCGAACTCGAAGAGGTCACGTCGCTCTCCGACCGCCTGCTCGTCATCTACCACGGGCGCATCGTCGGCGAGGTTGACCCGAAGCAAACGTCTCAGGAAGAGATCGGCCTGATGATGACCGGAGGCAAAAAAGGAAGTGACGGGTGACGGGTGACGAGTGATGAGTTGAAAGCCATCAGCCTTCGACTCATCACTCGTCACTCGTCACCCGTCACTCATCACTCTTATGAAATTTCTCCGCGAGCTAATGTTCCCCGTCATCGCCGTCGTCGCGGCTTTCGTCGTCGGCGGAATCGTCGTGTGGCTGGTCGGCGACAACCCGTTTCAGGTTTACGGCCTGATGCTCGGCAGCGCGCTGACGTGGCCGGACGGCATCGGCTACACGCTCTTCTACGCGACGCCGATAATTTTCACGGGCCTCGCCGTCGCGGTCGCGTTCCGCTGCGGCCTGCTGAACATCGGCGCGGAGGGGCAACTCTATGTTGCGGCGTTCGCGACCGCTTGGGTCTCGATAAAGTTGGGCGGCGTGGTCGTGACCGGAATGTCGGGCGTGCCGGTGCAGCCCTGGGCGAACTTGCCGGGAGTTGCGCTCGTGCCGCTGGCGGTCGCGGCGGCGATAGTCGTCGGCGGTGTGTGGGGCGGGATTCCGGGTTGGCTCAAGGCGCGGTTCGGCGCGCACGAGGTCATCACGACGATCATGATGAACTTCATCGCGGTCGGACTCGTCAGCTACTTCACGCAGTACCACTACCGCTCGCAGGGTGACCCGATCATGGAGACCGCGGCGATCGGCCAGTCGGCCTACATCCCTCGGCTCGGAAGCTTCATTCCGGGCCTGCCCGAACGACTGCCGGTCAACGTCGCGTTCCTGCTCGCCATCGTCGCGTGCGCGGTCGTCTATGTTTTCCTGTGGCGGACGAAGTGGGGCTACGAGATTCGCGCGACCGGCGCGAACCCGCTGGCCGCGGAGTACGGCGGCATCAACGTCCGACGCCAGATCGTGCTGGCGATGGCCGTGTCGGGCGGGCTTGCGGGCCTCGTCGGCGTCAACGAAGTCCTGGGCTACCACCATCGTTACTACGACGCCTTCTCGGACAACTACGGGTTCGCAGGGATAGCGGTCGCGCTGCTCGGTCGGAATCATCCGGTCGGAGTCTTCTTCGCGGCGCTGCTGTTCGCGATGCTCCAACGCGGCGGCATCCCGGTTGACGCCTTCAGCGAGCACGTCTCGAAAGACCTCGTGCAAGTCCTTCAGGGCATCGTCATTCTCTTCGTCGCCTCCGAGGCGCTCTTCCGGGGCACGTTCGGCAGGTTCGGACTTTTGAAGCGGTCGAAAGTTTAGAAGCGCTCAACGTTGGCATTGCTTGGCTGTAAGTTGACTCTGATCGCCGACAGCTAAAACATGAATCAGATATTCACCGTCAACCTTCTCTTCTCGTCAATCAGGCTCGCGACGCCGCTCATCTTAGCCGCGCTCGGCGGGATGTTCTCGGAGCGTTCGGGCGTCATCAACATCGCGCTCGAAGGATTGATGCTGGCGGGCGCGTTCACCGCCGCTTCGATCACTTACTACGCGGGTAGCCCCTGGGTCGGACTCTTCGCGGCGATAATCGCGGGCGCGGCGATAGCGATGCTCCACGCCGTCGCGTGCATACGCTTCAAGGCCGACCAGGTCGTTTCGGGAACGGCGATCAACATCCTGCTCACAGGCATCCCCGCGCTTCTGAGCGGGGCGTTTTTCCTCTCTTCGGGTTCGACGCCGCAGATTCCCGAAGGCCACCTGATTCCTTACACGCCCGTCGTCATCGCCTTCGCGCTCGTGCCCGTCACGTGGTACGCGCTCAACCGAACGCCGTTCGGGCTGAGGCTTCGGGCCGTAGGCGAGAACCCGGAGGCGGCGGACGCGGCGGGCGTGAGCGTGCCGCTGATGCGTTACACGGGCGTGCTCCTGTCGGGCGCGCTCGCCGGCATCGGCGGCGCTTACCTTTCAATCGGGCAGTCGTCACTCTTCACGCGGAACATGACTTCGGGGCGGGGCTTCATCGCGCTCGCGGCGCTCATCTTCGGGAAGTGGCGGCCCGTGCAGACGATGCTCGCGTGCCTTCTGTTCGGCTTCACCGAGGCGATAGCGATTCAGCTTCAGGGCGTGCGCTTCGGCGGCGAGGAGATTCCGAACCAGTTCATACAGATCATCCCGTACGTTCTGACCATCGTCGTCCTCGCGGGCTTCATCGGCCAGTCGCGCGCGCCGCGTGCGCTCGGCATCCCGTACCAGAAAGAGAGATGACAGGCGACGCCGCGCCCCCGGCTCGCCCGGCGCTTCCTTGAATGAGCTGTCGAAGGAAATGGCAATCATGAAATCCACCATCCAGAGTTGTTCGCTCGTCGTGTGTCAGGCGAAAGAGGGCAAGGCCTACACGGAGTCGAGCGTGGACGTGTCGAGCCTCGGCGAGTTGTTCGAGCGCTGCCTGACGCTCGAAGACGAGCTGCTGCCCGACCGCTTCGTCATCGAGGGCAGCGACGACAAAGGGCACAGGCGCGTGCTGACCTTCACCTTTCAGTCGTCTTCGGACAGCGAATAGCCCCAGCCGCGTTTTCCGTTTATTATTGAAGGCGGCCCAAAGCACTTTCAGTCGCGAACGAAAACAGACCGGAGCTGCCGGATGGCGATCTCGCTCAAGCCCGAACACCTGAAGCGTTACAAAGACATCGCCCTTCTTCTGATGAAGTACGGGCGCGCAGACCTCGTCAAGAGCGCCGGACTCGACGCGAGCATCGAGGGGATGCAGGACGTACAGGTCTCGCCCGCGAAGATGGAGGAGCTGGCCTCCGACGTTGAAAAACTGGGGCCGACCTTCATCAAGCTCGCGCAACTCCTCTCGACCCGCTCCGACCTCCTGCCGCAGCCTTACATTGACGCGCTCACGCGCCTTCAGGACAACGTCGGGCCGTTCTCGTTCGCCGAAGTCGAGCAGATCGTCGGCAGCGAGTTGGGCGTGCGAATCTCCAAGGCGTTCTCGCGCTTCGACTCGCAGCCCATCGCCGCGGCCTCGCTCGGCCAGGTCCACCGCGCGGCGCTGCGCGACGGTCGCGAGGTCGTCGTCAAGGTGCAGCGCCCCGGCATCCGCGAGGAGATGTCGAAAGACCTGGACGTGCTCGGCGAGATCGCCGACTTCCTCGACTCGCACACCGAGGCCGGGCGCAAGTTCGAGTTCTCCTCCTTCCTCGAAGAGTTCCGCAAGAGCCTCCTGCACGAACTCGACTACCGGCTCGAAGCGCGCAACCTCCTGATCTTCTCCGACAACCTGCGCGAGTTCGACCGCATAGTCGTCCCCAGTCCCGTAGAGGACTACACGACCTCTCGCGTGCTGACGATGGACTTCATCCACGGCAAGAAGGTCACGGCGCTCTCGCCGCTCGCGAAGATTGACCTCGACGGATACCTGCTCGCCGAGCACCTGTTTCAGGCGTACATGCAGCAGATTCTGATTGACGGCTTCTTCCACGCCGACCCGCACCCCGGCAACGTCCTCCTGACCGACGACAACCGCATCGCGCTCATTGACCTCGGCATGGTCGCGCGCGTCAGCCCGCGCTTTCAGGAGAACCTGATTCAACTCCTGCTCTCGATCAGCGAGGGGCACGGCGACGAGACCGCCGACATCACGATCAAGATGGGCGAGCCGAAGCCCAACTTCGACGAGCAGACGTTCCGCCGCTCGGTCGCCGACCTCGTGCTGGAAAACTACAACGCGCAGATCGAGAACCTCGACGCCGGTCGCGTCGTGCTTCGCATCACGCAGATCGCGGGCGACAACAACTTCCGACTGCCGCCCGAATTCACGATGATCGCGAAGACTCTGCTCAACCTCGACCAGGTCGTCCACACTCTCGACCCGAAGTTCGACCCGAACTTCGCCATCCGCAACTGGTCGAACACGATCATGCAGCGGCGGATTCAGAAGAGTTTTTCGGCGGCGAGCTTCTACGGGACGGCGCTCGAACTCAAGGCCTTCGCCGAAAAACTCCCGGCGCGCGTCAACCAGTTGATGGACACGCTCTCGAACCGCGGCTTCAAGATCGAGGTTGACGCGATTGACGAGCGGAGCCTGCTCGCGAGCCTCCACAAGATCGCGAACCGCATCACGCTCGGGCTGCTGCTCGCGGCGCTCATCATCGGCGCGGCGCTGATCATGCGCGTTGACACGCCGTACAAGATTCTGGGCTACCCGGCGCTCGCCATCATCTTCTTCCTGCTGGCGGCGGTCGGCGCGCTCGTGTTAGTTTTCAACATACTCTTCGCCGACGAGAAGGATAAGGGCGAGTCTTCGGATTAACGGCGGCGCGCGGAAAGGGAGACGGCGGCCACGGATTTGCCTTTTCGGCAAGTGTCTGACTAAAACGATGCAAACAGTCGAGACTTCACAACCCGGCACTCTCTACGAGCGCGCCGAGCACGCGGCGCGCTTCATGCGCTCGCGCGTCGGCGAGGACGTTCGCGTCGCGCTCGTCTTGGGGAGCGGCCTCGGCGCGTTCGCCGACACGCTCGAAGACGCGCAGCCGATTGACTACGCCGAGATTCCCGGCTTCGCCCGGCCAACGGTCGAAGGCCACGCGGGTCGCCTCGTCGTAGGCCGTGTCGAGGGCGTGACGGTCGCTGCGATGCAGGGGCGCTTCCACTTCTACGAGGGCTACACGCTCGAAGAAGTGACGTTCCCCGTGCGCGCGCTCGGCCTGCTCGGCGTCAGGAGTCTGTTGCTGACGAACGCTTCGGGCGGGCTGAACAACTCTTTCAGCGAAGGCTCGCTCATCGTCATCAGCGACCACCTGAACCTGATGGGCACGAACCCGCTGCTCGGCAA
>DASRCS010000305.1:0-11844 GCA_035652995.1 Pyrinomonadaceae bacterium
AGCCTCTCGACGACCGGGTGACGCGCGCCGCGCACGCTCAGACGCTTTTCGTCAACGACGTTCGGGCGGACGTATCTCCACCTCGACGCGCTGAGCGCGAACGAAGCCACCGCGTCGAGGTGCGCGAGCGCCGAAGCCGCCGCGAGCAGCTCGTCGCGCGAGCGCCCGATCTCGGCGCAGACGTGCCGGAACAGGCTCATCTCAAGCTCGCCGATGCGCTCCTGCGCGTTGAGGACGAGCGACTCGTGCTCCTTCAGTTCGAGCGTGATGAAGCGCTCGGACTGCGCGAGCGTCTGCTTGCGCGTGTAGCCCGCGGGGACGAGGTTCAGGTTCGGTCGCGTGACCTCGATGAAGTAGCCGAAGACCTTGTTGTAGCCGACGCGCAGGCTCTTGATGCCGGTGCGTGCGCGCTCGCGCCGCTCCATCTCGGCGAGGAAGGTCTTGCCGTTTCTGAGGAGCGCGCGCAGCGAGTCAAGCTCCTCGTTGAATCCTTCGCGGATGACGCCCGACTGTTCGCCGCGCGACGGCGGCTCGTCGTTGACGGCGGCGCGGACGAGTTCCAGCACGCCTTCGCAGGCCGGGAGCGACGCGAGCAGAGCGCCGAACCGTCGCGCGTCGCGTTGCAGGACTGCGCGCACGCGCGGGATCGCTTCGAGGCTCTGGCGGAGCGCGAGGACTTCCGACGGCGTGGCTATACTTGCGCGCGCGCGGCCCGCCAATCTTTCGATGTCGTGGACGTTTTCGAGCGCCGCGAAAAGCTCCGTGCGTTCCTTGTCGTTCGACGCGAGCCAAGCGACGTGCTCCTGACGGCGAGCGATCTCAGCGAGGTCGAGGAGCGGCTGTCGCAGCCAGCGTCGGAGCATCCGCCCGCCCATCGCCGTCCGCGTCTCGTCGAGCGTGGCGAGCAGCGAGGGCACGTCGCCCGCGCTCTCGAATAGTTCGAGGCTGCGGACGGTCTGCTCGTCGAGAACCATGAAGGCTTCGGGGCTGTAACTCGAAAGCCGCGTCAACTGCCCCGCGACGCTCGCCTGCGTCTCGTTGAGGTAGTTGATGATCGCCGCTGTCGCCGAGACCGCGAGCGGACTTCGCGCGAGTCCGAAGGGCGCGAGCGTGCGCGAGCCGAAGTGCTGTTGCACGACGCGGCGCGACTTCGCGAAATCGAAGCTCGCGTCGGGGCGTCGAGTGATGAAGCCCGGAAGGTTCGAGATTTGCGACGCGAGGCTGGTCGGCACGAGAAGCTCCGACGGCGCGATGCGTTGGAGTTCGGCGTAGGCCGCGGCGGCTTCGAGTTCGGTCGCGGCGAAGTCGCCCGTCGTCACGTCGGCGTAGGCGATGCCGGCCCTCCGCCCGTCGGCGACGAACGCCGCGATGTAGTTGTTGACCTTGCTGCGGAGCAGGCCGGTTTCGAGTACCGTTCCGGGCGTGACGACGCGCACCACGTCGCGCTCGATGAGTCCGCGGCCCGCGGACGCGCCCTTGACCGGCGTCGCGGTCAACTGCTCGCAGATGGCGACGCGGTGGCCGCGCGAGATGAGCGTGGCGAGGTGTCGTTCGAGGCTGTGGTGCGGGACGCCCGCGAGCGGGACGCGCAGGCCGCGGCCCATCGGCTTCGACGTGAGCACGATGTCGAGTTCGCGCGCGAGGAGGCGCGCGTCGTCGTCGAACGCCTCGTAGAAGTCGCCGATGCGGAAGAGGAGTATCGCGTCGGCGTGGCGGCGCTTGATTTCGAGGTACTGGCGGCGAATGGGAGTCGAGGTCGTCATCGCTCGAAGAAGTTTGCGAGGAGGGCTTCGACCGAGGTGAGCGCGCGGTGGAGCGCGCGTAGCTGCTCGAAGCTGATGATTTTCGTCACGCGCCCGATCTCGTGGAAGGGGCCTGTGCGCGCGAGGCTCAACTGCCGCTCGGCGCGGTTCGTGTCGCGCTCGCTCGCGACGACGAGGAAGGGGCGCGAGCGCTGCGCGTCGTAGGCGCGCTTGAGTTTGGCGAGCGCCGCGTCAACGTTCCCCTTGCGCTGCACCTCGAAGACGTGGCTGATGCGCGGGCTGGCCTCGGACTCGCGCCACACAACGTCGTAGTAATCGAACTCGACCTCGGCGAAGAGTCCGAGCGCGCGCGCGACCTCGACGAGCATCCGCTGCACGTCGGCGTGCGTGAGTTCCGCCTGAGTCTCGCCGTCGCCGGCCTGCGGCGGAGTGAATTGAATCTTCTCTTCGGCGACGCGGCGTTGGCCGCGCTCCGTGAGCCGCCAGCGCCCGCGGTCGCGCTCGATCTCGCGCCGCTCGTCGAGGGCGCGCGCGGCGCGCTGCACGAGCCTGCGCCACTGCTTCTGATGGCCGTTCGAGACGGCGCGAACCTCTTCGGCGTCGAGCTGCGGGAAGTACGCGACGAGTCGGTCGTAGAGGAAGCGTACGTGCTCCGAGCCGCCCGTGGCGGCCAACTCCTGAAGAAGCGGCAGTTCGACGCGCTCCGCGCTCGGGTAGGCCATGACGTTTATGCTCGGGAGTAAAAAGGCGGCGGGAGGACATCTCCCGCGCGGGCATAACTTTCGAGGTCAACTTACAGGAGAATCAGGGGAACAATCAAGCGTGCGGAAAGCACGGCGGGATGGGCGAGGTAAGAAGATGAGCGGACTTAAAGAGTCGCCGCGGCCACGCATTGAATTGTGGCCGCGGCGACTCCTTAAGTCTTACGGTTTCCTGTCTGCGACTGACTGACAGTTACGGGTGGAAATGCCCGTTGGTGAAATATGAGTCGTAGTGCTGGTAGCCCTCCTCGTAGCCGCGCAGGAAGCCGTCGAGGTAGGCTTGTTCGTAGGTGCCGCGGTTGCCGTAGCCGGAGTGATAGCCGGAGGCCGGGTGCCTGAAGAAGTGCGAGCGCTGCGGGTCGTAAGGCTGGCCGCGGCGGGCGTCGTTCGCGCCCGTGTAGAGGCCGTCCCGGTAGCCCTGATCGTAGGCGCTGGAGCTGTATCGGTAGCCGCCGTAGTTCGACGACTCGTATGCGCGCGTCGGCTCGTGGTCGCGGTAGTCGTGGTGGTGACGGTCGTGGTCGTGCCTGTGTCCGTTGTCCCGGTGATGGTCGCCGTCGTTCCTGTGGCCGTGGTCGCCGTCTCTGTGATTGCCGTCGCCGTGGCCGCCGTTTCCGCCGTCGTGATGGTGATGAGCCGGAGCGCTCGTGCCGCCGCTGCCGGCGGAAGGCTGGGGGGTGTTACTGCCGCCGCTGTTGTGATGGCTTCCGCCGTCGCCGCCGTGATGATGACTGCCGCCACTTCCGCCGCTACTGCCACTGCCACCGCTTCGGCTGTGCCCGCCGTGGCTGCCGCTGTCACCGCTGTGACCGTGCGAGCTACTGTGTTGGCCGCCGCTATCGCTGCTGCCGCTGTCGCTGCTGCTACTGCTGCCGCTATCCTTACTACTGCCGCTGCTACTGCTGCTGCTTGAACTGCTGCTCGAACTACTACTACTCCGACTGCCACTGTCGCTGCTGCTGCTTCGACCGCTGTCGCTGCCGTGGCTGTCGCTTTCGGTGGCGTGATGTTGTGCGCGTGCGGTCTGGGCGAGTGCGACCGTCAGGGCGAGCGAGAACGTGCAGGTGGCGACGGTCGCCCACGCCGCACTCTTCAAGTTTCTAATCATGGCGTTCCTCCGTGTGTGGCCGGTCAGGGAGAGCGTGCGCTGCAAGCGGCGGGTCGCGTCGGCGATAAAACTAAAGGCGAGAGCCGGGACGATTCTGCGCGCCGGCAGGGCGATTGCGGTGCAAATATACACCCGACGGCGCGAGTCAGTCACGACAATTGAAGGCGCGTCATTAATCGTGGCAGTGGAACGATGAGGGCGTCTCGCGACAAACGAAAGTCCCGCTGAAGCGACGGAAGAGAAAAATTCTCCGACTGCCTCAGCGGGACTTATTAATCCGGCGGTTCGATTCGCGGCCAGAGCTTACCGCTCAAAGTCCAGGGACCGCCTCGCAAGTGTTTACGCCGCCTGCTCGCACGCGAGTCCGAAGCAGTCGCGGATTTCGTCCGAGTCGAGCGTGTCGCGCTCCATCAGCCCGTCAACGAGTCGCGCGATCTCGGCGCGGCGCGAGTCAACCACGTCGCAGGCGCGCTTCATCTGCACGTTGACGATCTCGTTCGTCGCCTGCTCGATGCGGTCGAGAAGGGCCTGACTGTGCGGGTCTTCGGGCTTGCCGAGGTGAATCGGGCCGAGCGGACTCATGCCGAACTCCGAGACCATCCGGCGCGCGATCTCGACGGCGCGCTCGATGTCGTTCGACGCGCCCGCCGTCATCGTGTCGAGCAGAAGGACTTCAGCCGCGCGCCCGCCGAGCAGCATCGCGATCTGATCTTCGAGGTATTCGCGCGTCCGCATCAGGCGGTCGCGTTCGGGCAGGGCCTGCGTGACGCCGAGCGCGCGACCGCGCGGCAGAATCGAGACCTTGTGAATCGGGTCGCCGTGCTTGACGGCGAGTCCGACGGCGACGTGGCCCGCCTCGTGGACGGCGGTCGCGTGGCGCTCGTCCTCGTCCATCATGAAGCCGTGCCGCTCGACGCCCATCAGAATCTTGTCGCGCGCGTACTCGACGTGGCGGCGACCGACCGCCTCGGAGTCGTCGCGCGTCGCGGCAATCGCGGCCTCGTTGAGAAGGTTCGCGAGGTCAGCGCCGGAAAAGCCGGGCGTGCCGCGCGCGATCCACGAGAGGTCGAGTCCGCCTTCGAGCGTGAGCTTGCGCGCGTGGACGCGGAGAATCTGCTCGCGCCCGCGCATGTCGGCGAGGTTGACCGTGATCTCGCGGTCGAAGCGGCCCGGTCGGGTGAGCGCGGGGTCGAGGATGTCGGGGCGGTTGGTCGAGGCGATGACGACCACGCCGCTCAACTGCTCGAAGCCGTCCATCTCGATGAGCAGTTGGTTGAGCGTCTGATCCTGATCCGCCGAGGCCGAGTCGCTCCCGCGACCGCGCCGGCGGCCCAGGGCGTCAATCTCGTCAATGAAGATGACGCAGGGCGCGAGTTTGCGCGCGCGCGCGAACAGACGCCGGACGCGCGCCGCTCCGAGTCCGGCGAACTTCTCCTGAAAGCTCGAACCCGACACGGAGAGAAACGGCACGCCGGCCTCGCCCGCTGCCGCGCGAGCGAGCAGGGTCTTGCCCGTCCCCGGAGGGCCGGACAGAAGAATGCCGCGCGGGCTGCGTCCGCCGAGGCGACCGAACTTCGTGGGGTCGCGCAGGAACTCAATCGTCTCGGCGAGTTCCGAGCGCGCCTCGTCAACGCCCGCCACGTCGTCGAACGTGACGTTCTGACCGCCGCCCGTCTCCGCCGCGCCGATGTCGCCCTGCACGCCCATGCTCGCATAGACGCGCCAGCCGATGAACGCGAAGATCAGAATCGCCAGGCAAGGCAGAACGTAGTTGAGCGCCGTCACGAGCGCGCCCGGCTGCACCGTCTCGTACTCGACGGGGACGTTCGACTTGTCGAAGGCGGCAACGATGTCGTGCTGCGCCACGGCGTTCGTCACGACGGAGTGCGCGAGCGTGCCGTCGGCGCGTCGCACGGTCACGTCCTCGCCGGAGATGTTCACGGAGCGCGCGCCGCCAGTTCCGGCAAGCTCGCGCAGTTGCGTGTAGTTGATCTCGCGGACGGCTGTCTGCGACTGCTTGAAGACGAGGCCGAGCGCGGCGAGCGCGATGAGAAGCAACAGAGCGCCCGCGGCGACGACTTTAACTTTTTTCTGCGCGCGGGGGATCAGACGGGACAAAGGCATAAAGACCTCAACTGGAAAAAGTCCGACGGCAATCGGGGGGTGTGTCCGCCGGCCTGGAAGTTTGATTCAAAAGAAACCGCATCTGGAAAGCCAACGAAGGCCGCCGGACATGTTCAAGCGGTGTGCAGACAGTGAAGGCGCGCGCCGGAAACGGCGGACGCAAAATACACTCTAGCAGTTGCGCGCTTTTTAAGTCCAGCGAAAACGGGTCGGCTCGGCGACGCGAGTCATTTCGTCGGCTCTGATTGCAGCCGCGACAGCAAAAATTCCCGCGACTCCAAAAAATTTCCGATGTCGCTTGATAAGTTCCGGTTGCCGCAGGCTCACACGAAAATTTCCGAATCGCTCGCACGCCCTGTATCAAGACACGTCTCGACCGAGTTCCACGGCGCGATTCGGTACATAACTCAGCCCGCGCGTGTCTTGATGGAGAATGGCTTTGGCCTTATTTTGCCGGGATTTTTCGTTATTTTGTGAGCCGGAGAGTTCGGACGCCGCTGGCATGTGCGTTGCTCAACTCGCGGCACAGGTTCGCGGATTCGAGCCTGAGCGGAAAACCGAACGACGCATAAAAGGAGACGGCGAAAATGTTGTGGACGATTCTGGTGATTCTTCTTGTGTTGTGGCTCCTCGGCCTCGTGAGCGGCTACACGGTGGGCGGTTTCATTCACATCCTGCTCGTTGTGGCGCTAGTGATATTCCTGATCAACCTGCTCACGGGGCGCAGGACTGTCTAAACTAACGAGACCGAAAATGCTGAGCGGAGTGGGCGCGACTTTTCAAGACCAGCGCCCCTCCGCTCAAGGTTTAATCTCGGCCTGACACGAACGACACTGCGTGCGGCGCTTCGCGTTGAGCGTGCCGCAGGCCGAGCAGCGCCTGTACATCGTTCGCGCGAACCAGTTGGTGATGACCGCGCTCGCCGCGAGAATCGCGACGAGGACGAGTATGCTCAGGAGCGTGTCCTTCACCCTTTGAACTTCTCCCTTAAATCTTCATCGTAACGCCGACCGCGCTGGTAGCCGCGCCGGAACGCGCCCTCTTCACAATCAGCGCCGAAACACTCGCGCAGCCTCGACGCGTCCGCGTCATACGTGCGCCCGCGAGCGCGCGAGTCGAGCGCGGCCTCGAAGCCGCGGCGATAGACGCGCTCGTCCGTGCCGAAGTCGCCGCCGTCAACCGTGTACTCTGCCTCCTCCGCGTCGCGCAAGCCCACCCACCAGTTCTCGCGCGCGGCGTCAACGCTTTCCGCGCCGTTCTCGTCGAGCAGGTTTCGCGCGACCCCGGCCTTGTAGTCATCCTCGGCGACGACGATGACGACCGAGCGCCCGCGCCGAAGCGCGTCCTCGTAAACGAAAAGCTCGTCGTGCGGGAGTCCCCGCGCCATCGAGTCTTCGAGCGCGCCGCCGACCGCGGCACCCGTCGCCGCGCCTCCCGCGCCGAGCAGAGCCGCGGCGACGACTCCAGCGGCGAAGACAGGCCCGACGCCGGGCACGAGCAGGCTCGCGGCGACAGCGCCCAGCTCAAGCCCGCCGGCGACGCCGAGAGCGCCGCCGACCGTCGCGCCGAGCGCCTTGCCCATGCCTTCCTGCTCGGTCTCGGTCGTCGGCACTTCGTCCAACTGCTCCCGCGAAGTGCCGGGCGCGAGAAGATTGATCCGGTCTTCGCCGACGCCCGCGGCGCGCAAATCGTTGACGGCCCGCTCGGCGTCGGTGCGTGATTTGAAGATGCCCGCGACTGTGTTCATAAAGGTTCGTCGTTCGAGCGCGCGGCGGCGCGCTTCGGGCCGCCTTTCACGGCCAACTGATTTCGGGAATTAGCCGACGGGGGAATTGCCTGGTGCTATTGCGAAAGATTTTAGCACGAAGTGTCGCCGACCGCGCCGAAGAAAGAAGCGCCCGGCCTGATGTCAAAGCCGGGCGCTTCCGTCGAGTTGTTGTCGAGAACGGACGTGCCGAAAAGCACGGCTTGAATGTCTAAGGAGTGACCTTCGCGGTGAAGACTTCCTCCATCGCGAGGCCGCGGCTGCAACCCGGAAGCGAGACGAGTTGACGGCGGCTGTCAGTCCAGACCGGGTATGAAGTGCCGCCGTAGGAGACGAGTCCTTCGTAGTCGCCCTGCTGGTTCCCGTAGTTGATTCCGTCGCAAGGATAGACGCCGCCACAATCGTGCTCGTTCGAGCTTTGGTTGCTGACGCGGACGTTCGGCAGCCACGTCGCGCCGCCGTCTCTCGACTGCGAGAGGAAGTAGTCGGTCATGTAACGCGAGCCTGTCGTGTCGAGGCGCGTGTCGTAGAAGGCGACGCTCACGTAGCCGTTCAACGGGTCAACGGACATCCAGTGGTTGAAGCGATCCGCGAAATAGCCTCGGTCGGTGACGGGCTGCGGACTCGACCACGTCGCGCCCTTGTCGTCGGAGTACGAGATGAAGATGTCGGCGATGCCGGAGGCGGTCAGATCATTCCACGAGCAGTACAGGCGACCGCGGTGCGGGCCGTTCGACCTGTCAACGCCGAGCGAGGGATAGACGAGCGCCTTGCGGTTGAACTCGGCGGGCACGGCTATCTCGAACGGAACCGTCTTCGGCGAGACGACGCGCTGCGCGTCCCACGTCTTGCCGCCGTCGAAGGAGCGGTTGAACGCGATGACGTTCTGCGCGTAGTCGTTCCAGGCGACGTAGAGTTCGCCGTTCGTCCCGACGGCGGGCGACGCGCCGATGGCGCGGCCCGGCCCCGAAGGGTCGTCCGCACGCGTGACGCTGAAGCTCGCGCCGTGATCCGACGACGCGCCGACGCGCACGCCGCCTCCGGTCGAGCCGCCCGAAGCCGCGTCCCAGGCGACGTAGATTTGGTCGCGGAAGCGGCTCGACGCGTTCAGGTCGGTCGTGATCATCGGCTTGTCGTTGAAGTGGTTCGAGCCGTTCTCGAACGAGAAGAAGTTGACGGTCGGATACGTCTTGCCGCCGTCGGTCGAGCGCGCGACGGCCATCTCCGTCCCGTTGACGCCCGTGCCGTTGCCGAAGAAGACCACGATGTAGCTGTAAAAGAGATTGCCGCGCGAGTCGAAGGCGAGCGACGGGTCGGAGCCGAAGTCCAGGCCGTTGCCTTTCGGCGGCGGCAAAGGCAGGTCAACGCCGCCCCAGTTCTTCCCGCCGTCGGTCGTGAAGTAGCCGCGCATGGGCAGGCGGAAGATTTCGTTCGACCCCGCCGCGAGGTTCTTCGTCTGCGCCGTGTTGATGGTGATGAAGGTCTCGCTCTGCGGGCCGCACTCGTTCGAGATGTCAACGTTGCCGCCGAAGTTCAGCGAATTCGTAGAGACTCCGCCGTCGCCGGGGCCGTTCTTCGCGAGGTACGTGTACTTGTCCCACCACGTCGGGTCGTGCGCGCTCGTGCCGCGCGCCGAAGAGGTGACGGCGACTCCGACCGCCGCCGAGGCGACGACGAGGGGCAGAAATATCCTGCGTAAAGTCTTCATGGGGGTCTCTCCTTTTGCCCTTTGATTTGTCTCTCGCCCGAACGAGCCGGCGAAGGTTTTTGGAGCCGTCAAGGATTATCGGCGCGTCGAAGCTTAAAGCGAGTCAGGCCCCGACCGAGGTCAGTTTTTCGATTTAAGAAAACGCACAATCCGTCCCGATTTTCAGCCGCCGAAGCGACGGGGCCGGGGCGTCAGGGTTCCAGAATAATTTGTTGAGCCGCGCGGCGAGAAATGATAAAGTCGCTGCGCTCTCAGAAACAGCACACGGAGCGGCGAAGCATGATCGAGGTCATTGAGAAGCACTGGCCGATGTCGGTCGGCGACGGCAAGGCGACGCGCAAGAAGAAGCCGCGCATCCTCGCGATCACGACCGACTGCTGCACGGGCTGCGCCGGCTCGCCCGCGTGCATCGAATACTGCCCCATCGAAGCCTGCATGTTCTGGGTTCCCGACGGCGACCACACGCCCTTCGGTCGCATCGAAGTTGACCCCTACCTCTGCATCGGCTGCCAGAAGTGCACGAGCAAAGGGCCGGACGGCGCTTTCCTCGACGGCTGCCCGTGGGACGCAATCGAGATGGTTCCGACCGACGACTGGGAGTCAATGCACGGCATCACGCTGACGGACGCCCCGCCTCCGCCGCCCGCCGGTTGAAAGCTCAGACCTTCTTCAACGAACATTCGCCGAGCGGCGCCTGATGGCTTCAGCCGTCTGCGCCGCTTTCGCTTTCACGTCGTCCGGCATCCCTTCGACGCCGCCCGCGTAGCGCTCGACATCGGCCAGGTCGCGCCCGTCGCCGAAGTAGTAGAGGCCGACGAGCGCGTCGCTCAACTGCTCGGCGTCCGGCGCGATGACTAACAGGTCGCTCCCCGCCGCGATGTGCTCGTCGTCTTTGACCGGCGCGCTTTCGATTGTGCCGGGGAGCGGCGAGCGCACTTCTTCGACCGCGCCGGACGTGTTTCTGAATTTGACGAGCAGCGAGCCGCGTTTGACCGATGTGCCGGAGGTCAGTGCGGTCAGCGCAGTTCCCTCGCCCGCGGCTTTGACGGCGTAAGGCCGGAGCATCGCGAGCAGTTCGTCGCGGCAACGCGGGTCGCCGAAGCGGACGAGCGCGAGCGCGGCGTTGCGGCGGACGATTGGCTCCGGGTCGTCGAGCAGGCGCAGGAGCGCCGCGTGGAACTCGTCCGAAGTGTGCTCAAGCCCCATCACCCACGCCGCGGTCATGCGAACGTCCGCGACCGGGTTGGCGGCGAGCGCGACGACTTGCTGGTTCCATTTGCCTGCGCTGCTGTCTGCTTTCTTGCCTTGCGCTTTGCCGGCTTGCTCATCCTCGATTCGCTGAGCGATCTGCGAGAGCGCGTGCTGCTCGTGGCGCGGGTTGTCTTCGCGCAGGTACTCGTCAATCTCCTTGTCGCTCAGGCTCCGACCGAACCAAGTCCAGTACCACGTGAGGAACGGCACGACGACGAACAGCACCGCGACGACGGCGAGCGACCAGGGCGTTCGCCTCCGCCCCTGCGCGAAGGGCAGGGCCGACGCCTCGCCGTCGCGGCTTCCGTTGTTGCCGGTATTCTCCATCGAGTTCAGAAACGGCCCCGTCAGCGCGAAGGATAAAGCTGGTAGAGCATCAGGTAAACGACGACGCCTGTGACGGAGACGTAGAGCCAAAGCGGATACGTCCAGCGCGCGATGCGCCTGTGCCGGATGAAGTCGCCGCGCAGCGCCCGCCGCAAAGTAATCGTGACGAGCGGGACGATTGCCGCGGCGAGGACGACGTGAGTTATCAGAATCGCGAAGTAGAGCGGGCGCACGAAGCCCTGCCCCTTGAAGCGCACCGAGCCGTACTGCGCGTGATAGACGACGTATGAAATCAGGAAGAGGCCGGAGACGACGAGCGCGGAGACCATGCACGCGCGGTGTGCCTTAACTCTTCCGCGGAGGATGAAGTAGAGGCCGCAGATGAGCAGCACGAAACTCGTCGCGTTGAGCACGGCGTTCAGGTGGGGCAATATCGAGTCGTTCATAAAACCCAACGCGCCTTCATCCGGCGCGCCGCCCGCCGCCCTTCCCTTCCGCCAAAGCCTCGCGCCCCGCGTCCGTCAGCGAATAAAAGTCGTTCCCGCGCTCTTCGAGCAGGCCGCGCTCGACCAAGTTTTCGACCGCGTGGAAGACCGCGAGGCGCGCGTCGGGGTCGTTGCCGCCCGCCTCGAAAAGCTCGTGCAGGTCGAGCGCCTCCCTGTCCATGTCGTCGAACATTCCGAGAACTTTGAGCGGGATGTCTTCGGGCGTGCTCACGCTTCGGCCTTCTTCTTCGGCGGGTGTGCGGGCTTGGCCGCGACCTTCTTCTCGCTCAACTCCTCGTAGCCGCAGCGCTCGCACTGCCACGCGGGGAAGACTTCCGAGGGGTCGCTCGTGCTTTGATAGACGGCGCGGTCGGAAGGGATGATCTTGCCGCCGCACGCGGGGCATGAGCGACCGCGTATCGTCTGCCTCTCAACGTCAACGGCGGGCACGAGTTCTTCTGCCATTTTATTCGTCCTCCTCCTCGCCGCCGTGGCGCTTCTTGTAAGCGATGGCGAAGATCGAACAGAAGATCGAGACGGGCGGGATGAGCA
>DASRCS010000306.1:0-14764 GCA_035652995.1 Pyrinomonadaceae bacterium
CGCGGCGATGTCTGATTTCGAGAGCTTCCTGCCGAACGCGGGCATCTCGCCGCGACCGTTCGTCACCGACGAGATCATGCGCGCGGCGCTGCGCCGGCTCTGCCAGTCCGCGTCCGTCAGGTTGGGCGCTTCGGTCATCTCGCCCATGCTCGTGTGGCTCTGCCCGTCCGCGCCGTGGCAGCGTGCACAGTTCGCCGTGTAAATCTCGCGGCCCCGCGACGCCGCCGAAGACTTGCCCTTCTTCGTGTCCGCGAGCGACGACGCGGACGCCGCCGCGACGACGAAGACAAAGATACCCGCACAGAGTAAGAAAGCTTTAACTCGATTCATGCGAAGATTTTTTAGCCCCTTGGAATTTACGGTTGCGAAACTCTTTCACTCTTCCGCGCGCGGCGCAAAGGCTCGCGCGGGCGGCCAAATTTATCACACTAAATCGGTCGGCGTCTTCAACTAAAGCCTGAGTCCCGGCGGCCTCGGCGCGGGCGTCGAAGGACTCTTCGGCGTCGCGCCCGCGTCGGGCGGCGGGGGCGGCTCCTGTCCCTTCGCGTCGCCGCCCATCCCGCCGCCTTCGCCCGACTTGCGCGCCTCGTCGAGACGCTTGAACTCGGCGAGTTCGCGGTCGGCGTCCTCCTTGCGGCGCAGGCGCGAATAGACGAGGAAGAGTTGGTAGTGGACGCCGGGGTCTTCCCCTCCGAGCGTCGCGCCGCGCTCCAAAACCGGCAGCGCCTCTTCGTAACGCTTGAGGCGGACGAGCAGGCGACCGAGGTCGTAGGTCGCCGGGTAGTTTTTGGGATCGAGCGCGAGCGCGCGGCGCAGGAGACGCTCGGCCCCCTCGTGCTCGCCGCGTTCTTCGGCGAGGAAGCCGAGGCTCGCGTAGGCCGCCGCGTTGTCAGGCTCCAGCTCGACCGTGCGCTGGAAGGCTTTGCGGGCGAGGTCGAATTGCCCCTCGGCGCGCGCCGCGTAGCCGACGAGGTATTGGATCGCGGGGCTGTCGGGGAACCGCGCGGCGGCGCGCTCGAAGACCTCGCGCGCCTGCTGGTAGCGGCGCGCGCGGAAGTGTGCGACGCCGAGGCGCATTTGATAGAGGGGCTGCGCGGGGTCGTGCTCGACGGCCTGCTCGTAGAACTGGACTGCGGTCTCGTTGCGCCCGTTCTTCACAAGCTCCTCGGCTATCAGGAAGTAGGCGTCGGCGAAGTCCGGGCGCAGCTTCACCGTGCGCTGCCAGAGGCCGATGGCGTTGGCGCTTTCGCCCTTCGCCGAGGCCACCTCGCCGAGGCGGTAGAACACGTCCGGCTCTTCTGGCCTGAGCGTGGCGGCGTCCTGCAAAGCCTTGCGCGCTTCGTCGAGGCGTCCGAGGTTGAAGAGGGCGATGCCGAGGTTGTAGAGCACCTCGTAGGTGTTCGGTCGCAACTCGTTCGTTCGCGCGAAGAGGTGCGCGGCGCGCTCGTAAGAGCCGGCGTCGGCGAGGGCGAGGGCGAGCGTGAAGAGGGGGCGCGGGTCATCGCCGGCGCGGCGCTCGATCACGTCGGCGAGTTCCGCCGGCTCCCGCCCGCGGCCCGCGCGCAGGTACGCGCCTTCGAGCGCGAGCAGCATGGGGATGTCAGACGACTCGGCCCCGCCCGACCTCAGCCGCACGGCGACTTCGAGCAGCGGTATCGCGCGTTCGTAATCCTTGCGCGCAACATAAATCATGCCGAGGTTGTACGCGGCCTGCGCGTGGCCGGGCGCGAGGCGCAGAACCTCCTCGAAAATTTTGACGGCCTCGTCGGCGCGGCCCGTCCCGACGAGCAGCACGCCGAGGTTCGTGAGCGCGACCACGGACTTCGGGTCGAGCTGCACGGCCTCGCGCAGCTCGCGCTCGGCCTCGTCGCCGCGACCGCGCTGGCCGAGTATGACGCCGAGCAGCGCGTGCGCCTCGGAGTCGCGCGGCGAGGCGGCGACCGCCTTGCGCGCCGCGGCCTCAGCCTCTTCGAGCCTGCCCGCCTGAAGGAGCGCCGCCGCCTCGCGCACGAGCGGCGATTCGGAATGTTGCTGCGCGCCGGAAGACTGACGCTGCGCCGCGGGCGCGCGAGTCCCGCGCTGCTGAAACGCGCTCGCCTCGAACGGCGCAAGCAGCGCGAGCGCAAGCACACAACATGCGCACGTGAACGACGCGCGCGCGGCGCCGACGGCGCGTGGCCTCAATTCATGCTCATGCTTCACGGAAAACACCGGGCCGGACTCGACTCCTTCTACGCGTTCTCTTCATCTTCAAGGCCCCGCCGCGGCGGGCGTCTTCTCCTGCGACGCGCCGCCGGAGCGGCGCGACTCGTGTATGCGCCTGACCGCCTCCGACTCGGCCTCGGCCTCGGCCTTGCGACCGAGGCGGCGGTAGGCGAGCGAGAGTTGGTAGTGCGGCTCCGGGTTTCCGGGCGCGAGCCGCGCCGCGCGTTGCAGGTGCTCGATTGCCTCGGCGGCGCGACCGCGTGCGACGAGCGCGCGACCGAGCGCGACGCGCGCCTCGTAGAGGTCCGGGTTGATCTCGATTGCGCGCGCGAGTTCCTTCAAGCCTTCGTCGGCGTCCGCGCCGCCGCGCTTGACGAGGAGGACGCCGAGTCCGAGGTGGCCTTCCGCGGCGCGTGGCTCGCGCGCGGCGAGTTCGCGGTAGGCGGCGAGCGCGCCCTCGTCGTCGCCCGACTGTTCGAGCGAGGTCGCGAGGAAGAAGCGCGCCTGCGCGTCCGCCGGCCTGAGCGCGACCGCGGAGCGGAAGGCGCGCGCCGCCGCCGCCGCGTCGCCCGCGCCGTAGAGAGCGCGGCCCAGGGTGAACTGCGCGTCGAAGCTTTCGGGCGCGAGCGCCGCGGCCTCGCGCGCCGACTTCAGAGCGCCCGCGTCGTCGCCGCGCACGGCGAGCACGACGGCGAGCAGCACGAGCGCGTCGGCTGTCCGCACGCCGGGCGCGTGCGCGTCAGTCCCGTGCGTTCGTGCGTTCGTGCCGTTCGCGTTCGAGGACTTCGCCGCGAGCCGCGCGGCCTCGACGGCGCGGCGGGCGAGCGGCTCGGCGTCGGCGGCGCGGCCCGAGTTGAAGGTGGCGAGCGCCGCGCCGTAGAGCGCCGAAGCGTCCTGCGGCCTTCGCTCGACGAGCGCGGCGAAGAGTTCCGCCGCCTCGGCGAAGCGGCCCGCGCCGAAGAGCGCGTAGCCGAGCGCGAGCGCCTGCGCGAACGCCGAGTCGTCGGGCGCGGCGCGGCGCAACTGCGCGACCGCCTCGGCGACGCGCGCGGGCGAAAAAGATTCGTCCTGACGCCGCGCCGCCGCCGCTCCGCACGAGAGCGCGCGCAGAAGTAAGGCGGCGCAGACGAAGGCGAACGTCGCCGCCCTCAGAGTCGAACCTTTTGCGCGTGCGCTCACTGCGAAACTTCCTGACAAGCGCGCCGCAACGACAAGGGCGCGGCGCGTGCTCGCGTGCGGGCTTTCGGGAGACGCGGGAGACCGTCCGACAAGTTAACGTCCGCGGGCCGCAAACTCAAGCGCCCGCGCTGCAAGGTCTATTGATTCCTGGGCGAAGAGGGCGTTGAAGTTCACCACGGAGACACGGAGGACTCGGAGGTCGCACGGAGGAATACTGAATTTCAGATTTGAAATCTCAAAACTCCGTGCCCCCTCCGTGTTCTTCGTGCCTGCGGCGGTGAACTCAACCTGCTCGACGCTCAAGACTGGGAAGACTCTGCCCGCGCTGTTCACAACATGAAAAGTGGCGGGCGTCCCGCTAAAAGAACGCCCGCCACTTCCGCTTCCATCTAAGCTTCGCGCAGGCCCGAAGGCCGCGGCGTTAGAAGACGACCCTCATGCCGAACTCCAACTGTCGGCGGCGCTGCTCGGACGTGTCAATGCCGAACTGGCTGCTGCCGAGGTCGCCGTTCGGGTGGAAGCCGTTGACGTGGTTGAGCAGGTTGTAGTACTGCGCGCGCAACTGGATGTTCAGCCTCTCGGAGACGTGGACATTCTTGAAAAGCGAAGCGTTGACGAACGTCTCGCGCGCGCCGCGGAAGATGTTGCGGCCCGTGTTGCCGAACTTCGGATCGCCCAGCGTGGCGTTACGCGGGTCGCCGGGGAAGACCTCGGCGGTCGCCGGGCAGAAAATCTGACCCTGGAAAGCCTTGCATCCGGGGCCGAGCGTGCTCGACACGTCGGCGCGCTCGCCGTTGGCGACGATGGAGAACGGCGGGCCGCTCTGGATCGTGATGTCGGTGTTCACCTGCCAGCCGCCGACGAACAGGTCTTCGCCGTGCGAGATGTTGCCCGCGTAGCGGCGGCCCTTGCCGATGGGCAAGTCCCAGACGCTCGCGAAGCTGAAGTGGTGGCGCACGTCGAAGTCGGCGTTGCCCTTGTCGAGTCCGGGGCGCAGGGGGTTGGCGAAGCCGCAGGTGCTCGGCCCCTGACCGCCCGTGCAGAAGCCGCCCGGCGAGTTGTCAATCGCGTGCGACCAGACGTAGGTCGTGATGAGCGACAGCCCCTGCGAGAAGCGGCGTTCGAGCTTCGACTGCATGGCGTCGTACCAGCTCTTGCCCGTGTACTGGACGTTCTGGACGGTGCTGTGCGTCGTCACCTGCCGCGAGCCGGGGAAGCCGCCGCTGTTGTCACCGATGTTGGTGATGACGAGAAGGTTGCGACCGCGGCTGCCGACGTAGCCGACCTCGGCGAGCCAGTTCGGGTGAAACTCCCACTGCGCCGTCAGGTTGTACTGGTGGAACATCTCGTTGTGGATGTTCGGGTCAACGCGGACGAGGTTCGCGCCCACCGGCGCGGCGAAGGTCTGCCCCGGCGCGATGTTGTTGGTGACCTGCGGGAACGGGATGCCCGTGTCGAGGTTGAAGAAGCGCGGCAGTTGCGGGCAGGCTGCCGTGCCGTACTGCGTGATGCTGCACGAGTAGCTCGCGCCGGTCGGCGGGTTGGCCTGAAGGATGCCGGGGATGCCCGGCGTGTCAACCGCGTACTTGATCGCGTAGCCGCCGCGCAGGACGACCGTCCTGTCCTTCCTGAAGCCGCTCCAGGCGAAGCCGACCGAAGGGCCGAAGTTGTTGCGGTCGCTGTTGACGAGGTCGCGCCCGCCCGGCGCGTTCTTGCCCGCGCGCGTCAGCGTGTCGGTCGCCGGGTCGTAGTTCGACTGCGCGTCGAAGCGCTCGGTCGGCTGCGTGAACAAGTCCCAGCGCAGGCCGATGTTCATCGTCAGGTTCTGGTTGACCTTCCAGTCGTCCTGGCCGAAGAAGGCGACCTCGTGGTTCGAGAGGAAGGGCGGCGTGCCCGGCGTGCCGCGGCTGACGAAGGCCGGGTCGTAGCCGAGGAGCATGTTGGCCGCGCCCGAGCCTGAGTCCTGCGGCCCGATCAGGATGCCGCTGTAGTTGCCGGCGAGGAAGCCGCCCGCGCCCGTGCCGTACTGGTACTGCCCCTTGATCGCGCCGGCGCGGCCCGCGTCGAAGTTCGAGTTCTGGCGCACGCGGTAGTCGCCGCCGAACTTGAAGGTGCCCGTGCCGTGCACCCAAGTCAGCGCGTCGGCGAAGCTCCAGTTGTTCGAGGTGAAGTAGAACGGGCCGCCGTCGCCGATGAACTCGAGCTGATTCTGGCGACCGTTCTGGAAAGGCTCCTCGACGCCGAGCAGGACGACGCCCGTGCACTCGCCGCAGACGTTCGCGCCGTTGATGCCGAGCGCCGAAGAGATGTTCGGGTTGAAGCCGAGCGCGCCGCCGACGCCCGTGTTGAAGATGCCGATCTCGACGCGCGTGACGCCGAAGCGCGCGTCGTTGACGACCGAGGGCGAGAAGGTGTGCGTCTCACCCAACCGGACGCCGCGCGAGTTGCCGAACTCGTTGCCCGCGCCGAAGCCCGAAGGCAGGTCGTTGCCCGTCGGCGAAGAGCCGATGGGGAAGTTGTTGTCGCGCGCGCGACCGCTGTTGTCGCGGCTGTAGGCGAAGAAGAGCGTGTTCGCCTGGTTGATGTTGTGGTCGAACCTCGTGCCGAAGCCGTTGCGGATGTAGTGCTCCTTGCGGTTCGTCGCGAAGTTGTCGAAAATGCGGCCCGTGACGTTCGGGTGCGGGTAAGCCTGAAGGACGTTGAGCGCCGCGGTCGAGAGCGTCTGGCCGCAGTTGCGTATGTCGTTGCCGGGCGCGGGGAAGGCGTTGGCGCAGAAGACCGTGCCGATGGGCGCGACGACGGGGCCGCGGATCGTGTTGTAGGTCATCGAGGTTCCGGGCCGCAGCAGCTCGCTGAAGTCGCCGACGCGCATCCTGTCGGTCGGGACGCTGACGAACCCGAAGTCGCCCGTCGTCGAGGGCGTCGCGTTGCGCTGCCCCTCGTAGTAGAAGAAGAAGAAGGTTCGGTTCTTGCCGTTCCAGATTTTCTTCCCGCCCTCGCCGAAGCGCGGCAGATAGACGGGGCCGCCGACCGTGCCGCCGAACTGGTGCGTGTTGCGGTTGGCGAGGTTGTTCGGGTTCTCGTTGCGGCTGATGGCCGAGAGCACGCGCCCTTGGTAGAACTCGTAGAGCGAGCCGTGATAGACGTTGCCGCCCGAACGGGTGGTCGTGCTGATGATGCCGCCGCCCGCGCGTCCGGCCTCGGCGGGCGCGACGCTCGTCTCGATCTTGAACTCGGCGATGGCGTCGGGCGGCGGGTAGATGCCGATCTGCCCGAACTGCCCTTCGTTGTTGTCCGTGCCGTCGAGCGTGAAGTTGTTGTTGGTGGGTCGCGCGCCGTTGACGACGAGGACGGAGCCGCCCGACTCGCGGAAGCGCGTTGACTCGGTCGAGGTGCCGACGGGGTTGCTGCCGCCGCCCTCGAAGTTTCCGCCGCCGCCGATGACGCCGACGAAGGGGCGCGTCACGCCCGGCGAAAGCGTCGCGAGCAGAGTGAAGTTGCGCTGCGGGATGGGAAGGTCTGTGACCTCCTTGCCCGTGATCAGGTCGCCGCGCACGCTCGACTCGGTCTCGGCGAGCGGGGCCTCGGCGGTGACGGTGACGCTGCCGCCGCTGACGCCCGCGACCGTGAGCGTGATGTTAACGGCCTGGCGCGAACTCGTGTCGAGCTTGACCTGGTCAACGATGGCCTGGCTGAAACCTTGTGCGTCAACCGTGATCTTATAGACGCCGGGGTCGAGCGCGGGGAGCGCGTAAGTGCCCTCGCCGCTCGTCGTCGCCTCGCGCGTCTCGCCGGTGGCGACGTTGGTCGCCGTGACCTTCGCGTCCTTGACGACCGCGCCGTTCGGGTCTGTGACAGTCCCGGCTATCGTGCCCTTGTTCGTCTGGGCAGTGGCCGGAAAGACGAAAGCGGCGACGCAGAAAAGCGCAGCCGCCAACTTCGAGAAGGGGATATTTCTCCGCGGTGTAAACATGACTGAGCCTCGCATGGTCAAAGAAAGTACAAGGGCCGTCCGCGTCGTCCTCTGCCGGAAGGGTTCGACGCGAAAGACAGAAGTTACAGACCCGTCGAGCACGACGGCTGGGGGCGAACTGTTTTTTTTACTTGCCTGGTTCGCTTTGGAAGACGGATTACGGTTTGTTGCCTGTCCGAACGAAGTAGTATTTAATACAGAATCAAAGGACTGTCAACCAAATTCTCAGGGCAACGGCACTTCGCATTCAGGCGGCGAGAGAAGAATCCAGACTCACAAAGACTCCGCCGGAATCACGCAACAAAAATGCCGCGACCACGGGCGCGGCAATTTCGAGAGAATTCGCGGGGCTTGCGAATTTTCGCCGGTGACTCTCTACGAGTTTTCGTCGGCAATCCAAAAACGTAAACGCCGGACTCGACGAAAAAAATCGTTCGGGCGATGAGAGTGAAAACTCGTCCGAGCGCCGCTAAGCTTCGTCGCCGGCTTCGAGGATTTTCTTCGACTCGTCAATCAAGAGGTTGTTGCGCTCGTATGAGTGCGACGCGCCTTCGTCTCCGCCGAGCGCGGGCGGATAGACGTGCCTTCGATAGACGGGGTAGGCTTCCGTTCGCAGGTGCGCGAGCATGTTGTGTCCGCGGCGCGCGGCGCGCTCGTGCCGGAGCGCCGAGATGTCAACGGGCGCGACGACGATTCGCTCGCCCGGCCCCGGACTCGCCTCGGCCAGTACGCGACCGTCGAAGTCAACGACCATGCTCCCGCCCGGCCAAGAGTAAGGCGGGTAGTGCTTCAGGCTCGCGCCCTGATTCGCCGCGACGACGTAGGCCGTATTCTCAAGCGCGCGGCAGCGGTTGACAACAGTCCACCAGTCCATCGGGCGTGTCGCGCCCCAGGGGTCCATGTAGGCCGACACGCGCACCAGAACCTCCGCGCCGTTAGCGGCGAGTTGGCGGATGGCTTCGGGGAAGAGCCAGTCGTAGCAGATGGCACAACCGATGCGACCGATCTCGGTGTCGGCGACGGGGAAGAGCGGCTCGTCGTAGCCTTCGAGGTCGTGCGGGCTTGCGTGGACTTCGTAGGGAATCCACGTGTTCACCTTCCGATATTTGTAGATGACTCCGCGCGGCCCGACGAGGCAGGTCGTGTTGAAGACGACGCCGGGCCAGCGCGCGTCGCGCTCGATCATCGAGCCGGACTGGATGTAGATGTCGTACTCGCGCGCCTTCGCTTCGAGCGCCTCGGTGTGCTCGTTCGGGACAGTGACGGCGAGTTTGTCGAGAAGCCCTTTGACCGTGACGAAGACCGGCGCGGCGTGAGCGAATTCGGGGAAGACGACGAGGCGGACGGGCAGGAACGGGGCCGCGCCCGCGACAGCCGAGTCAATCATCGAGAGCATACGCTCGGTGTTGCGGCGCATCTCGCGGCGCTCGACCGGGTTCGGCATGTCGGTCTGACAGGCCGCGACGGAATAACGGATGTGATTCATAAGACCTCGTAGTTGCGATGACTGGCTGCGTTCGCCGCGGGCGAAAAAAGCTCCGAGCGAATAAAGACTAAACGCTTGCCGCTAACATAACACAGAGGGCGTCGTCACCTGCATCGCATGAATTCGCACGCGCGGAGACGCGCACGACGCCTCAGAACGTGGGGGCGCCGGACAGTCGGATTTGACACCCGCGCCGGCCATTTCTATATTGCTTTGTCTCTGGTTCATCGCCGCCTTAATAATCATATAAACTCGTATGCTGTTCACAGAGCCTTCGTTCCTCTTCCTGTTCCTCCCGCTGGTGCTGTCGGCCTACCACGTTTCGCCGCGGCGGCTACGGAATTTGATTCTCGTGGCCGCGAGTCTCGTCTTTTACGTCGTCGGCGAGAAGACCTTTTCGTTCGTGCTGGTCTTCTCGATTCTGCTCAACTACGCGGCGGCGCGGGCGCTCGGTCGCTTCGATGCCGCAAGGTCGCGGCGGCGGGTTCTGGCCGTCGGCGTCGGGGGCAATCTGCTGCTCCTGGTCGTCTTCAAGTACGCGAACTTCCTCGCCGCAAACGTCGGCCAGCTTCTCGCGGCCACCGGCGTCGAGCTGCCGCCGCCCCCGCCCGTACACCTGCCCATCGGAATCTCGTTCTTCACCTTCATGGGCATCTCGTATCTCGTGGACGTGTACCGCAGACAGATCGAGGCGCAGCGCGACCTCCCCAACTTCGCCCTGTACATCACGCTCTTTCCCCATCTCATCGCCGGCCCGATAGTCCGCTACGGCGACATCGCCGCGGAGATCGTCTCGCGCCGCGTCACGCGCGCGGACTTCGCCGACGGGGTGAGAAGATTCACCGCGGGCTTCGGCAAGAAGATGCTGATCGCCAACACGCTCGCCGTCCCGGCGGACATGATCTTCGCGCTCGGTCGCGACGAGATGACTCCGGCGCTCGCGTGGCTCGGCGTCCTCTGCTACGCGTTGCAGATTTATTACGACTTCTCCGGCTACACGGACATGGCGATAGGACTCGCGCGGATGTTCGGCTTCCACTTCCCCGAAAATTTTAACTACCCGTACGTCTCCGCGTCCGTCACAGAGTTCTGGCGGCGCTGGCACATCTCGCTCTCGACGTGGTTCCGGGACTACCTCTTCTTCCCGCTCGGAGTCCGGCGGCCCGCGTGGAGGGTCTATCTGAACCTGATGATCGTCTTCCTCCTCTGCGGCCTGTGGCACGGGGCGAGTTGGAGCTTCGTCGCCTGGGGACTTTTCCACGGCGCCTTCCTCGTCTTCGAGAGGATGGGGCTGCTGAAAACGCTGGCGAGGCTGCCGAGATTTATCCGGCACGCCTACGCCCTCCTCGTCGTCCTCGTCGGCTGGGTCTTCTTCCGCGCCGAGACGTTGCCGCGCGCGCTCGACTACCTCGCGGCCATGGCGGGACGAGCCGGCGCGGACGCGTTCTACAAGCCTTCGTTCTTCCTCGACGGCGAGGTCGCGGTCGCGCTGGCCGTCGGGCTGGTCGGCTGCGCGCCCGTCGTGCCCGCTTTGAGGAGATTGATCGCGCGGGCCGCCGAGAGGCTGTCGGGGACGGTCGGACTCCTCCTCCACGGCGGGATGGACTTGTCCCACGCCGCGCTGATAGCCCTCATCTTCGTCGCCTCGGCCACGCAGTCGGCGGCGGGGACTTACAGCCCGTTCATCTATTTCCGTTTTTAGACAGGTCTATCGCCGATGCCGAACAGCACCTTTCGCAAGATCGCCGACCTCTTCGTCGTGGCCTTTTTCGTCGTCGCGATTTCGTCCCCGCTCACGGTGCTGCTCGCCCGCGGCGAGGGCGAGCCTGCCTGGGAGAATCGGCGGCTCGCCGACCTCCCGCAGCGCCCGACAAATCTGAGCGAAGCGTTTCACCTTCCGAGGATGCTGGCCGAATATTTCAAAGACCACTTCGGGCTGCGCGCCGAGATGATTCGCTGGCAGGCGCTGGTGAAGGTGAACTGGCTGAAGTCGTCCAGCTCGCCCGACATCATCATCGGCAAGGACGGCTGTCTCTTTTACGCGGGCGAGGGCGGGGTCGAACTTTATTCGAGGACGAAGCCGTTCACGGACGACGAGCTGAGCGCGTGGCGTTCGTATCTCGAATCGGTGCGCGACGCGGCGAAAGGGTTCGGCGCGTCGTTCGTCTTCGTCGTCGCGCCTGAGAAGCAGACGATCTACCCGGAGCTGATGCCGGACAAACTCGTCCGCCTGCCGAACGCGTCACGCCTCGACCAGCTCGTCGAGTACCTGAAGGGACACGCCGACATCCGCGTCGTTGACGTGCGGCCAGCATTGTTCGACTCGAAGCACTCCCGCCGCGCCTACTTTTTGACCGACACACATTGGAGCGGCGCGGGGGCTTTCGCCGCGTACCAGACGATTGTCCGAGAGCTGGGGAAGGAGTTTGGCGGGATGCAGCCGCTCGCGGCGTCCGACTGCGCGGCCTCGATCACTTCGACGAAGGGAGGAGACCTCGCGGGCATGCTCGGACTCTACGACGTGTTGACCGAAGACAAGTACATCATGGTGCCGAAGCGGCCCCGCGCGCAGTTGGCGAGGAATTGCTTCGACCGCGGGCGCTGCACTTCGAGGGTGGAGGGCGCTTCGCTGCCGCGCCTCTACATGCAGAGGGACTCATTCTCAAGCTACCTGATCCCGCTGCTCGCCGAACACTTCAGCGAAGGGCTTTACGTCTGGGACGTGAGGCCGGGCTGGCATCCCGACCTGATCGAGGCCGCGCGCCCGAACGTCGTGCTGCTTGAGATGAGCGAGCGCTCGCTGCTTTTGCCGCCGCCCGAAGGCCCGCAGTCAACGGGCGGACACTGAAGTCGCCGGAGGCTCGTCGCCGCCCGACGCCCGGCAGATTCCCGCGCCCCAGGTGAAGCCCGCGCCGAAGGCCGGGAGCAGAAGGTAGTCGCCCGTCGCAACCTTCCCCGAACGGCGCAGCGTGTCGAGCGCGATCCCCATCGAAGCCGAAGAGGTGTTCCCAAACTCTTCGAGCACGGAGACGACTCCGCCCGCCGTGTTGAATCCGAGCGCGCGCGCGACCTGCGCGAGCAGGTTCGCGTTCGCTTGATGCGGCACGACCCAGCGCACCTCTTCGACGCCGATGCCGTTGCGCTTCAGGACGGACTGGCAGGCCGACGCCATCTTTCTTGAGGCGTGCAGGATCACCGACTGCCCGTTCATGCGCGGCGCGAAATCGTCCGCGCCTCCGGCTTCGGAGTTTGTTTCGTCTTCCCTGAACTCTGTGCCGGGCCGCCGGACGCCGAGGTCGTCAACGAACGCCCCGTTCGACGACAGGAGAACGTCAACTATCTCAAGCGCCCCCTCGCGGCGCTCGCCCGTGACGACCAGCGCCGCCGCGCCGTCGCCGAAGAGCATCGAGAGCGTCCCGGCCTCCGGCGTCAGCCGCAGCGACGGCGACTGCACCTCCGCGAGACACAGCGCCACGCACCGCGCCGCGCCCGAAACGATCAAAGACTTCGCGAGTTGCAAACCGTAAAGCGCGTTGCAGCAGGCGGCGCGGATGTCGAGGCAGGGGATTTCTCCAAGGCCGAGCCGGCTCTGAACCGCCGGGGCGCTGCCCGGAATGAGGCGGTCGGGCGTCATCGTCCCGAAAATAAGGTAGTCAACTTCGCCCGCTCCTATCGCCGCGTCTTCGAGCGCCGAGCGCAGCGCGGCGGAGGCGAGGTCGCTCGTCGTCGTCCCCGGCGACGCCCAGCGCCGGCTGCTGATGCCCGAAGCCTTGCGAATCCGCTCCGGCTCAAGGCCGAGCGGCGCGGAGAGTTCTTCGTTGGTGACGACGCGCTCCGGCACGGAGACGCCGGAGCCTGTGACGAAAGCGCTCAAGAGTCCTGACCTCTTCGCCCGTTGACGTAACGCTCTATCGCCTCGACGGTCTGGAAGTTCGACGGGCTCACGTCCGAGTCGGGCACGCTGACGCCCGTGTGCTGTTCGAGCACCGAGAGGAAGTCAACGAGGGCGAAGCTGTCGAGCACGCCCGACTTGAAGAGGTCGTCGCCCTCCTTCGGCTCCGCGACGCCCGCGCTCCGCGCGTTGTCGTTCAGATAAGCCAACACGGGTTCCGGTAAGGCCATGTGATCTCCCTCGCTCCTTCTTCGTCTGATTCGTGTGTTGCGGTGTCGCCATTCTTGCAAGCCGCTTCGCCCCGTGTCAATTCCCTTCCCTCTGGACGAAGCGGCCCGCCGCGATTCGCGCCCGACGTGAAACTCTCAGACCGCCTGTTGCGTTTGAACAACGGCGCGGGATAGCATCGCTTCTCCCCGCAGTCTCTTTCGGCGCAAGGCATTGGATTTCATCCGACAATTCGGACTCACGAAACTTCACGCGACCGGCGCGGGCGACGTGCGCGCGCGTGCCGGCGGCTCATCTTCAGACAGGAGTTTTTATGAACAGGAAAAGTCCCTCGACAGCGCTTCTGCTGCTTCTCTCTTTCTCGATTCTCTTCGCGGGAGCGCCGCGCGTTTCAATGGCGCGGCAGGGCGCCGCCGTCTCGCTCGACTCGCTGACCGAAGGCCAGGTCGTCAACGGCTTCCGCGCCGAGGCAGTTTACTTGAACGACTCGGACAAGCCCTTCGGCGCGCGGCTGCGCCACGTCAAGACAGGCTTCGAGCTTGACTTCTTGCAGATGCAGTCCGTCCCGCAGGTCTTCGCGTGGGTCAACTCGTTTCCCACCTCAGACCGCGGCGAGCCGCACACGCAGGAGCACCTTCTGCTCGGCAAGGGCAACGTCGGGCGCGCGCATTCGAGTCTGGAAGACATGTCGCTCGCGCGCTCGTCGGCCTACACGCAGCAGTGGCGCACGTGCTACTTCTTCCACACCGCCGCCGGCCCCGACGTTTTTTATAAACTCTTCGAGAGCCAGACCGGCGCGCTGCTCCACCCCGACTACACCGACGAGGAGATTCGCCGCGAGGTGAGCCACTGGGGCATCGGCGAGAACCCTGCCGACCACACTCTGCACCTCGAAGAGAAGGGCACGGTCTATCAGGAGATGCGGACGACGTACGACCAGCCCGTGAGCCTCCTGTTCCGCGCCGAGAACCAGATGGTCTATGGCCCGGCGCACCCGCTCGCGCTCTCTTCGGGCGGCTGGCCCGCCGCGATTCGCGAGATGAAGGCCGAAGACATACGCAAGTTCCACGACGACAACTACCACCTCGCGAACATGGGCGCGGTCGCCTCGTTCCCGAAGGAGATGCCGCTCGCCGACGTGCTGCGCCACCTCGACGAGATACTGAACCGGCTTGAGCCGAACGAGCCGAAGCTTCACTACACGACCGCGGCGGACTTGCCCGCGCCGAAGCCTGCGCCCGCCGGACAGATCAGGCTCGTCGAGTACCCGTACAAAAACGAGCAGCAGCCGGGCTGGGTCATGTTCGCGTACCCGGCGCAACTCACGCTCGACACGCGGGAGAAGACGCTCCTCAACCTCTTCCTCTCGAACGTCGCGGGCGACGCGACGACGAACCTTTACAAGCTGTTCGTTGACTCGAAGACGCGTGTGACGGAGACGGGCGCGAAGAGCGTCTTCGCCTTCATTGACGATGAGATGGTCGAGGGCAATCCGGTTTACGTCGCGCTGACGGACGTTGCGCCCGCGAACATGACCGAGGAGAAGATCGCGGCGATACGGCAGAAGATAATGGACGAGATGAAGCGCGTCGCCTCATTCCCCGACGGCTCGCCGGAGTTGAAGGAATTTAATGAGCGCATGCGGAGCCGCGTGATTCAGAACCGCCGCGCGCTCTCGAAGTTCGTCAACTCGCCGCCGGGCTTCGGCTTCCGCAACACCGACTCAAGTTGGATGTTTCACCTCGAAGACCTCAACCGCACGCCCGGCTTCCGCAAGTCGGTCACGCTCAAGCCCGAACTC